>CAIYGQ010000128.1 GCA_903925745.1 uncultured Actinomycetes bacterium | reverse complement strand
GGACCGAGTCGTCGGCCGATGCGCGGCGCGTACGGGACCGACACCGCCGAGGTGACGAGCACCGTCGACATGTAGAGACCGGTCAGGAGGGCACCGGACTGGCCGTCGCCGGCAGCTGCCGTGGTGGCGCCCGTCGCGCCCAGCAGTCCGAGTGCCGTCCCGGCCACCGACAGCCCGGTGGTGGCGAGGAACCGGGTGGCCGGCGCGGGTCGGTGGACGCCCGGTTCGGTCCCGCTCCCCGACGCCGGATCCTGCACGGAGTGCACCGTAGTCCCGGCCGGGCCGGCGTCGGCCGGGCAGGCCGCCCGTCCACGATCGATACGGGACCGCCTGCACCTAGAATCGGGCGACCTCGCCGCCGAGTGGGCGGGCGGTCCGGCCCACGTGGTGGCTCCGCGGTTGGCAACTTCGCGGGGCCTTCTAAGCGTTTCGGTGGCCCTGAAGGCGACTGATCTGGAACCCTCAGTGGCCAGATGTGGAACTCGCTTCGGGCGGCTCTGTTGCATTGGTGGTGCAGCCGACCCGGTGGAGTCGCCGATCGGCGGTCTTCAGGTGGTTGACAAGGGCTTGTCGAATGCCACGTTGGACCGGCTGCCAGGCTCGACATCTCGGCTGACGCGCTCCGCGTCGAACCGGCGCTGCCGGGACAAGCCGTGGAGGAGTTGATCGGAGGTGCCCATCGCTAGGTGCCCGTGGGAATTGATCGCTGTCCAACTAGCGAGCGGCTTGAATGCGTACGGCCTCCGCTCGTTGTGGACTCCGAGTGTTGTCGAGTGGTCGCTGGGCGTCGACGTTGTAGCCCTGAGGACCATCCGTGTGCGGTCGTCCGGAAGCAGGCTGTCGGGACAGCCCGGCTGGTGGCTGAGCTGACGGAGTGGTCATGCGTCTGCCCCCTCCTGCTCGATCGGACTATTCGTCGGCCCGGGCAGTCGCTGGAGGTGCTGGAGTGGGGTCGACATCGCGACGTAGTAGCGACCGTCGGATCCGTCCCGGCAGAGGGCGAGTAGGCGGTCACCCTCCGAACCCTCGAGCGCGTGCTTGCTGGAGGTCCTGACGAGCGGGAGCGCCACGCCGTCGGCGGGTCCGACCGGCATTGCGCTCCAGCAGTCCTGATTCCTGAACACGACCCTGCTGGTGATCTGCACCACCTCGGGCTGCAGCTCGTCCTCCAGCGCCGACGCAGGGTCGATGACTTGGAGGTTCCCTCCCGGATCCTGGTGGACGACGATCCGGCGGTCCGGATCGAAGTCGAGTGCTGCGTGTCCGAGCGGAACGCGGCTGTCCGCGACGCCATCTCCGTCGAGGTCCACGGTGATCCAGCTCCCCTGTTGGTCGACGACGATGGCCTCGCGGCTGGTTCCGCCTTCGGGCTTCTGGCCGTAGACGATCACCGGGTGGGCACAGACGCTGTCTCTGTCGAAGGTGATCAGGAGGTCGTCGTGCTCGCCTTGGGATTCGACCGATGTGCTCGGTCGTGAATGTTCGAGCTGGGTTTTGGTCCCGTACAACAGCGCCGTCAGATTCCGGCGATCAGGAATGGCGTCGCCGTCCTCCTCGACGTCGACCCGGATGTGCAGGACCCGTCCGCCTGTCTCGGGGTCGCGACCACCGGTCCGAATCACCGAATTCTCGTCCGACAGAGCGGATGCGAGCAGCTTCCGATGACGTCCACCGTACTGTGCAAGGTCGGCCCCGGTCAGTTGCGCAACGAGGTTGTCCTTGAGTACCACCAGTTGTCCCTCGGCTGAGTTGGCACCTTGCGGGAGTTCGAGGTGACCCCGGTGGGCGTGCAGGCCGATTCGAACGACATCCTCCAGTGCGTGGATCCGACAGTGGGGGAGCAGTTCCAGGGTTGCGGCAAGCTCGAAGTCGTCGCTCAGCAACACGACCTGGGGCGTGGGCACGTCCGGTGAAGCGGGGAGTGTCGCCGCGAGCCAGAGGTCGGCCAGCAGACCGGTCGCAAGGCGCTTGAGCGCACGGTTGACGAGGGTCCGATCCGGATCGGGGTCGATGCCGCTGGTGCCGGGCAGCCTGGCCCGACCCGGCTGGAGCGGGGATCGGGTGGCGACGGTGAGCGGGTCCCCGTCATCGTCGAATGTGGCGGCCAACGCATCGAGCTGTTGATCCCGCGACTTCCATGCGCTCTGGAGATCCGAGTCGAGCTGTTCGGTGGTGTGCCGACGGAGGTCGGGAATCGTTGCCAAGACAGCAGTTGGTCCGCTCCACCAGAGCGAGGCCAGGAGTTGCTGCACCGACTGAGCGTTCGGCAGTCCCCCTGTGCCAATGGAACGGACCGCCGAGTTGAACAGTCCGTACGGATCGACCACGGCGATCGTGGTTGCGAGGCTGAGCGCCTTGCGGAGTGCTGGCATGCCGGCGACGCGCCGGGTGAGTGGCCCGGATCGAATCACCGGCGTGTTGCTGTTCGTGCGGGCGATGAGAACCTTGTCGCCCTCCCGCAGGAGTCCAGGGTTCCCTGTGAGGTCGTCTTGTCGTACGTCGTGCAGCGTGAGCCCCGGAGATTCGAGCGCTCGCGACTGCGCGCTGAGCGTGCAGAAGTCGAGCTTCGGGATGTCGAGTCTCGGGACCTTGCCCTCCCGGCACAGCCTCCGTTCCCCTTGCGTGAACGACCCCGCCACCACCAGAGGCACCGACTGGCAGTACCTGTGGAGGTGATGGAAGTCGGCGTCGTGGGAGACGACCACGACCAGATCGATGCCACGCTCCTCGGACCGCATCGCCGCGTCCAACGCCCCAGCCACCACGGCTAGGTCCACGGCGACCTCACCGCGACCGTTCGAGGCACCCCAGAGTGGCTTGCAGCGGACGTGGGGTGCGAGGCTGCGTGATTCCTTTGACCACCACTGATCGGCGGATTCCCTGTCCCTCCGGGCCAGGACCGGGTTGCAGTCCGGTCCGTCGACGATCGCTGCGCGGGGTACTGCGGCGGCCAGTTCGACTGGCTCGAGGCCGTACGCCCGCAGGAGCTTGGCCAGTCGACCCAGGTCCAGAGGCACACGTCCCCCGACTCCGAGCGCTTCGCCCAGTCGATGTTCGACCGAGGCACGGTCCACGACCACAGCGCAATTCAGCATGCTCAGCCCCTCCTCCTGCCAAGCTTCGTCGAGGTTGAGGCGGTCCTGCAGCCCCGCCTCACGCTCGCAACCGCCTCCCAGCACCCGGACGATACACGCCCGAGGATTTCGCCGTCCGTGGGGTGGGTGTGATCGTGTCGCGGGTCGAGTCCCGATCGCTGTAGCGGCGACGTAGTCGAGCACGCGCTCCCGGCTGGCCAACGGGAGTGGGTCCGCGGAGTCATGGCGCAGCGCTGCGAGACGAGGCCCACCCAGAAGGGTTGTGGTAGTCCCGCTGAAGGAACTCCCACGCCTCTTGGCCCTGGCGGAACACGGATGGGTTGCCACCCTTATCGGGGTGATGTGTAGTGACGAACCGTCGGTAGGCCTTCTTGGCCTCCTTGAGCGACGCACCCTGCGTCAGTCCCAAAACTGCAAGGTGTTGTGCGCGCTGAGCCTCCTCCGTGGTCGGCCCGGAGAAGCTGCTTCCGTTGCGACGTCCCTCTCGCGCTTCGTCGCGTCGACGGAACGCTTCCTCGTCGTCCCGTTGCCGTCGCTGACGTTCCGATTCCCGTCTCCGGCGCTCTCGATCCCGGTCTTCCTGTTGGCGCGCCCACTCCGCGCGTTCCCGACGCTCACGCTCGCGTGCGAGTTCGTCGAAGCGGTACGCAACGGCAGCCGCTTCGCTGACAAGCCCGGTATCGACTGAGCCAACCCAGTACGAGAAGTAACCGAAGTGCTGTCGATCCGTGCCCAGGTTCGTGCATGCGAACCACGGTCCGGTTCCACCGATGTTCGGGCTCACCAGCGGCCAGTCCTGTTGCTGGGCCTGCAGCGCGTCGCTGCTGCATCGGAGGTAGCTGGCTCGTCTGTTGCTCTGGGCGCAGATGAGGACGAGCTCATTCTCCTGCTCGTGCTCGACCACCCACAACTGCCCGATGTCGGGTGTGACCGCTGGAAGATCCTGCGATGCCTTGACGCTCGAACGTGCCTTCCACCCTTCGACTGATCGCCAGACCCTCCCCACTGGCATCGGGAGCACGTCCGCAAGTTGGAACTCACAACTCATCCCGGGTCGGTACGTCGCTCGGGGAAGGCAGCCCTTGAGCCACGACGCCATCTCGAACTGGTCATCAGGGTGGATCGGAGCGAGCCTGACCATCATCGTTGGACCATTGGCGAACGTCCGAACGACCGTCCCGAGAATCGGGCAGATGGTCGAGCCATTTCCCTCGTCGACACACACGGCGTACACGAGCTCGCGCCCGGCGACCCGACGCAATCCGGAGGTTGCCAGCAAGGCGATGTTGAACCCGATCCAGGTCAACGTCCAGCCGATCAGGAACAGCCCGGTGAGAAGCTGACCGAGCGTTCCTCTCGGCTGGGTGCTCACCCAGTAACCCGCTGCAGCAGTCAGCAGCGCCACTGTGGCCGCGGGCATTGCGCCGATCGACGCAGCGGTGGGAATCGAGACGCTGGGAACCTTCAGTTCCCAGCCGCTGGCGATCACCGTGGCGGGAGCTCGCCGCCACGAGTACGCCAGATAAGTGGTCCCGGCGGTGACGATGCACACGCCGAGCAACAGCGGTCCGACAGTGGCCGCAGACAGAACTGGCTCGGTGTAGTCGAACTCGCCGAACTGTGACTCGTAACCGGGAGTCCGCCGTTCGCCTGCCAATCGCATCATGGACAGCAGGAACAGGGGGAAGCAGTTGAAGGTCCAACGGAGGGACTTCCGGAGCACCACCGCCCAGGCTGGGGTATCCCCGGCGATTGCTCGAGCCCATCGACCTGTGAGTAGCCGCTTACTGTTCAACGATTCTCCCTCTCCTCCGCCGACGCTACCTGCCCGTGCCGGAGTGCAGGCTTGTGCTCGTCAAGTCCGAAGTGCCGAGTCAGCATCATCGGGCGCCGAACATCAGTTCGCTACCACTGGGCGACCGACGGCCGAATCGGTGCTCGTCGGTTTCGACACAACGCAACCCTGATCCCGGCCGACGTGTCGGAGTCCCTGGAGGTCGCCGTCTCCGAGCCGCCCGTGGAAGGGCTGGACGAGCACTGGGAACATCCGCTCGGTCGGATGGCCCACGTGGTCGATCCCGACAGCGTGTCCGATCTCGTGCAGCATCAGGTCGATCCACTGGCGCTGCGCCTCGACCGGGTCCGGTTCGGTCTGCATGGTCGGGTCGAGCTGGACCATTCCCCGCTCCGCCATTCCGTCCGACCACGCCATCCCACCGAATCCGGCCGTCGGTCCAGGAATCTCAACGAAGTCCAGCACCAGTCCGTACCCGGACCAGTTCCGGACCCAGTCGTCCGAGCGGATCGACGTCTCACCCCGGTACTCGAAGCGGAGCCCGGTGCCGGCTGCGACCTGGTCGAACGCTGACTGGACCTCGGCGAGTGGCAGCACCGCACCGCTCGGGTTGAACCACCACGGAACGGCGCGACAGGGGTCCCAGCGGACCGGGCAGCCGTCCTCGACCGACACGAACTGGAAGTGCGAGCTGACGGGAGCGCCGAGCAGGCATCGTTCGTTGCCGGGCGCCGGGGGAGGAGTCGGTGCCAGCAGCTGAGGCCACGCGCTCGGCGGGCTGGGGACCGGCGCGCACGCCGTGAGCGTGAACGCGCACACCAGGGTCATCGTGGCGGCGAGTCGCCACCCGCTCGCCCGGCGGTGCGGCAGGCTCCGGGCGGTCGTTCGCCTGCGGACCGGGACCGTCGTCGTCGCAGTACGGGTGGACCTCGGAGCGGGAGAGGTGGGCGTGGTGGCTTCCATGCTCGCTACTGACGGACGCACCACCGACGTGGACGCTGTCCGCCGCAGCCGCTGCGGGGGAGTGCGACGGTCGCTGAGCGTTCGTTTGCGGCCCATCGGCGCGGGCCCGACCGCACGGGCGCGTGCGAGCGCCTCGGCCCCAGGTGGGGTCGGGCGCTGCAGCCGCACGGAGTCGCTGGTGGATCTCCCACCCTTCCGTGGGGTCCGCTGCGAGGATCGAGATCCTGGTGGAGTCGACCCTGCTCTCGATCAGCACGGCGACCCGTTGGCCCACCAGCACGGCGGTGACCGTGTCGCAGCTGACGATTCGTGCCGCTTCGGTGAGGCCGGACGAACGGAGTTCCGCCGGTGGCACGAGCCAGCTGATCACGAAGTCACGCTGGTAGCGCAGTCCGAACGCGGGCCGGAGCATCAGGAATCGGAGCACGATCCGACGAGGGTCGGATTCGGGGTCGACTTCCGCTGATCGAGTGGGCTCGACTTCGGTCGACACGTCGTCGAGGGCGTGCTCGAGAGCGGCTGCGTGTGTCGCTGCGGTGGAGTGGGTCGATTCGGCGTTGGGTGTGTTGGTGACGGTGAGCATCAGCTCGAACTGACGGACGGTTCGGTCCGTAGCGCACCGTCCTCAGCCCACCGAACGCGACGGACGCTCAGGTTGCGCCGGCTCGTTCCGCCGCTGATTGGATCGCCTCCCACGCGGCCTGCAGCTCCCGGAAGGTCCGCGGGTCGCCGCCCTGGTCGGGGTGGTGCTGCTTCGCGAGCTTCCGGTGCGCCCGACGAGCGTCCCGCAGCGAGGCGTCCGGGCCGAGCCCGAGCACGGCGAGAGCGTCGGCCGGGAGCCGGTCGGTGTCGTCCGCTGCAGAGATCCGCGAATCGGTCGACTGGTCCGGTCCAGGGGTGCCGTACCGGCGTCCCGACCCCACGGCCCGGGCTGCTGAGTCATTGGGCTGTTCGCTGTTGTCGCCGTCGGCCCGGATGGCACCGACGGGCAGCGGGATGATCAGACTGGGTGTCACGCGGACATCGCCGCGGAGCGGTGGGACCTCCGGCCAGTGCATCGAGGCGCACCACGGTCCCGGGTCGAGCACCTCGTCGCTCCGCAACTCTCGCACGCTGGTCAGCTGACGCCGGCCCCGGTCCGGCTGCGGCTCGAGCCCCAGGAACCAGTCGCCGGACCGCTCCTCGATGCGACACAGGTACACGAGCTGTTCGCTTCGCGGGAACTCCTGGTGTCGCCAGAGGTGCATGCCCAGGTACGCGGCGAGCAGGAGCTGGGACGCCCACGGCGCGCCGACCGCTCCCAGTGCCCAGCACGTGGCGATCGTGGCCACCACGGGGAGGAGGGTCCGGTTCAACACGGTCACCCAGCCGAGTCGCTGGATCTGCGGCGCACCGTCGATCGCCCCGAAGCGTTCGGCTGCAGTCTGGTAGCGGCGCACCGGTGATCGCGCACCGACCGCAGCGATCACGACGACGACCACGGCCCACGCCACGGCCATCGGGTACGAGCCGGTCGCGATCGCTCCGGCGCTGTGACCGATCGGCCAGAAGCTGCCGAATGCCCAGCGCCAGCCACGAAGCCACAACGCCCGACCAACCCCGTCGGCAGGTCCGGTGGCGATCACTACCGACGTCCAGTCCTTCCAGACGCGAACCGCAGCGGGATCGGTCCTCCGGATTCGCTCCTCGGCCCGGAATCGACGACGCGTCTGTTCCCGTATCCCCTCGAAATCGTCGAAGAACGATCGGTGGGAGGTCACGACGCCGACGCCTCGAGCGCCTCGGTCACCTCGTTCGCCTCGGGCCACTCGTACGCGGCGAGCGATGAACGCACATGGCTCGCGACCAGCTCGAGGGGTCGTTCGCCGTCTCGGTGGTATCGGCGGTCCGCAAGCTCGGCGGTTGCGTCGTCGGTGACCAGGACGCCGCTGTTGGCCAGGGTGATGAGGTTGCTCCGGACCTCGGCTGCGGGGTACTCGTCCAGGGCTTCGGCCGCTGCTTCGTAGAGGGTGTCGAACGAGAGGGTTCGATCGCGCTCGGTGGAGACGTGCTCGTCGACGAACTCGACCACGCCGAGCAGCAGGTCGATCGACGTGAGCCGGATCGGCGGTTCGAGCCGGGCCAGCGCCTCGGTCGTGGCCGCCCAACCGGGGAGGTCGTCATCGGTGAGACCGGGTGCGGCGTGGGGTGAATCGGCCGGCACGATCACCGGACCCACGCCGTCGACATTGGCGAATCGCCAGTCGGTGTCCGCCAGCGCGTACGCGAACGCCTGCTTGGCGGCGGGGAACCAGCGCTTGACGTGGCTCCGCCACCGGGGATCGATCTCGTCGAGCAGCAGCAGCCACGCGTTGAGCGCCACGCCGCTCTGGTCGAGGAATGTTGCGTGGCTGCGGTGCCAGTCGGTGTAGTTCTCGTGCCCGACGATTCGACCGATCTCAGTCCGGAGTTCCTGACGCGTGCGCGGCGCGCCCAACGTGAGGCCGGCGAGTGCCCGGGTGTGGCCGGTCCGTCGAGGGTTGCCGGACATGCGAGTCGGCTGCTTGGCGGGGCGTGACTCCTCGGTGGGTGCGGCACCCTGGACGATGATGCACTCGTCGGCGACCGACCGGAGCAGCTTGTTGACCTTCCGGTTCGCCACTGAGACGACGATGACGGTCCTCCCCATTGCGTGGAGCCGTCGCGCGAGTGGGACGAAGCCCCCGTCGGCGGAGACGATGACGAAGACCTCAATGAACGGCGATTCGTAGGCGGTGCTGAGCGCGTCGGTCACCAGTTCGATGTCTGCAGCGTTCTTGACCGAGTCACCGAAGCTGAACACCTGCACGGGTTCGATGCCCTGCTCCATCATTTCGCGCCGGTAGACACCGAGCCGCGGGTCCGCCCAGTTGGCGTAGGCCTTCATGACGGCGATCTCGCTGACGTATCCGAGCTCGGCTCCCTGTCGCGCGACCTGTTCGATGATGGCCGCAACGGCGACACCCTGGACGGAGCCGGCGTAGCCCCCGAACAGGTTCTCGAGGTCGATGTAGACGGCGGTGTTCCGGGTCGGAACGTGGACGACCGAGGCCGCTCGCCGTTGTCCGATGCGCTCCGGGTCGAGGTTGGTGATGCTCATGGTCGAATTCCTGTCTCGTGGGGGTTGCTCGTTGGTGTGTGGGGTGTCACGGGCTGGATCCCAGTGGGTGAGTCACCGCCCCAACGCACCACGAGTGTCCTGACGGACGGGGCCCGGCTCGCCGAGGTCACAGGTACTGCCCGGGCTGCTCGGTGGGGACGGGTCCGCCGATGCGGCGCAGGCTGCCCTCGAGGGCCAGGAGGTCGGCGAGGGTCTGCTCGCCGCGGACCTGAGCGAGGTCGAACGTCGCGCCCTCGGGCCGGCTGCGGGCCCACGTGCGGGCCTCGGCCTCGGTGAAGGTGCGGAAGTCGATGTCGGCGAGGCACCGCCCCGGGCGCCGCAGCGCGTCGTCGACCTGGTCGTCCTCGACGTTCGCGGTGAGCAGGACGATCAGGTTGTTGGCCTGGCCGAGCATCCCGTCGGTGAGGTTGAGCAGCCGTTGGAAGCCACCGCCGCCCTCGGTCTCACGGGCTGCGCCGCTCATCCACAGGTCACCGTCCTCGATCACCAGGAGGTTCCAGAACTCGGTCTGCTCGACCTTGGCGGTGAGCGTCGGCCCCTGGTCGTTGCGCTCCCGGTGGGAGGCGATCGAGACCATGTACTGGCCGGAGCGGAACAGCTGCTCCGGGTCGCTCACATAGCTGAGCCGGCACCATTCGCTCCAGCTACTGGCGAGCAGTCGGATCGCGGTGGTCTTGCCGGTGCCGGCCGTGCCGTGGAACAGGATGAGCCTGCCGCTCCCCGGGGTCGGGCGCCCGAGCGAGGTCAAGCGGTCCATCCCCTCGCGGACTTCGCCGGGGTAGTTGGCGCGATGCTCGTCCCAGTCGAGCGACTCGAGCGTGGTCCGCGAGCTCAGGGGCCCGTAGCTGCCGTCGGCCCAGACGATGATCTCGAGGTCGTTCGCCGAGGGTCCGGCCTCGTGGGCGCGGAGCTCGGTGACGATCCGGTCGAGGGCCTCCGGAGTCCGAGCGAGGACCGAGAAGTGTGTCCGGTCGTTGGTGGCACGGACGATCAGCTTGGCGTCGTGGTGCTCGGCCACGATCGCCGCGTCCTGCGTCGAGGTGAGCGACGCCACGATCTCGAATCCCTCACCGATCAGGTCCAGCGGCGGGAGCTTGCACTCGAAGCTGAACGACTGCGCGTAGGGCAGCTCGCCGGTGTAGAGGTGCTCCCAGAACGGTGCCTCGATCGACTGCGACGACAGCCGGTAGTTCTCGACGACGACCAGGCGGGCGTTCGGGTCCCGATCGCCCACCCCGGGCCGGATCGGGACGGTGGTGGGCGGGGACGGCGCGTCGGGCTCGTCGGAGCCAGCGGTGTCACGTTCCCGGGGGCTGGTGGGCGCGGCGTCGCCGTTCGTGCCGTCCTGGGCGTCGTTCGTGCCGGCGGCGGGGACCGGGATCTCGTTGGCGGTGGGGACTGGGTGCTCGGTGGTGGTGCTCACGCCGGGTCCTGACGGACGGCGGACCGTCAGGGTCGGTCTGCAGGCGCGCTGCGCCGACCGACGTCATGCTCCATCTCGTCCACCGGCGGCACTCGTCGCGTCGCTCAGGCCCCGGAGCGGTCGTTGAGGCGCTCGATGGCGGCGGCCAGTCGTGCGGGAAGCCGCGAGTGCTCGAGTCGGGCTGAGACCCGTTCGGACATGGCGCCGTAGTACCAGAGGCTGCCGTCCCGGCTGCCGCCGAAGAGCGACCAGGTGGCGTCGGGTCCGTTCGCGTCGATGTGGTTGAGCAGCGAGTTCACGTTCGACAGCTTGTCGGCTGCCGTGACCCAGAGGACCCGGCCGTCGCCCGTGTCCCGGAGGGCGGCGAGGTGGGCCTCCTTGCGTTCCCGCCAGGACTGCTGGGGCTCGTCGCGGTGTTTGCTGCAGCCTGCGACGATCGAGGCGACGTCGGCCCCGAAGCGCTCGGTGACCTCGTGGATCGTGACCGCGGTGTCCTCGACCGTGTCGTGCAGCAGCGCAGCGGCGACCACCTCGGCCCGGGCGCCGTCGACGAGGAGGAGGCTGGCCGCCTCGAACAGGTGCGCCGAGTACGGGCCGCCGGTCTTGCGTTGCTGGTCGCCGTGGGCGAGGACCGCGAACGCGGCGGCGTCGGCGACGAGGGCCCGGTGCTCCGCGGCGTCCAGTGCGCCGGGCGGTCGGTGCTGCTCGGCGGCCGGTGCGGGCGCGCCGCTCGAGCGGTCGTCGGGGTGGTTGGTCGCAGGGGTCTGGTCGTTGGTGCTCACGCCCCGTCCTGACGGACGCCGGATCGGGAGGTCGCTGCGCCCAGGCGCTCGAGTGCGTCCTCGCCGGGTTCGTACCACGCGTCGGCCAGCGACACGGCCACGTCGGCGAGGTCCCCGCCGTTGTGGCGGCGGGCCCGACGCAGCGCCTCACGCGTGAGGAGGCGGTACTCATCCGCGACGTCCCAGTCGACGTCCTCACGGTCGCCAATCCCCAGGGGGTCCTCGACGGCCAGCGCCGAGCCGAGCGACGCTGCCGGTGCCGGGTCGCCGTAGCCCGCAACGATCCGGTCGAGGCGTGCGAGTTCGGACTCGAGCCCGTGGACGAGGCGGGATGGTCGGTGCTCGGCGAGCCGGGCGCACAGCGGCGCGAGGGCGCGGTAGTACCAGTGCATCGCAACGGCGCCGCCGGTCAGGTCGTCCCAGAAGTCCTCACCGTGGAGCTCGGCCGCGTCGTTCATCGATCGCAGGTTGGCGAGCTTGTCCGCCGCGGACACTGTGAGCACCGCCTCGACCGGGTCGTCGCCGGGCGATCGCACCAGCGTCTGGAGCTTCCGCACGTGGGCGAGCTTCCGGGCGCGGTACGGCCCGTCGACCGACTCGGCGGTCCCGGAGTCGGAGCAGAGCGCAACGGTGCGGGCGACCAACGGCCCGAAGCGATCGGTGAGTTCGTCGATCGTGACGCCCTGGTCCTCGATGCTGTCGTGCAGCAGCGCGGCGATCGCCGTGTCGGTCGTGCCGCCGTCCTCCAGGACGAGCCCGGCCACGGTGAGCAGGTGCGACAAGTAGGGGATCCCGTCGGTCTTGCGCACCTGGGTCCCGTGCCAGGCGACCGTCGCCTCCAGCGCACTACCGAAGCGTTCGTGGTCGAACGCCGGAGGATCCGGCGGCACGGTGGCGGGCACGCCGTCAGTCTGACGCACCCGAACCCGGCCGGTCCTCGTGCGCAGGGTCCCGGGCGCCGTGGCGGCTCACCGGGTCGCCGGGGGTGGGGCGGGCCGGTACGCCAGTGCCCGGCCGGGTTCGGCCACACCGTGGCCGTAGCCGTCGTCACGTCCCGCCGGACCCCGGTCGGTCGCGGTCGCAGTCAGCGCTGCGGCGATCTCGGCGGGGGTCCACGTGGGATTGGCCGAGGCGAGCAGCGCCGCGACGCCGGCCACGTGGGGCGCCGCCATGGAGGTGCCGCTCATGTTCTTGTACCCGATGCGGTTGAGGTAGGTCGGCACGGTCGAGAGGACGGCGTCACCGGGAGCGGTCACGTCGACCCAGGAACCGTGGCTCGAGAAGATCGCCAGTGCGTCACCGGGGGCCGAGGCGGCCACTCCGATCACCCCTTCGTCGGCCGCCGGGTAGCTCGGTGGGGACCACGGCCCGGAGTTGCCGGCCGCGGCGACCACGGTGACGCCGTTGCAGATCGCATGGTGGACCGCCAGGCTGATCGCGTTCGACGGGGGGCCGCCGAGTGAGAGGTTGATCACGTCGACCTGCTGCTGGGTGGCCCAGGCGATCCCGTAGGCGACATCGGCGTCGGTGCCGTAACCCTCGTCCTCGAGGACCTTGACCGGGACGATCCGGGCCGCAGGAGCGACTCCGGCGATCCCGATCCGGTTGCCCGTGCGGGCGGCGATCGTCCCGGCGACGTGGGTGCCGTGCCCGTGACCGTCGATGGCGGCTACCGGGCGGACGGCGCCTCCGGAGAGGAATGTCTGCCCCGCCAGGACCTGGCCGGCCAGGTCGGGGTGGTCGGCCTGGACGCCGGTGTCGATGACGGCGACCCGGGTCCCGGTGCCGCGGCTGATGGTCCACGCCGTCTCCATCCGCCACCGGTCAAGCGACCACTGCCGGGCCCGCAGGCCGTCGTTGGAGCGGGCCGCGGTTGGAGCAGCAACTGGGGCGGTGGGCGCGGTTGCGGTCGCCCCGACGGAACCCGTCGGCTCGAGCACCCGGACCGTCTGGTTGGGTTCGACCGAGACGACGTCGGTCCCTTGCGCGATCAGTGCGACGACCGTGGCCGGGGCCTGCTCGGCGTCGACGACGATCAGGTCACCGGAGCCGTCGGCCTCCTGGGTGCTGATCACGACCTGGCCGGGATCAGCCCTGCCGTTGTCCTCGGCGTCCGATGCGGCACGGACCGCGGCGGTGACGGCGCGGTCGTCGCGCAGCGGCGTCGGCGCCGTGGCCGTCCCGGTGGGGCAAGGGGTCAGCGAGGGGAGTTGGGCGAGCTGCTCGGCCGGCGGTCGGGGCATCGTCGGGACTGGCTCGGGCGGCGTTGTCGGCGTGCAGGCGACGGTGAGGCTGGCGATCACCACGAGGGCGGCGGCGAGCAGGCGGACGGGGCGGTGGGTGTGGTTGGTGTGCATGCCTGTGTGTGACGGACGGCGGTTGAGTGACCACGTAGCGCGTCATCAGGAACAGCCGTCCGTCACCAACCATCAGCGGCTCCCTGAGCCAATCCTTCTGATCCTCGACACCCGAGCGCCCATCCGCAGGGTTGCCGATCGAGGCGAACCGAACGACGACGGAGGTGGTCGCACCGTGAGAAGCATCCATCCACACCCACCTGGTTCGTGCTGCAACGGGACGAACCGTGCTGCCCGTCCTCAATGCGTCGCCGAGCGTCACGTCCGGCTGCGCGCCGACCGTCCGGTGCCGACCGGGCAGGTCGCATGCGGGGGCTCGTTGACCCGGGCCGCTTCCGCCGACAGGATGCTCCGTGGAGGAGCGGAAGGGAGCGGGAACCACGTGGCAGATCCGGTGCGAACCGACACGCCGTGTCAGCTCGATGACGCCGGTGTGCTCGATGTCGTCCGTCGAGCCCGGGAGCGAATCTGGCCGCTCGACGTCGACGGCCTCGCCGAGTTCGCCGTCGCGTTGATGCACGCCAGTGACGAACCACCCGACCTGGGCGAGGACTCCGGCGAGGACGTGGGGGAGGGAGCGCTGCTGTCCGATCGTGAGTGTGTGGTCCGGACCCTCCACGGCGTCCTCCTCGCTGACCTGATCGAGGGCGTCGACGTCGCGGCGCGGGCCGACAATCTCTACAAGCAGATCGTCAACCGAGGTCTCGGCGTGAACCGAGACGATCCCCGCTACGAGATCCTTGAGGAGTACGTCCTCGAGTGCATGGCCAGCACCTCGTCGACCTCGGGCGCGCTCTGCCGGTGGGCCGCCGACACCAGCCAGGATCTGACCGGGTTCGTGCGGGCGGTGTTCCACCACGAGCTCACCGACGCTCCTCGCTTCTACCGAGCGGCGCACGGCCTGCCCCAACGTCCCCGGATCGAAGGTGCCGGCCGTGCCGCCTGGACCGCAGCGTTCCGTGCGTTCATCGCCGGTCCCGACGAGTCGGTCGCGGAGTTCGTCCGGATCACCGATCTGCCGTGGATCTGGCCGCACGTCGACGAGCTGGACGACGACGCCGAGGCCCAGAGGTGGGCGCACAACGCGTGGTTCCAGTCGTTCGTCGAGGACGCCACCGGGGGCCGGTACGACCTGGACGCCGACCCGGCCCGGGTGGCTCGATTCGTCGACGGGTGCCGGAGCCGCTGGGGCACTGCATCGTTGCCCGGGTTCACCGAGGCGCCGCTGCTCGACGATCTGGTGCTCCAGTACCGAGGTGAGGTCGCCGGCGTGGTGCTCGCGCTCGAGTCGCTGCTCGAGGACACGTTGCCCCAGAAGCACGAACTGATCCGGGAGTGCCGGTCGATCGGCCTGCTGCCCGGCGCGCTCGCCGACGACGTCGGCAGCTCCGTGTTGGCGTCGGTCGACAGCTGGGAAGGAGCGGTGGACGACCGAGAGGTGCTCGACCAGCTGCTCGACTGTCTGGAGGATCACCCGCTCGACGGCGAGAGTGACTTCGAGGTCCCCACCGACGAGCTGGCGCAGATGATGCTGGACGGCGGAGTTGGCGAACCCGAGAACCTGGACCTGCTGGCCGAGCTCGTCGGCGTGACGATCGACGAGGCCGCACGGTGGTGGGACCAGGTGGCGAACTGCGCTGCGGCCGTGCTCGGCCAGGTGCGTGACGACGACTTGCCGGGAGGTGGACCGTGAGTCCGGAACCGTTCGAGATCCCGATCCGGCGGAAGTCCGCGGCGCGCCCGGGCCGCGTGTCGTCGCGACTCCTCACGGCGACGTTCCCGTCCGACCTGCTCGACAAGTACGGCGCGTCCATCACGCTCGACGTCGTGGTCACAGTCGTCGGCGGTGAGCACGTCGGGGAGCATGGGCGCGTCGTGGCGTGGGCCGGCGGCCGGTCGATCCTCGTCCTCACCGAGGACGCCGACGGTGATCCGGAGGTGCGACCGGATCCGGTCGTGGCGATGCGCCGGGCGGTGCGGGTCGACGCCGACGACGTGGAGTGCGAACGCAGCGTCGCCCTGCGGGCCGGTGCACGGCTCGAGGTGGTCACACCCACTGCGGTCCCCACGGCGCTCGTCGTCCCGGTCAGCGGGAGCTCGCTCCGACCGTCACCGTGGTCGGGCTCCGGGCCGTTCCCGGAACCGGCCGAGTTCCTGGTCGAGGAGGACTCCGGTGAACGTTCCGTCGATGTTCGGGCCTGGGCGGCGGCCTCGCTCGCGGTGCTCGATGAGTCGGGTCCGAATGAGCGGGACGACCTGGTCGCCCGTCACTTCGACGCACCGCTGCTTCGCAGTGTTCTGCGTGAAGCGGCGCTCCCGGAGCGGCTCGCCCGGCTCGTGCTCGTCGTCAGCGACCAGTCCGACGACGAGCACCCGGACGGTCTTCCTTCTGACACTGCTGCGGTCGGTGCGCTGCTCCTCCACTGGATCCGGGGCACTCAGGGCGAGCGGCTCCGGACGATCGACGAGCTCGCCACGCCGGTCGTCCTCCGGAACCGCCCGGAGGTCAGCCACTCGGTGCTGGCGAGCTTCCGGGACGAGCTTCCCCGGATCGTCGACGGATGCGAGGAGGTGGTGCTGGTCCAGTCCGACGCGCTGGTCGGGACCCAGATCGGCGTGCTGAGCGCACTCGAGTGCCAAGCGCGCCTGCGGGTCCGTGTCGTGCAGCAGGTCGACGGCGGACCGCTCGTTCAGGTGGTGGTGCCGGCGATGGTGCCGCTCGACGACATCGAGGACGCCGTGGGGAATGCCGGAGACAAGCACCGCTGAATTCAGCTGAGTCGGCGGACGCCTCTCGTTTGGCTACGATCCCGGCCGGATATCGGTTTCAGCGCTTTGGAGGGGGAGCTGTGGATGATGACCAAGGGAGTCGGAGCTCGAGGTTGCGGCGGGCCGGCAACCATCAGTGGACCCACACGATCGTCACCACGTTCGCCGGGGTGATCGCCACCTTGGCGGTGGGAGGTGGCGCGGTCTACCTCGTGCAGGGTCAGAGCCAGCCGGTGGAAATCAAGAGCTCATCTCTACCGGCGACGACGACCTCGACGGCGTCAACTTCGACGACCGTGTTACCCATTGGCCCTCCGAAGGCCGAGATCGACAGCTGCTCGAGGGCACCGGCTTGGGACGGTGGTGGATGGGTCGTCTGGCTGACCCCGGTAGAAACGACTTACCCGACGGACTTCTGGGATGTGACTACCGACAGGCGGATTCAAGCCGAGAAGTTCCTCGGGCCCAGCAGGAAAGACGGTGCGTACACGAAGGAACTGGAAACGATCGAACCACAGAATGGCCGCGTCAAGGTGTTCATTTCATTCGGTGATGGACTGAAGAGTCCCAAGTGCGACGACTTGGTGTTCGAACCACCCAACGCAGAAGGTCCCGTGAGTCTGGGTGGACCTCCATGACCGGCGGAAACGGTGTCGAATTCAAACAGAATTGCCGAGTGTGCTAACTGCAGTCCTCACGCTCGTCGGACTAACCTTGGCTGTCCTCATTCTTTGGGCTGGAGTGAATCTCACTCAAGGTCGAACGAGTGCGCCAACAAGGTTCGCTCTCTTTACTGTCGGTACTGCAGGTCTCTTTGCACTGGTCTACAGCGATTGGCCGGGAGGTTCGCTACAACGGTACTGGCAGAACCATCCGATTGTCTCGACGATCGTTACTTCGGGGCTGATCTCATTAGTTGCGTATGCGTTGATCGAGTCGGGATTAGCTAGCCGTGATGACTATCGCTCCAGGGTTGTAGCGTCGACAGTCTCGTCGCAGGTCGACGAGCTCTGTTCCGTGACCACTACTACTCTCTTGTTCACCCTGACTCGGTTGAGGTTCGATTCACCCTCCCTCTTCTACCGGGTAATGGCAGAGGATGCCCTATTCCCGTTCAGCCGACTCGACGGATCTCGAGTGTTCGGACTCCACAGTACCTACTTCGACGGCCCTGTGGACGATCTCACTGATAGTGGAGTTGAGCTAACGGCTCGGCTTGCGAAGTTCAATGACGTGGTTCACAGAGCGACAGCGGCACGTGAGGTAGATCTCGATGCGGCCTTAGCGATCGTGCCGGCAACCTGCGTGGAATCAATCCTCGCAGACGCGTCCAACTGCGAGTTTGTGTCGTTCTCTCTCGACGTAATGATGGTGGAATTTGAGGAACGGATTTCGGTTCTTCAGCCGGCACTCGGTGCCTCGACCGCAGGGACTGAGGCCTACCTCATCGGTCGGCGGCTTGTTTCGGCATTGCGGCAGGCGAACGTCGAGTTTGCGGGTCGCGCTGGCCGCAGGGAGAGCCTCGCAGACCTGGCTGAAGCGATTGAGGAGACCCTGGACGATGACTCGACTTTGATGGGACGTGGGTTGAGGCGCTTTGGCAAGGCACTTCACTCGCTCGATCGTGGTCTCGATGAGTTGGCCTCGGAACGCGCTGCCCTGGCACTGTCGGAGGCCTTCTCGCAGATCGCCTGCCTACGGAAATCGGTTGTGGGATTGGAGGCGTACTTCCAGACCCTGGACCTGGCAGGATCGGACAACGTTCGTGGTCGACGGGTTGGTGGTCTTGGGACGATCGCTCGGTCACTGCTCCGCGGGTTCGTCAAGCTGTGCGTTGGAGTCGTGCGCCTGACTGACGAGAGTCTCCTCTCGGGCCCTGGGTACGAATTGTCCGACCGAATTCGTAAACGGTCTGCAGGAATGCTGCTTAGTCAGACCCGGTAGCGCTCTACCGCTCATCGTTCTCGTGATTTCGAACCCTTGAGTTCTGAGCATGCGATCGTCCAAGAGAACAACATGGAGCGGTGGGGCTTTCGTCGAGCTCCATCGACGGGTGCTGGACTTGTTCGGGGGCGTGTCGCCGGTGTGATGGCAGACCTCGGCATCAGCGGTGAGGTGATTCGCAGGCCGTGGGGGCCAGCGCGCGTCGACTGGACCAGACGCAGGTGACGTCGGTTGCCCTGCGGGTTGTGGACCTGGCCGTGTCGGGGTTGCTTTCTCAGCGAGGTCAGCGCTCCGGTCGGTAGACGGTGCGTCCCATCCCGAACGTCGTGTTGGTTCCGACTCCGACGTACGGGGAGAGGCGGCCCAGTGCGTCGAGCACTCGCCAGTCCCCCTCGTTCCGAGTCGCTGCGTGAGCGGTCACGTTGCCCAGAAATCCGGGCCACTGTCGCTCCTGCTCCCGGGTCACCTCGGCCTTGCTCGCGAACCAGGTCACGGTGAGCCCACGCTCGCGCAGGTCGATCGTGGGGTGCGGTTGGGCATCAGGCCCCCGGCCACATCTCGTAGAAGGGGAACAAATCCTCAATCGACACCGCCATCCACGAGTCGTTGCTTTCGGAAACGATCACCCAGCCGTCGGGTGCCCAACGGCGAAGCATCTCTCGGCACGAGCCGCAGGGCGAGATGACTCGTGGGGATCCGCGTCGGTCGAGGCAGGCGGCCACAACCGTGCGGACCGGGGGTAGATCATTGGTCAGAATCCGCGCCATGAGTCCAGGCTCTGCGCACGTCCAAGCCTTGCGTGAGCGCACGTCGGCAGAGAGCTCCGTCGAACCGTCCTTCAGCAGAGCTCCGGAGACAACTGCAATGTCGCCAATGCGCGGGTGATCAATCAGAGTATCGACCACCTGCTCGACCAGTGCCATCTCGGGTTCGTCTAGCTGTCGAACTCGGATTCTCATCTAGCTCCTCGGCTTGATTTCCCGCTCACGGCTCATCCAAAGCACGACGCCAACGAACACGACTGCCAACACAATAAAGATCAAGCCGACCCAGAACCAAGTCGAACCGAGACTGTTTGAACTAATCAAGTCAACCCCAGGTCCTGCGAGACTTGCAACACCTATAGCGGTTGCCATGGCAGTCAGGCCCCGTGAGATTCGAGCGTCAGACTTGCGGGCGAATGCTGCGAGGTTTCGATCCACCTCCGCCTCGAGAAACCGCAGGCCCTGCAAGCTCTTGCCTGATTCCGAAGCCTCAACGAGTTCCAGCAACCGACCCCTTTCCCAAGGTAGAACGAAGTCCTGCCTGCTAAGCGTTGCGAGCCACTGCCACGACCTCAGGTCGTGCTTCGGACTGAGCGCTTCGTCATGGAGGATTGCCCGATTGGTGGCTCTTGCTACTGAACTCAGCAGGCCCTTCTTGAGGGCGACCACGGTGCTCAGATGGAGGCTGCAGCGGTGTTCGACTGACCCAGGGAATCCTGGACCGGCCCTGCTTGTGATTGAGTGGTCACGCCCATTGGCGACTGCTCGATCGCGTCCATCAAACACGTAGGTGGAGAACTCTCCAAACATCCAGGTCTCAGCAGACATTTCCGGTTCAATCTTTACGTGTTGGACTGGGCCTCCATGTAATTCGGACGCGCGATTCCGGACCCGGTCGAGCAGGTCTCGTCGCTCGTCTGGGGTCCGGCCGGAGCTAGCAAGCGAGACGTGAACGCCATAGGTGGATGGATCCCAAAATGCCCGGTCGACCTTGTCCGGGGGTGGGTCGAGCGGAGCCAATCCGTTCCACCACCGATGTTGCCTCTTTCCCCTGAAGGAGGCGGTTCCGCCCTCATGACCTTGCTCAATCAGCTTCAACAAGAGAGTCCGGCCGTTCGGACCAAACAATCCTTTGAATATGTGGAGGAAAATGTCTCTCGCTCCACCGAAGACTTCCGACACGGTGCTCCTGTTATGGTCAGGCTCCGTGGGCCCTTCGAAAAGACCCGCAATTGTCCACTTCGCCGCTGGAAAAGCGGGAGGAATATACTGCTCAAGTCGGATGAATTGTGCAACCCATTCCACCAGTTGACTCTCGGTGGGCTCGCGCTTAGGTCGAACGGTCAGTGAGAGAACCATGAATCCAAATGACGTGAGTGCAATTGATGGATATACGACTCCTTCTAGGCCACCTAGTCCAGTTGTTATCGGTTCCAGCGGACTCGTAATCTCCACATCGCCTACTGGGAGTGTGAGCTCGACGAAAGACAGTGCGTCAGGGTCCAGTTCTGGGTCACTCCACTCGCGAATCCGGCCGATGCTCGGCCAGTCAGGCCGAAGTGTTGCTCCACCTGGGATCCGCAGTTCCTCCGTTGCGTGCCCTGCCATTGCGAGTGACCGCACGAGAAACGAAGCGTCCTTAGGATTCGCAAAGCAACGAGTCTGGAGATATGTGACAGACGAATGGAACGCGTCACTCACTGATTGCCAACCCGAATTAGTGAGTAGGTGAGAGCAACGAGCTCACGCTCACGAACGTAGTCCTGGTTGACGTCCGGATCCGGTCCGGCCAGGTCGAACGCTTCGTTCATGGCATCAAAGGCCATGTCGAGGAAATCGGTATTCATCTCTTCGATAGCGATGTGCCTCAGCGCGGTTGCGCGTCTGAATGCGACGTTCGCATTTCGATGTCCCATCTCCTCAAGCCGCTGGGCCACTCGAATCAGTTCCTGCGAGTGGCCAGGCAGGTATGCGCTGAGCCACCAGCCATGCAGGCAGACATGGAGGGTCCGCCAGTCGGCATCCGGGAGATCTGATGCGGCCCGGAGTCGCTGCTCCGCTTCCGGATGTCGAATTCCATTGTTAGCGAACGCCGAAAGGGACTTGACCATCGCATCCTCGGGGAGTCGCTGGAGGGCGGTGCTCGTGAATGATGCGAGGCTCTTGAATCGGAAATCGAACCGGAGGATCTGCCCAAGCATTGTAACTAGGAATGCGTCGATCGTTGGTGGGAGGTCTTGCCTTAGCTCGTAGTCTTGCGACGCCAATCCCCAATCGAATGTTGGGCCTCGCTGGCGGAGTCCCCATCCTGTATCGCTGGCGAGATCCCTAATCTCAAGAAGTGAGCAGTTGTTCAACTCTTCCTCGAAACCGATGACCGCGTCGCGCAGCACTTCGCTCCGCTGCTTGCTGTTGGTGGCGTCTCCAAGGGCCGCCGCTAGGCGATCGACCAAGTCCGCTGTTAACCCGACATCCTCCTTCATGCGATCACTCTACTTGAGGCTCATTGTGAATTTATCACTTGCCACCGTTCCTCGCGGCCCGGTTGTTGGAGGATTGACCGGCTGATCGAGGAGGTGGTCGATGGTCCATCCGCCGCACCTGGCGCCGGAGAAGAAGACCAGTGTCGTGTTGGCGGTGATCGCCAGCGACGTGAAGGGGGACGAGGCGGCTCGCAAGGAGGGCGCGTCGGAGGCGTTGATCCCCAATTGGAAAAACGGGTTCCTCGAAGCTGGCCGCCAGGCGTTGGCGGCCGGGGGTGGGCAGGGCCCATCGAACCGTGAGGTTCAACTCGAAGCCGAGGTGGCGGATCTGACCCAGGCGCTAGGCGAGGCCGCCGTTGAACTGCGGGTCTGGAAGAAGTCAGCGGTGGGCCGCCTGGGCCCTTCGAGGACCTTGAGGTAGTCCGCTGCGAAGCCGGGATGCCGACCTCGAGGTTCGCTCGACTGGTCGGAATCCCCGGACGCACCTATCGGCGCTGGCAGGCACGGGCCCGGGCCGGATGCCCGCCGAAGGGGCCGTGGCCGCAGCCGGTTCGAGCGGCGCACCGTGACGTGATCGTGGCTTTGGCGACCGAGCATCCGGCGTGGGGGCATCGCCACGTCTGGGCGATGCCCCCACGCCGGCTACCGGCTCCCTCAGCGCACCGTGGCCCGGCTGCTCGACACCGAGGGCCTGTTGCTCAAGCAGGACTACCAGCGCGAATGCCGGGAGTTGGCCAAGGCCCGCGAGGCCGCGTTCGCGGCGGTGCCGACCGGGCCGAACCGGGTGTGGCAGCTCGACTTCAGGGAGTACGAAACGGCGACAGGGGGTACGTGGCGGGTCGCCGGCGTGGCGGACTACTGGTCGAGGTACGAGTTCGGGTGCCACTGGTCTCCGACTGCGAACCAGCACGGCGCCGTCGCCAGGGTCGAGCTCACCCTCGGCGAGGCCCGACGCTTCCTCGACGACGTACCGCTCGTCGATCACCTATCTCAATCCTGCCACTTGGCGAGCGACTCGCGAACCGACACCGTGATTGGGTGGTCGGGACCGAGGAGCCGGTCGCAGTCTTCAAGCAGCACCTCGAGTTCCATAACAGCGTCGTTGACGCGTCCGGAGCGGCCGAGCGTGTTGGCGAGGTTGTTGCGGGTGTTGAGGGTGTCGGGGTAGTCGGGTCCGAGTACCCGCAGCTGGTCGTCGAGGAGCAGTCGGAACTGTTCGACAGCGTCGTCAAGGTGTCCCGAGTGGACGAGCCAGAAGGCGAGGTTGTGTCGGGTAGTGACGGTGCCGGGGTAGTCGGGTCCGAGTACCCGCAGCTGATCGTCGAGGAGACGGCGGAACTGTCCGATCGCCTTGTCGAGGTGTCCGGACTCGCCGAGCCAGTGGGCGAGGTTGTTGCGGGTTCGAAGTGTGTCGGGGTGGTCGGGTCCGAGTACCCGCTGATGGTCGTCGAGGAGTTGGCGGCACTGTTCGACGGCGTCATTGACGCGTCGGAGCGGCCGAGCCAGGAGGCGAGGTTGCCGCGAGTGGTGAGGGTGTCGGGGTGGTCGGCCGGCTGGTCGGTCCAGGTGAGCGCAAGCTGGCAGAGGTGGATGGCGGTCGGGTAGTCGAAGCCCTCGGCGGTCTGCTCGGCGAGCGTGGCGGCGGAGTGGGCTGCGGCGGCGGTGGCGGCGAGTCCTTCGGTAGCGAGTGTGACGTGCTGGCGCCAGAGCAGCGTTCGGGCCTCTGCGCTGACGGTGTCGTTGTCGGCGGCCGCGATGGCAGCGTCGACGAGCGCTGTTCGGACGGCGTCGATGTCGGCGGCGGTGAGGAGCTCGTCGGTGCCGGCCCGCCGGGCGATCTCATGGACAGCTGGTTCAACAAACGTCTGGAGGTGCTCGTCGAGCTCGACGCCCCACGCGTACGGGTCGACCCCGCGATGGAGCGCGTCGGTGGCGTCGGCGAGCTCCTGGGCGGTCGCAGCCGCCGCAACTGGTGGCGGCACGTAGGTGGCCCCGGCCTGGGCTGCGAACGCGAGCGCCCGGCGGACCCCGGCAGGGAGCTCATCCCAGTAGGCGGCGAACGCGTCCTCGAGCTTCCGGGGTACCCCAGCCAGGTCCGCCGAAGTCGGCACGCCCCGTTCGAGGACTGAACGGACCTTGTCGGTCCGCACGAGCACACGTGCGGTCAACGGGTTGTTCCCCACGTGTGCCAGGAGCGCACCGATCGCAGCGGGGTCCACGGTCGGCAGGTCGGCCGCCAGCAGCTCGGCCACGTCGCTTACCTCGAGCGGGCCGAGCTCGACACGTTCCACTCGAGCACCACCCTGACCGGCGGCGGCGTGGAGCTCCCCGGTGAGCCACCGGGTGAACAGTGCATCAGAGTCTTCGGCCGCGACCGGCCAGGTGGTCGCAACGAACAACACCCTCGAATCGATCCGGTCCAGCAGCCCGGCCACGACTTCGATGAGCGTGCTGTCGGCGAGGTGGGCGTCGTCGATCACGACGACGACCGGCACCTTGCGCGACACAGCGACCAGCCCCTCGATGAGCTCGCCGATCGCCGCGTCCCGGCCTTGGCCACCGGCGTCGAGGGATCGTTCACCCCGTTCCTTTCTCCACGCCTGCAACCGTTTGGCGAGTCCCCGCTGGTCCCAGCCGACCTTGACAGCGCCTGCGACGGTGAGCGCAACACCCACCGGTGGTGCCACGGCGAGCCCTAACAGTCCCAGCACACCGATCAGTGCCGACGACGCGTCGAACGCACCACCGGCGGCGGCGCCGCTCAGGTCCTTGGCCGAGACAATCCCTCCGGCGTGCGCGTACAGCTGGGTCGAGTCGTCCCACAGCACCTGCGCGAACGTGCCGTCGTCACGACGGCCGCAGAGGAGTCCCCACCACATCCACGGCATTGCCGCACCTTCCGCCACGTCCACGTGTGTCGGATAGACCCGCTTGCGAGCCCGCAGCACCGACGCCACCTCGCCGGAGTCCTCCGGCAGAAGCGAATCCGGCCAGTAGTGGGGCGCGGGCTGCACCTCGGCGAGACGGCCGTAGAGCTCCTGAACGACCCGGGTCTTGCACCACCCAGGCGGCGACGACACGCACACCATCCGGCTCCCACCACCAGCGGCCACCGTCTCGAACCGGTCCAGCAGCAACTCCACCACCCGCCGGCGGTCCTCACCGACAAACACGTCCGACACGACCCACTCCCCTCAACGCACCCGACGCACCCGCCGCGAAGCTACCCGCCCCGCCGAAGCTGCGGCAGGGCAACAGCCTGACGCGGACCCCGATGGGCTCAACTGTCGATCGGCGGCATCGTTCAGGCTGCGGTGCGGAGGCTGTGGGCGTCGTGTGCGTGGTGCCACCAGGCGGTGGCGTTGTTGAGGATGGACCAGGCGAGGAGGTCGAGGAGGGTGCGGCGCCATCCGAGGACTGGGGAGCGGTCGTGGATGTGGCTGCGCTTGTAGGCGGAGTTGATGGCTTCGCTGTCGTTGCGGAGCCCGTAGAGGCTGGCGAAGAGTTCCTCGTGGGGTGAGATGAGGCGGAGCTGGTCGGCGCGTCCGGTGCCGGTGTCGCCGGGGCCGGGGTGGGGGGAGATCCAGGGGGTGAACGCCCCCGCAGCGCAGGGGACGCGGACGCCGAGCGCGAAGCGGTAGCCGCCGCGAGGTCGGTCGGTGCGCCGGACCTGGGCACGTTCGAGGGGTTTGGAGCGGATGGGCCGGCCTGAGTCGTCGGGGCTGGCGTCGCAGACGCCACCTGCGTGGCTGACGAGGGTGTGGTGGCAGTCGCCGTAGATCGTGGCGGTCGAGGGTCGGCCGACCTCGTCCTCTTTCAGGAGCCGGGGCACCCCTTCCCAGAAGCCATTTAGAATCCGCCGAGCTTTCCGCGGCATAAACCGCGGAGGTCCCGCCCACGTAGCTCAGGGGATAGAGCGTCGGTTTCCTAAACCGTGCGTCGCAGGTTCGAATCCTGCCGTGGGCGCCAGTACTGGCAAGGGTTCCGGCCCGAGACGGCGTCGGCCATGCGAGCCTGTAGCGCACCTGTACCGACACGAGCGCCTCATGGCCCGTTGTGCCCAGGCACTCACCCACCCGCACCTCGTTGCGCGGTGAGGTTGGGTGAATGCCTGCGCACCACCCGGGGCGGTTCACGCTCCTCGGTCGCGGCTCGGTGAGCATCAACTCCGGCGGCGAGAAGATCTTCCCCGAGGAGGTCGAGCTCGTCATCACGGGACACCCCGAGATCTTCGACGCCGTCGTCGTGGGCGTCCCCGACGAGCGCTGGGGCGAGCGGGTCACCGCCGTCGTGGTCGTCCGGGGCGAGGTGCGGCCGAGCGTGGAGGACGTCCACGACTTCGCCGCGGAGCTCAT
>CAIYGQ010000127.1 GCA_903925745.1 uncultured Actinomycetes bacterium | reverse complement strand
GGCCGCGGCGGCCAGGCCGCCGACGGTCAGGCCGAAGTTGGAGTACGAGTAGGTCGCCCGGAACGGTGCGAGCGGCAGCTCCCGGAGCCTCGGGATGATCGACGCCTGGTCGTAGCCGATCGTCTCGAGGTCGTTGCCGCCCGTGTCGCCGGGGAGGCCGCTGCGGTGGCTGTAGAGGTCGGCGACGGTCACGTTCTGCGTGACGTACTCGCTGCTGAGTCTGAAGTCGGGGAGTTCCGTGACGACCGGCTGGTCCCAGGCGAGGTCCCCGCGGCCGACCACCGCGGCGACCGCCGTGGCGCCGATCGGCTTGGACACCGATGCGAGCTGGAACACCGTCTCGGGCGTCACCGGGCGGTCGGTGCCGGCCTCGGCCACGCCGTAGCCCTTGGCGAACACCACCTGTCCGTCGTGGACCACGCCGACCTGCACCCCCGGGACGCCAGTGGCGGCCATCGTCTCCTCGACGATCCGGTCGAGGTCGTCCTCGGATCCACGGACCGTCGCCGGGTCGAGCTGCACCTGCGCCGGAGGCAGGCCATCGGCGGTCTCGGTGAAGGCCTCGTCGTTGGTGCACCCCGCGATCAGCGACATCGTGGTCACCGCCACCGCGGCCACCGCTGTGACGCTGCGCCAGGTCGATCGGTTTCCGCTGGTCCCCGGTATGCGCACGCTGTTTCCCTCCGTCATCGTCGTTGCGTATTCTCCCACGACCGCGGCGGCACTCACAGATTCGACGCGACGAGTTCGATCCTGTGCGGCTGGATCAGGTGGAGTCGTCCGGGCGCCCGGCACTCGGCACCGGGACGAGGGGTTCGCCAGACCGCGACCTCAGGCGAGCGCGACGCCGTTGGGGAACCGCGTGCCGAACCACAGCATCACCGCTGCTGAGACGGCCAGGCCGACCACGACCCGACGCTCACGCGCCACCAGCCGCTCGCCGGCGATGGCAGCGACCGGGAACGCCGCCAGCAGGTACCGGCTGGTGGAGGTGAAGTTGTAGGCGAGCGACCACACCATCACCACGTGCAGCGCGACGATGAGCGCGTAGGCCACGCCGAAACGGCGGAACACCGCCGGGGTCCACCAGACGCACAGCGCGATCATCGCCAGGTTCACCACCGTTTCGACCAGGTAGGCGGGGTCGGCCACCAGGTCCCCGGCCCGGGTGACGAGACCCCAGTGGAGCCAGGTGGCCGGGTGCCAACGGGGCCCGCTCGGGATCAGGGCGCTCTGCTCCACGAAGTAGGCGAACGGGCTCCCGTGCGCGACCCATGTGTAGGCGAACCAGGCGCCCGCACCCGCCAGACCCAGGAGCGGGAGGGCGGCCGACGGGCGCGACGCGGCGCGGTCCACCCGGATCCGACGGTGCACGGACCACCGGCTAGGTCCGGGCGGCGGCGGCACGACGCGGAGCGCCCCGTCCTGCTCCAGGCAGCGCACGACCAGGGCGAGCACGAAGATCAGCGCGGAGAGCCGGGTGGCGGCGGCCACCACCAGGAGCGCACCGGCCAGACCCCGGTGGCGTCGTTCCACCGCCAGGCACGCCCCGATCACTGCCGGGAGGAACAGCGCCTCGCTCTGTGGGTTGTCGAGCAGGACGAACCCCGCCGGCGAGGCCAGGAGAGCGAGCACCGTCCAGGTCGCCGCCCGCTCGCCGACTCCCTGGTCCCGCGCCCACCACCAGAGCAGGACCGACGTCGCCAGTCCGCCGAGTCCCCCCAGCACGACGGCGACCAGTGCCAGGTCGTCGGTCCCGGTCAGGTCGGCGCCGCCCCGGATCGCCAGCGAGAACCCGGGGAAGGTGGCGACCCGCCACGTCCCGGAGGGGTAGCCCTCCCGGGCGATGACCAGGTAGTCGCCGGCGGCCCCCCGCACCCAGGCCCAGAACCCCTCGATGCCGCCCGGGTCTCGCCACGAGGCGACGACGGCGACGAGTCCGACCGCACCGACGTAGACCGCCGCCGGCCGCCACCACGCCGCCCGGTCCGTTCGACCGTCGGCCAGGTCGGTGCTCACGACCGTCCCAGCGACTCGATGCGGTCGATGTAGGCCTCCCTCGGCGGGTCGATCGCGGTCGGCCGCGGCTCGGCGACCTTGCGCCGCAACAGGAACCGCAGCGGGGCGAGCGGGGCGAAGACGACCAGCAGGATCCCCCAGAGCAGACGGGTGTCGGCGGGGACGGCTCGGTCCCGCACCACGTCGACCACGGCCGCCAACCACACCAGGACCGCCGGCACGACGACCATCCACTCCGGCAGCCGGTCCCAGAGACTCACGCGCCGATCCGATCGGTCCCGGTGCTGCGACCGACTCCGGCGGGAGCGACCTCGGTGGCCGTCACGCCGGTGATGCGGTCGAGCTCGGCGACGAGCTCACGACGACGGTCGCGCTGCCGTCCGAGCCGGTGCCATGCCGAGCGCAGGAGGCCCACGCCGGTGTCGGCCACGAACACGAGCGCCGTGAACGACACGGCGACGAGCGAGAGCGCCAGGCCGACGCCGTCACCGCCCCGGGCGATCGCCCCGGTCACGACCACGAACCCGCTCGCCGCGCCGAACGTGAGCAGCGCGACCATCGGCACGATCGTCGCCCGCACCGCCGGTGACAGCGGTAGCCGGGACGCCGCCCACGTGAGGAGCACCGGGATCCCGAAGACCAGCAGACCGACCACGGCGTACGGCAGTGCGAGCAGCCAAGCGGCCCCGCGCAGCACCTTGGACAGCAGCGTGCTGCGCCGCCGTTCGACGACGGTGGCGCCCGAGGCCAGGAACCGCTCGGCAGCGTGGCGGACGGCGCGTCGCCGGTCGTCGGGGAGCGCGGCGTAGGCCGACGCCAGTCGCTCCCGTTCGCCGATCGCCACCCGCCGGTCGTCGTCGACCGTCTCGAGCGCCACCGTCGCCGCGCACCGGAGTGCCGCCACCTCGTCCCAGCCCTCGTAGTCGGGCGCGGCAGCACGCAGCTCCCGGGTGATGGTCGCCGTGAGCGCCTCGATACCGGCCTGGTCGTCGGGGTGCTCGGCCGCAGGAACGACCATGGAGCCGCCCCGGCGAACCGCCACGTCGGAGCGGAACGCCGCCTTGTCGGCGTAGTGCAGGCCGACGGCGACGATCCGCACGTCGACCGACGCAGCGGCCGCCATCCGTGCCGCGCCGGTGTGGACCTCGCCGATGGACGGCTCGTCGCGGGTGATGCCCTCGGGGAACACGAGCAGCAGCTCCCCGTCGTCGAGTGCCGCGGCGGCCGTGGCGAACATGGATCGGTTGTCGGTGGTGCCGGACCGTCCCCGGTGCACCGCCACCGCGCCGATCCGTCGCATGACCCAGCCCGCCACGGGGACCTTCCAGATGGCGTCGTCGGCCAGGATGCGCGGCCGACGCGGCAGCACGGACATGAGCACCAGGGCATCGGCGAGTCCACCGAAGTGGTTGGCGGTCACCACGACCGGTCCGTCGGCCAGGTCCCTCAGGTCGTCGCTGTCGATCTCACGCCACACCAATCGGGCCGCGACCCGGACGATCCGGTACAGGAACCGGTGCTCGACCCACCCGGTGTCCGCTCGGGCCGTTGCGCCGGCGACCGGCCACAACGCACCGGCCCACAGCGCCGAGAGGACGCCGATGATCAGGTGCCACATGCCGTGCAGCTGGATCAGCGACTCGGGGTCGCACAGGTCCACCGAGCTGCGTCCACCCCAGTAGGCACCCAGCGCGACGGCGCCCGCACCGAGCAGCGCCACCCCGCGGACGCGGCTCCAGCCCGGGACGGGGCGGTGCCCGCGGATCAGGCGCCACGACGGAACCCCGATCGCTGCGGCGACCAGCAGGGCGGCCCCGCCGTCATGGGTCCACTGGGCCGCGCCGGTCTGGAGGCCGTGGTAGTCCACGGAGCCGAGCCCGGCGAGCAGCGTGACGAGGCCGTAGGCCGCTGCGGCCCGGCGACCGCCGGTCGTCCGCCGCGCCCTGACGATCAGCCAGAGACCGATCAGGGCCAGGACCGCGGACGAGAACGTGTTGACCGGTTGTGCGATCCGGTCGGCACGCAGCAGTTCGCAGTCAGCGAGTCCGAGGGGGTCCGACGGGTCGCCGGGCCCGATCCGCAGGCCGGTCGCCGGGTCGGACAGCACCCGGACGACGGCACCGCCGATCGCATCGACCGGTGTCCGGATCACCGGGGATCCCGCCACATGAGCCACAAGTCGGGTCCGCGGCCGCGGTCCAGGTGCAGGGTCTCGGTCACCTCGAAGCCGAAGCGCCGGTAGTAGGGGACGTTCGCCTCCTTGGACGACTCCAGGTAGCAGCCGACGCCGTGGCGGTCGGCCTCGTCCAGACGGGGTTCGACCAGTCGGGACGCGTGGCCGCGTCGCTGGTGGTCGGGGTCGGTGCCGAGCACCGACAGGTACCAGTGGGGTTCCCGCGGGTGGTGACGGTCGGTCTCGGCGAGCGGGAGGAGCCGGCGGAGTCCGCCCGCACCGAGCGGGCGGAGCACCCGCGGGAGCAGGCGCAGGTGGTCCGCATCCCGCGCCGGCGGGGTGTCGGGGGGCACCCAGACGGCGATCGCCTCGCCGCCGGCGGTGGTCCACACCTGCCCACCCCGGTCCACCTGGGCCTGCGCGTACTCGAACAGGACCCGACCCGCCCGCTCCGCGGTGCGTCGGCCCCCGACCAGCCAGGTCCACACCGGGTCGTCGGCGAAGGCCCGGCCCAGCAGCCGCTCTGCGGTCCGGCCGTCGGGCGTTCCCCTCAGTCGGTCGGGCAGCCGGCGGATCGTGTCCTCCACGTCGTCATCCTCGCACGGGCACCGACCGGCGTCCCGGCCCGTCGGCGCCGGCACGGGTCGCCGTCGCCCGGTGGGAACACGGGCGGCCACACCCGTAGCCTGTCCACATGGTGATGGCCGATCGACCCGACGTCCCGACCGCCAGCCGACCCGTCTCGGCGATCGCGCTCGTGGGCCTCGCCCAGAACATGGCGATCGGGCTGGCCAAGGTCCCGTTCCGTCGACCGCTGCACGGCGTGCTCGGACCGGTGGAGAACCTGGCCGCCGCCACGACCCGTCAGGTGGTGCGGACGTTCATGGGTTACTCGTCGTCCCTGCCCGTCGAGGAGTTCCGCTCCATCGAGTTGGTCCTGGACCGGCTCTGCCAGGTGGTGCTGCCGCCGTGGGTCAGGCTCCGACACGGCGTCGACCGTTCACGGGGTGACCTCGGTGGCGTGCCGGGGATCTGGCTCCGACCGCGTGGCGTCGAGCCCCGGGCCACCATCCTGTACCTGCACGGTGGTGGGTACATCGGGACCTCACCCGAGATGTACACCGCATGGGTGTCGACCCTCGTCGCGGGCACCGGCTCGGAGGCGTTCCTTCCCGACTACCGCCTCGCACCCGAGTTCCCGTTCCCCGCCGGGGTCGACGACGCACTGGCGGCGTACGACGAGTTGCGCAACGACGCCGCCGGCGACGTACTGATCATCGCCGGCGACTCCGGAGGTGGTGGCCTGGCCACCTCCGTCGTGGAGCAGCTCGACGAGCAGGGCGGGCGCGGCCCCGACGGCCTGGTGCTGTTGTCCCCGGAGGTCGACCTGGACCTCGACGACGCGTCGATTGCCGACAACGCGTCGACCGACATCCTCCCGTGGAACATCCCGGTCAGTCCGTACCTGCGGGGTGTCGACCCGGAGGACGGCCGCGTGTCCGCGGTCCACGCCCGGGTGGGGTGCTACCCGCCGACGATCGTGGTCTCGGGTGGCGCCGAGATGTTCCGCGACTCGGTTCGCCGCCTGGTGGACTCCATGCGGGACGAGGGCGTCTCCGTCGAGGCCGTCGAGGTCGACGGGGTGTTCCACGTGTTCCCGATCCTGCTGCCGTGGTCGACGTGTGCGAAGGAGGTCGTCGCCCGGATCGACGGGTTCGTCGACGACCTGGTCGTCCGGGTGGCCGTCGGCACGGTCAGCTCGGATCAGCCGGCTGAGGCCGGGCCGCGTGGGCGGGGTTCCGTCACGGCACGACGACACCCGGAGCGGTGAGTCGGCCGCAGTCGAGTGTGGGGAGTGGTCCGCCCGGAGGTGCGGCCAGACCGACGAAGTAGCTGCCCGCCCACAGCGCGAGCCCTGCCGTGAGGTCGTAGGCCGCCCGTGCCGATGCAGCGTCCCCGGTCGCCCACGCGTGCAGTGCCGCCCGGAGCGCCAGCCCGGTGATGGCCAGGAATCCCGCCGAGGTGTCGATCAGGGGCAGGTAGCCGGACGCTGGCAGGTTCGAGCCGTCGAGCAACCGGATCCACACGTCACGACCGCCCTGCTCGGCCGCCGGCAGGAGCTGACCGAGCAGCCCGGCGGCGTTCCCCCACCGGCCCTCGCCGGCGGCCAGCTGGGCTCCCACGTCCCCCCAGCGATCGACGTCGTCGAGTGGGAACCGGGCCGAGGTGCAGGTGACTGGGTCGCCGCAGGTCAGGGCGCCGAACGGCGGGGCGACCCCCGGTGGTGGCCGTTCGAGGGCGAGTTCGACGTAGCCGCGGTTGTACCCGGCCACGGCGGCGAGGGACAGTGTCAGGGCGGCGGTCGACTCGGGGTCCGCCCGGTTCGCCGCCGCTCCGGCGTCGCGGGCCAGGTCGGCGAAGACCCCCAGGAACCGGTCTCCGACGGCGAGCAGCACCTGCCGGGTCGCCGGGTCGTCGGCCGGGCCCACGCCGATCGAATCGAGTCCGGCGGCCAGCCAGCGGCCCCCGTGGTAGCCCGAGGCGACCAGGTCGCCGAGTACGACGGGTCGCAGCGCCGGGTCGAGCGGCGTCGCTCCGGCGAGCGAACGGACCGCACCCACCGCCACGTCGCCGTACAGGAACTCCTCGACGCCGACTGAACCGTCGGCGGTCCGACAGCGCTCGCAGGCGAGATCGTCGAGCCGCGTGGCGTCGACCACGACATCGGAACGCGGGGTCGACGGGATGTCCGGCAGGCTCAGCACCCGTCCGACCACGGGTGGGTCCACCGGTGGTGCGCTGCAGCCGGTGACCAACGCCAGTGCCGACAGCACCGCCACCGCTGCACCCACCACCCGGTTGGTCCGCTCCCGGTCCCCGGTCACTCGGACCGGTCGTCGATGCCGCACCACGCGTCCACGGTACGTGGTCGACGCCGGAGGTGCAGCAGGGTGGGGGTGCACGGCGGTCAGTCCCACATCCACGCGAGCCGATCCGCCAGGTCCCGGTCACGGAACCGTTCGTAGGACCACACGCCGGTGCGGGCCGGCAGCTCAGGGTGGTCCAGGACCGGCAGGAACACGGTGGCCTCGACGTCGTCGACCCGCCACGTCGTCGCCCGATACCACGGGCCCTCCCACCGGACGATCAGCTCGTGCTCGTCGAGGTGCAGCGGTCCCAGCAGGTCGACCTCGCAGACGGCCGCCTCGGCCCGGACGAGCACCGGGTAGTCGAGCCCCTCCAGAGCCTGTGGCTCCCATCCCTCCAGCCGCACGCTCCGTCGGGGCACGGATCGACCGAGCAGTGCCTCGACCACCTCGGGGGCCCGGAGCGTGCCGTAGGCGACGACCCACCGGCCGTCCGCCCGGTCGGCACCCACGGCGCGTCGGTCAGCCGCCGACGGGCGGGGCCGGCAGGTACTGCTGCTCCAGGCGGGCGAGCGTCCCGTCGTTCCGGGCACGTTCCAGACCCTGGTTGACGAGCCCGAGCGTCTCGACGTCGCCCTGCGCGACGGCGATCCCGTACTGCTCGCCGGTGTCGAAGGTGGCGGCGATGCGCAGCGCCGGATCACTCGCCACCCGGACCGCGGCCGGAGGGGAGTCCTCGACGATCCCGGCCACCCGGCCGCTCCGGAGGGCCTCCTGGAGCTCGGCGGAGGTGCCGAACTGGACCACCCGGAGCCCGGGCGGCCGGTTCGCCTCCACGAACGCCTCACCGGTCGTCTCGCGCTTCACGCCGACCGACTGACCGGCGAGGTCGTCGAGCGAGGCGACGTCGGTCTCGTCGGCCCGGACGACGAGCGACTGGCCGACCGTCAGGTAGGGCTGGGAGAAGTCGACCCGTTCCTCACGCTCCGGTGTGATCGTGACCGCTGAGACGACGGCGTCGCACACACCGACCGACACCGCGTCGAACACCCGGTCGAAGGGCTGCTCGGCCACGACGAGGGTCCGGCCGGCTCCGGCCGCGATCGATTCGGCCAGGCCGATGTCGAAGCCCGTGTAGCCGGACGGTGACGCACCGCTCGGGTCGGCGACCTCGAAGGGTGGGAACGGGACGTCGGAGCAGATGACCAGCGGGTCCTCGCCGCGGTTGGTGAGCGAGACGGTCTCGGGGGTCAACGGCCGCCCGTCCTGGTCGCAGGGCAGCACCTCGCCGGCGGGCAGCCGGGTCTCCATCCGGCCGATCGCGTTCTCGAACGAGGTCGGCTGGACCCGGATCACCCCGGTGAACGGCTCCTCGAGCTGTTCGATCATGAACAGGTTGCCGCCCAGCAGGAGCGCGAGCAGCAGACCGAGCGTGACGAGTACCCGGCGCCGCATGTCGGGGACCGCCAGCGTGGTGATCACCAGCAGCACGCCGATCACCGCGAGCACGAGGATGGCCACGGTGAGCACCGGCAGGTTCGGCTGGGCGTCGAAGAGCCGAGACGCACGGGTCTCGGTCTGTTGCCGGTTCAGCGACACCGCCTGGCCGACGATCGAGCCCGGACCGTCGAGCACCTCGCCGACCTGCTGGTTGAATTCACCCGCCCACCACTCGGTCTCGGGCGATGTGGCCCCGTCGGTGAGCGCCGGGAACTCGAGTCGTGAGACCGACCGGGCGTAACAGACGGCGCTGGCCCGGAGGTCGTCCCCGGTGCCGTTGGGGAGCAGGCCGGCGTTCTCGAAGAGCAGCTCGACGGCGGCGGCCTCCTGGTTGGTGGCCTGGTTGGAGCGCTGGAACGTGAGCGTGGCCTGGGCGACCACGAAGGCGCTGAGGAACACCGCCAGCGTCACGATCGGCCCGACGAAGGCCTCGGTCTTGATGCCCTGGAAGTCTCCACTGAACAGGCCCGACACCCGGGGGCGGAGGATGAACACGCCGACCAGCACGGCCAGCACGGCAGCGAGCAGTGCCCAGATCACCCGGACATGGTGGGTGTTGCGGCTGCGTGGGGGCAACTTCACGCAACGCAGCGCTCACGAGGTGGTGGCGACCCCGGGGTCGTCGATGCGTCGGATCAGGAGGGCCGAGGTGCCGAGCACCACGATCGCCAGGATGGCGGTCCCCTCCTCCTGGTAGCCGCCGTTGACCTGGAGGACGACGAAGGCCACGAGCAGCACCACTGCCGCGACACCGTGGATCCTCGCCCGCCGCCGGCCGACGGTCGTTCCCGTGGTCAGGTTGAGCACCGCCAACGACACCGAGATCGTGATCAGCGGGACCAGGATCATGCGGATGTAGCCGGGTTCGACGGCGTCGATCGTCGGGTTCATGATCAGGGAGAGTCCGACGGCCAGCGACATGATCGACACCTGCAGCGGCAGGTGTGCCGCGATCCAGACCCGGCGCCGGTTCGTCCCGTCGGGCAGTCCGGCGGCGGTGACGTCGGTGAAGTAGAGCCACCAGATGATGTAGACGAGCGCGAAGGTGAGCGGCAGGCCGATCAGGTCGACGTCGTCGAGCGGTTCCTCGGTGGCCACCAGTCCGATCTTCAGGAACGACTCGCCGAGCACGATGATCGTGAACTCACCGAAGCGGTGGACCAGGTGGTGGGCGTCGATCGACTCGTCGACGTTGGACGACCGGCCGGGGTAGATGATGATGGCCAGGGCGAGCAGCCACACGATCCAATACCACTCGTCGGCGTAGAACGGCGATCCGGCGAAGAGCACCGCCGCCACGATCGTCCGACCGGCGTGGTGCGAGATGTACGGCGCCAGTTCGGGGCGGGTCCTCCGGGCCGACCGGAACAACAAGGCCAGGCAGACCAGCACCACCGCGTACAGCGGACCCACCAGCTCGGTGTTGTTGCCGAGCGTGTCGTCGGCTGCGATCGCCACCACCAGGATGAGTGCCATCTGGACGACGGTGAGGATCCGGGGCCAGACCCGCTGGAGGGTCGACCGGTTGGTGAGCAGCGTGGTCTCCAGCCACGCCACCCAGATCATCCCGGCGATGATCATCAGCCACGCCGAGTGCGGGATCGTCTTGTTGTTCGAGTACGAACTCGACAGCACGACGATCGCGGCGACGAAGGCCAGGTCGTAGAAGAGTTCGAGCCACGACTGGTTCGGCCCGGGAAGGAGCCGGCTGCCCTGTCCGCTGCGGAGGTCGGTGGTCACCGGGTCAGTCTGCCGGTGGGAACTCCGGATCAGCCGCATCCTCGACGATCGGGAACGCCCCGCCGTCGGGGCCGGTGCGGCCCACCGAACGGTACCGCCGCCCCGCGAAGCGCCAGTGTCCACCTCGTCGGACCACCACGTCGTCGTAGCGACCGTACGCGGTGGTCCACTCGAGATCCGCCGTGTTGCGGCGGATCTCGCACATGTGCAGACGCGCCCGCGCGTGGTCGCTGCGGCCGTCCGGGTCCGGCCAGGTCACCAGGTTGAGCGGGACGAACTCGAAGCAGTCGAAACGCTCGATGGCGCCACCGATGAACCCACCGAGCGCGACCGGTCCGACCACCTCGAAGGCCGGACGGGTGACGGTGTCGATGTGGACCACGGCGTCCGGTGTGAACAGGTCGACCAGTTCCGCCCACGCGCGTCGGGTGACGGTGTCGGCGTAGGCGGCCACGAGCCGGTCGATCCCGTGGTGGTCCTCGGCCGGAAGCTCGGGTCGGCGGGTCACGGCGTGTGACCGGTCGCCGCCAGGGGCGGGCCGAAGGTCTCGGCCCCGACCGGCTCCGGGCGGTGGACCCCCCGGGGACGCCACGGAAGGGCGTCCGAGACGCCCAGGTGGTCGGCGAGCAGGAACGCGATCGACAACCACATCTCGGTGCCCTGGAGGCCGGGCTGCTGGTCGGGGGAGAAGGCGAATCCCTGGCCGTCAACCCAGTGGGCCGTCAGGTCGTGGAGCATGCGCCGCGACGCGTCGCGCAGCTCGTCGCGCCGGTGGTCGGTCTGCTTCCCGCACAGCCAGATGGGATGCACGACGTCGAGCACGTTGCAGGCGGTCCGCTCCCGGTCGACGAACCACCCGTGCTGGCGGGCGTGGGCGGCGACGGTGTCGAGCACCTCCTCGGGGTGGGGCACGGCGACACCGAACTGGGCGAAGGTGCCACGCACGGCCCGGTACCAACCGTTGACCGGCATGAGCCAGCCCCACGTCCGGTTGGGTCCGCCCCACATTCCCGTGAGCGGGTCGACCCGGCGGGTCATCCAGCCGAGAACGCCGTCGACGGGGTCGTCCAGGCCGTGGTGACGCCGGTTCTGGTAGACGGCCGTCCCCCAGAAGTCGACCCACGATCCGGCCGGCCAGGCGAGCTCGGTCCACGGCAGCGCGTCGAGCCGCCCCAGGAGCTCCTCGGTCGTGCAGTCGTGGACGACGTGGACCGGGTGGGGCAGGTGGCTGCCCAGGACCTCGAGTGCGTAGCCGATCGACAGGACGCCGTACTGGTTGAACTCGGCGTCGTGGTCGAGCGCCAGTGGGTCCGGTCCGAGTGCCGGCTCGAGCGGCTCGGTCACGAGTCCGGTGACCGGGTCCTGGAGGCCCCGGAGCCAATCGATGAGTTCGTCGACCTGCCCGGCGCGGCCCACGTCGCCGAAGGCTGCGGCGATCTCGACGGCGTCGCACGTCGGCCGGATCCGTGGTGGGCCACCAGGGACGTCGACGTAGCGGACGGCAGCCCCGTCGGGGGCCCGGTGGTGGTCCAGCACGTCGGTCCACTGCGTGGCGACCCGTTCGATCCAGCGTTCGACGTCCGCCCGCCTCCGGACCAGGCTCGGTGCGCTGCGGTCGGCCGACCTCCGGTCGGAGACCACACGCGCGGGGACACCGGCGACGACCGACCACGGTGGTACGTCACGTGTGACCACCGCACCGGCGGCGATGACGCTGTGGGCGCCGATCGTCACGCCGTCGGTGACGACCGCGTGGGTGCCGATCCACACGTCGTCCTCGACGATGATGCCCCGTTCGTCCAGACCCTGGAGCCAGATGGGCGTGTCCAGGTCGTCGAAGACGTGGTTGAAGCCGAACAGCGCAGCGTGGGACGCGATCCGCACGCCGTCACCGATCCGCACCCGTCCGGCCAGCGTGACGTACGGGTTGAGCGACACGTCGTCGCCGATCTCGAGTCGGTCCCGCAGGATGCACCCGTGCGCCGCGAAGGTCCGATCCCCCATGCGGAGCGACTCACATGCGACGTGGGCACCCTGCGCCACGAACACGCGCTCGCCGAACTCGGCACCGATCCGCTGACGCAGCTCCTCCTGTCGCTCCGCCTGGCCGGGCCACAGGTCGTCGGGTCCCCAGACCGCGATCCAGGGCTCGATCTCGACCTGCTCGGAGGGCTCGCGCCCGTCCGGCTGGCCGCGACCCGGTTCCGTCGGTGCTCCCGTGTCGTCCTCCACGGCCACATCTTGGCCGGTCGAGCCGTCTCCGGACAGCCCCGATCAGCGCCCGGAGGTGCTAGCCGGTCCGCTGCTCGAGCTCCCCCTCCGCCACCAGACGGTCCAGGGTCAGCTCGGGGTGCTCGGCCTCGAGCCGTTCCAGCCAGTAGGCCGACTCGAACAGCGCGAGCAGCTGGCCGTCGGTCCGCTCCAGGACGTCGACGCCCTGCATGGCCCGCAACGCCGGTCGGGAGGACTCGTCGGTGCGGCGGGCCACCCGGAAGCGGGTCGGTGTCAGCTCGACGGGTGCGCCGAACTCCTCGGTCAGCCGGTGGGTGGCGACCTCGAACTGCAGCGCTCCGACCGCCGCCAGGACCGGAGCCTGGTCGCCGAAGTCGGGGTCGCGCAGCACCTGCACCACGCCCTCCTCGTCCAACTGCCGGATCCCGTTGCGAAACTGCTTGGAACGGCGCACGTCCGTGGTCCGGGCCACGGCGAAGTGCTCGGGTGCGAACGCCGGGATCGCCGGGAACTCAACCGGGTCCGAGGTGTACAGCGAGTCGCCGACCCGCACGTCCCCGGCGTTGACGAGCCCGACGACGTCACCCGGGAAGGCCTCCTCCAGCGTCTCGCGCTCCGATCCGAACACCGAGTGCGCGTACTTCGTGGCGAACGGCCTGTTGGTCCTCCCGTGGGTGACGACCATGCCCCGCTCGAAGCGACCCGAGCAGACCCGCACGAAGGCGATCCGGTCGCGGTGTGCCTTGTCCATGTTGGCCTGGACCTTGAACACGAACCCCGAGAACGGGGCGTCGAGGGGACGGGGCGTGCCATCGGCATCCAGCCGGGCCTGCGGTGCCGGGACCTCGTCGACGACCGTGTCCAACAACAGGCGAACCCCGAAGTTCGTGAGCGCGGAGCCGAACAGGACGGGCGTCGTCTCGCCCGCCAGGAACAACTCGGCGTCGTGGTCGGTGCCCTCGAGCAGTTCGAGCTCGTCCTGTGACTGGCTCCAGGCCTCGCCCTCCTCGGCGGCGGCCCGGTCCGCGTCGACCGACTCCTCGTGTGCCTCGGTCGAGCCGTGGGCGGTCCGGGTGAACCGGGTGAAGCCCCCGGTGCGCCGGTCGACCACGCCCCGGAAGTCCCCGGCGATCCCGACCGGCCAGGTGACCGGTGTGCAGAGGATCGACAGGTGGGACTCGACGTCGTCGATCAGCTCGAACCCGCTCAGGCCCGGACGGTCCCACTTGTTGACGAAAGTGATGAGCGGCAGGCCGCGGTCACGGCACACCTCGAACAGCTTCAGCGTCTGCGCCTCGATGCCCTTGGCGGCGTCCAGCACCATCACCGCCGCGTCACACGCCGTGAGCACCCGGTAGGTGTCCTCGGAGAAGTCGCGGTGGCCCGGTGTGTCGAGCAGGTTCACGACGCAGTCGCGGTAGGGGAACTGCAACACCGTCGAGGTGATCGAGATCCCGCGCTGCTGCTCGAGTTCCATCCAGTCCGACGTGGCGGACCGGCGGTCACCCCGGGCCTTCACCGCCCCGGCCTCGCGTCCGAGCGCCCCGCCGTAGAGCAGGAGCTTCTCGGTCAGCGTCGTCTTGCCGGCGTCGGGGTGCGAGATGATCGCGAACGTGCGACGGTGCGCCGCCTGGGCGGCCGGGTCAGCGGACACGGACCCACTCAACCCGGGCGGCGCCGATGGTGCAAGACGGCGGACGTCGGTGGGCGGGTGACGTGCTCCGCTGGTTCAGGCGACGGAACGGTCGACGGCGCCGAGCAGCGCCGCGGTGCGTGGGTCGCCCGCCAGGCCGAAGTGCATCTGGTTCATCACGTACCCGCCGGCGATACGGCGGTCGGGATCCGCGAAGCCGACCGATCCGCCGGCGCCGTAGTGGCCGAAGGACCGGCCGCCGACGAACGGTGACATCTCGGAGTGGCCCATGAAGCCCAGGGCGAACGGGATCGGGAAGATGAGCACGCTGTCCGGACCCGACACCTGTTGGGTGATCGCCCGCTCGAGCGTGTCGGGCTGCAGCGTCCGGACGCCGTCGGTGTCGACGACGAGCGAGGAGTACATGCGGGCGAGCGACGGGGCGTTGGTGACGCCGTTGGCGGCGGGGATCTCCGCAGCCCGCAACCGCGGCTCGTTCCAGACCTGCTCCTCGGCCAGGGCGCCGCCCGGGGCGGTGAGCGCCCGCGCGACCAGGTTGCCGGGTCCCAGGAACATGTTGAGCATCTCGATCAGGCCCTGCGGGGCGTCGTCGGAGCCGTCGCCCTCCTCGCTGAGCATCATCGGTTCCGGTCCGCCACCCATGGGGATCAGAGGCGCGACCCGTGACTGTTGTGCATCGGGCAGGCCGATCCAGAACTCCAGTCCGAGCGGCGCAGCGACCTCGTCGGCGAAGAAGGTGCCCAGACTCCGTCCCGTGATCCGCCGCACGACCTCGCCGACCAGCCAGCCGTAGGTGACGGCGTGGTAGCCGTGCTGGGTGCCGGGTTCCCACACCGGGGTCGACTCGGCGAGCGCCGCGGTGACGGTGTCCCAGTCGAGCGCCTCGTCGAGCGTCATCGCCCGGTCGGTGTCGATCACCCCGGCCCGGTGGCACAGGAGCCAACTGACCGGCACGTCGGCCTTGCCGGCGGCGGCGAACTCGGGCCAGTACTCGGCGACGGGGGCGTCCAGGTCCAGTTCGCCCCGCTCGGCCAACAGGTGGGCACAGACCGCAGTGGCGCCCTTGGTGGTCGAGAACACCATCTGGAGCGTGTCCTCGTCGTAGAGGCGCCCCTCGGCGTCGGCGACGCCCCCGGTGAGCGCCACCACCTGCTGGCCCTCCACGTAGAGCGAGAACCCGGCCCCCACCTCGCCGTGCTCGGCGAAGTTCGCCTCGAACGCGTCGGCGACGGCCTGGAATCCCGGTTCGACCTGTCCTCTGATGTCGGCCACGGGGTACCTCCCGTCGTGGGCCGCCCGACGTTCGATGCGGCCACCCCGGTGGGGCCTGGCGATGGTACCCGGAGGCTCAGCCGATCCGGAAGGTCGCGCGCTGGTACTCCACCCCGCCGCCGACCACCGTGATCTCGACGAGCACGGTGTTGTTCCCGTCCTCCAGCTGGTCCGGATCGACGGGCGCCGGGGCGTCCTCGTCGGGTCCCGACACCAGGGTGAACGGCGCCTGCAGGTCGATCTGGTCCGGTTCGTTGCGGCCGTCCGGGTCGTTCAGCCAGAACCGGACGGTGGCCGCATCGTCGCGTTCGACCACGATCCACACCGGACGATCGGGGAGTACGTCGCCGTCGAGCGGTTCCAGCCCCCGGTCGACGCCGTCGTCCGAGGCGACGACGTCCTCGGCGGGGACCAGCCGCAGGTCCCGGACCGGCTGGTAGAGCGGGTTCTGGTCCTGGGAGATCCCGGCGACGTCCACTGGGGCCTGAGGTTCGGGCGCCGGCGCCGGTTCGCTGACCGCAGGTGGGGCCGGTGCCGGCGCCGGGTTCCGGGCCGAGCCGGCCTGGTAGGCCATGGGGACGGTGACCGCCGCGGTGACCACGGTCGCGATCAGCACCGCCCCGAACACGCGCCCGGCGCCGGTCCGCATCGTCCGACGCTCACCGGTCCGGTCGATCATCCGGTCCGTCACCCGGTCCTCCCGTCGGGGCGCACCACGACGTGCGTCGCCCCCGTCCGCATCAGCCACGTCGACCATGGTGACGTACGCGACCGTGCTCGCAACAGGTCCCGCTGCTGGGCAAATGCCGCGGCGCGGCCACCGAACGTGGTGGCGGTGCCGGTGCGGACGGGTTCAGGCCTCATCGGCCTCGGGGTCGGGGTCCGAGTAGAGGTCGATGATCCCGAGCCGCACCGCCGACAGCACGGCGTGGGTCAGGCTCTGGGTGTCCAGCCGCCGGTACGTCGCGTTCAGGTGGTTGTGGACGGTCTTCTGGGTGATGCCGAGTGCCCGGGCCGCCTGCTTCGTCGACGCACCGTCGGCGATCATCTGCAGGATCTGCACCTGGCGCTCCGAGAGCAGTTCGCTCTTCGGGATCGAGTTCAGGTGCTCCAGCATCGACGCGGCGAGCTTCGGACTCAGCACCTCCTCGCCCGCCTCGACGCGTTCGAGTGTGTCGAGCACCTCGGCGAACGACGTACCCTTCGTCAGGTAGGCCGAGGCGCCGGCCTGCAGGGCGGCCCGGGTGCGCTCGGGGTCGTCGTGCATCGTCAGGACGACGATGCGCACCTCGGGGTTGGCGGAGCGGATCCGGTTCGTCGCCTGGACCCCGTCGAGCACCGGCATGGACAGGTCCATCAACACGATGTCCGGCGAGGTCTCGGCGGCCAGCGTCACGGCCTCCTCGCCGTTGGAGGCCTCGCCGACGACGTCGACGCCGGCGCCCTCCAGGCCGCGGCGGACGCCGTCCCTCAGGATCTGGTGGTCGTCTGCGAGCAGGACTCTCATGTGGTTCGCCCCTGTCCTCGGTCGTCGGGCCCGACCGGCATGACGTCGGTCGGTGTGCTGGTGGTCGGTGTGGTCGTGGGCCGTTCGCCGATCCGGCGGTCGGTTGTTGGAGCGCGGACCTCAGGGTCCGCATCGCCGGCCGACACCCGAACTCGGGTGCCGTGTCCGGGCGAACTGTCGATGTGGAGGCGGGCCCCGATCACGTCGGCGCGTTCCCGCATGCCGACCAGACCGTAGGCCGAGTCGCGGACGCTCGCACCCGGTTCGAACCCGTTGCCGTCGTCGGTGATCGTCAGTTCGTACCGACCGGCGTCGACCGTCCAGGCCACCTCCACCGAGGTGGCTGCTGCGTGGCGCTCCACGTTGGTCAGCGCCTCCTGCAGGATGCGCAGCAGCTCGTTCTCGATGGGCACCGGCGCCCGGCCACCCGGCGGGTGCGTGGTGAACGAGGCCGCCATGCCCGAGCGCTGGGCGAACCGCTGGACGAACACCGGACCCCGTTCCGACAGCGGGTGCTGGGCGTCGACCCCGGTTCGCAGGTCCTGCAGGGTCGATCGCAGGTCGTCGATCGCGGCGTGGACGTCGGAGCGGAGACGGTCGATCTCGGGCGGCGGGTCCTCGGCCCGGGTGCTGATCTGTTCGAGTTCCAGGGCGATGTAGGTGAGCCATTGGCCCAGGCGGTCGTGGAGCTCACGTGCGATCCGGCCCCGTTCCTCCTCGGCACCCAGGGTACGGAGGCGACCGAACCAGCGGGCGTTGTCGATGCTCAGCGCCAGCACGTCGGCCAGGCCACGCAGCAACAGGACGGCGCGTTCGTCGAAGTGTCCGGCGTCCGGGTGTTCCAGGCCCAGGAGCCCGACGGTGCGTCCCCGGGCGACGAGCTCCACGTACGCCCCACTGCCGCGGTCGGAGGTGAGCGGTGGCGGTGCGTCCATCTGCGCGCGGTGGTCGACGACGACGGGTCGGTTCCGGCCCAGCGCCGAGGCGAGCGCCCCGGGGAGCTCGTCGGTCTCGTACGTGGTCGGGGTCACCACGCCGTCGGCCAGACGCGGGATCCAGTCGCCAGCCTGGTCGTCCCAGGTGACGAGTAGCACCGTGCGGGCGTCCAGGTCGTCACGGAGCTGGGCTGCGGACTGGGCGATCGCCTCTCGCATGGTGAGCGAACCGGGCAGCGTCCGGGCGGCACGCGTCAACAGCACCAGGAGGTCGTTGGTGTCGGTCAGCTGGGCGACGCGGGAGTCGAGCGAGGTCCGCCGTCGTTCGGCGTCGAGCAACCGGGCGCGGACGAACGCAGCTCCGGCCACGGCGAGCCCCACGACCATGAGGGCGGCCAGGTCGCGCTGGTCGTCGTACTGGCCCGCCAGGTCGACCCGTCCGACCGGTGTCCCGGCCGCCAGGGCGGCGATCCCGAGCACCGTGGCCGCCAGCCCGCGTCCGGCGCCCCAGCCGAACGCCACCACGACGACACAGGCGAGCAGGCAGAAGAGGTAGGGGCTCTCGACGCCGCCGTCGTGGCCGACGATCGCGCCCACGACCAGGACGTCCACGAACGGCGTGAGCGAGCGGCGCACGTCGGTCGACCCGAGCTGGACGGGCAACAGCGTGCGGAGCGTGGTGACGAACAGGCAGACGGCGGTGGCGGCGACCGCTGCGTAGCTGCCCCGGAACGCCTCGGGGGCGGCGAACACCAGTCCGAAGCCGAGCGCACCCCAGCGGAGGGCGTTGACCGCCGGGGTGATGCTGGTCCGGACGCTGCCGGGCACGTCCAGGTCGACCGCCGTGGTGGCCGCGTCGCCGCCGATCCGGATGGCGTCGAGCGCGTCGGACACGCCGGGGTCCGGGCCCCAGCCCCCCACTGGCGCTGTGCCCCCCCGGTGTTCCAGTCCGCTCGGCGTCGCCCCGCCCGCGGCAGCCCGTCCAGTCGTCGGATCCGTGGTGCGGAGCCTACCGACACCCGCCGGTCTCCGGTCACACTCGTCGGCGGCGGTGGGTCGCGGACCTAGCATCGGCCGTCGCAGACGACCCGTCGGCCACGACCCGGCGGCGATGAGACGGGGGTGATCGGGGTGGGGGGTGACACCGGTGTCGGGGATGGCATGGAGCAGGTGACCTACCCGGGCGCCCGACGGCCGGACCGCCGCCGCCGGGTCGACTCGGGGGGCGTGTCGATCTCGGTCGTCGAGTGGGGCGAGCCGAATGATCCGCCCGTGGTGGTGGCCCACGGCGGCTTCGATTTCGCCGAGACCCTCAACGTGTTCGCCCCGATGCTCGCCGACGGGGGGTGGCGGGTTGTCGGGTGGGACCAGCGCGGCCACGGCGACTCGGCCCGCTCCGAGCTGTACAGCTGGGACGCGGACGTCCGCGACGCTGCCACGGTGCTCGCGTCGGTCTCCGCGGATCCGGTGCCGCTGGTCGGCCACTCCAAGGGCGGCTCGATGGTGATGTACCTGGCTGCGACCATGCCCCAGCGGGTCCGGGCGCTCGTCAACCTGGACGGACTGCCGTCAGGTGCCGGGATGTCCGACGTCAGTGAGCGCGAGCGCACCCGGTCGATCCGCGGTGAGCTGGGCGCGTGGCTCGCCCACCGGCGGTCGCTGGTGGGCAAGGAGCGTCGGCCCGGCACGATCGCCGAGCTGGCCGAGCGCCGTGGCCGGATGAACCCGCGGCTGTCACCCGAGTGGCTGCGCTACCTGGTCACCGTCGGGGCCATCGAGTCCGACGACGGGTGGCGCTGGAAGATCGATCCGACCATGCGTTTCGGAGGCTTCGGTCCATGGGATCCGGACTGGTCGATGCGACAGCTGCCCGGTGTCGCCGTGCCGTTCCTGGGTGTGCTCGGCCTGGAACCCGAGGTGATGGGCTGGGGGACGCGACCCGAGGACCTGGACCGCTACCTGCCGCCTGACGCGCGCGTCGTCGCGCTCGACGGCGTGGGTCACTTCGTCCACATCGAACAGCCACGTCGGGTCGCCGACCTGGTGCTGGAGTTCCTGTCGTGAGCGGCGACCGGATCACGTTCCTGCAGCACCACCGGATCCGTCTGGCGCTCCACGGGCTCGCCGACGGCGAACGTGGTGACCTGCGTCCGTTGCTGTTGCTGCACGGACTCGGCGAGGCCACACCGGCGGCCGTGCCCCCACACGTGGAGTGGCCGGGCCCGGTGGTGGGACTCGACTTCACCGGTCACGGCCACTCGACCATCCCGACCGGAGGCGGCTACACCTGCGAGATATTGGTCGCCGACGTCGATGCGGCGCTCGAGCACCTGGGTCCGGTGACCATCGTCGGTCGCGGTCTCGGCGCCTACGTCGGACTGCTCGCCGCCGCGGCGCGACCGGACGTGGTCCGGGGCCTGGTCCTGGTGGACGGTCCGGGGCTGGCTGGTGGTGGCACCGAGCCGGGGTCGCCGAGCATCGTGGCCCCACCCCCCAGCGCGGTCGCGCCCCCCGATCCGTTCGCGCTGGTGGAACTCGCCCGGGACCCCAGGCCGCCGTCGTACGTCCAGACCTTCGTGCGGTTCATCCTGGAGGAGAGCGACCTGGTCGATCCGGTCGTCGTCGACACGCTGGTCCGGCCCCCGTGGGTGCAGGCCGTCGCGTCCGAGCCCGGGGTGGCCGAACGTCCGCTCCGCGAGGCGCTCGGACGCTACGCGGAACTCGACTGACCGGCCGGGTCCCCGGCCGCCGGGGCGGGCGGCGCCGCGAGTCCGGCCAGGGTCGTGTCGATCACGTCGTCGACCAGGTGGGCGAAGTCCCCGGGGATGATCACCTCTCCTCCGCGAGCACCCAGCAGCAGGACCGATGCCACGCCGTGGTTGGTGGCCCACAGGGCGAGCGCCACCCGGAGCAGGTCGTGTCCCGGATGGATCGAACCGTTCGCCATCGCCTCGGCGACCGCCGCCCCCGGGAGCGCGAACGCTGCCGTCGCGGCCGGCAGCGTGTTGTCGATCTCGGGCACCTCGATGTCGGCCGGTCGGTAGAGGAACATGACCCGGAACACCTCGGGGTCCGACAGTGCCAGGTCCACGTAGGCGTGTCCGTAGCCGCGGAGCCGCTCGAGCGGGTCCGCTGACTCGACGGCCTCCATCCGCGCCACCAGGTCGTCGAACCCCAGCTCCGCGACCGCCCGCAACAGGTCCTCCTTGTCGCGGACGTGGGCGTACAGCGCCGGGGCGGTGACCCCGAGCTCGGCGGCGAGCTTCCGGAGGGACACCTGTTCCAGGTCGGTGGTCCGGAGCATCTCCCGGGTCGCAGCGACGATGGAGTCGCGCGTCAGGACGTCTCGTCGGGCCACGAGTCCAAACTACCCGCCCGGTCGTTCCGCGACGGTCAGTCGTGGGGGACCATCGTCCCCGACCGGACCGGCGGACCGGTCCGGGCCGATCGGGTCAGCTCACTCGGCTCCATTGGTGCGGAGCACCTCGTCGACCGCGAGCCCGGCGGCGTCGAGCCGCTCCCGGCAGGTGCGGACGAGCACACCCGCCCGCGCCACGCGCTCGGCGAGCCGGTCGACGTCGAGCTCATCGGACTCGAGCTCGGCGACGATGCCCTCGAGTTCCTCCAGGGCGTCGCCGAAGTCCATCGTCTCGGTGGTGTCCGCAGGTTCGTCGCTCACGTGGTTCCTCTCTGTCTCGTTCGGCTGGTCCCTGTCGTGGGAGCGTCGGTGGGACGGATCCCCACGTCGCCGGACCTCAGCTGCCGGTCGAGCCGACCACCGAGTCGATCGACCCGTGGGCCAGCGTGGTGGTGATCGTCTCGCCCTCGTTCACCGACGACGCGTCGGTGAGGATGGACCCGTCCCGGGTGCGCGTGATCGACCAGCCCCGGCCGAGTGCCAGGGCGGGATCGTGGATCCGGGCCCGGGCATCGAGCGCCGTCAGGATCGTGTCGGCCCGGTCGAGCAGGGCCTGCGCCGCCCGCCCGGTCCGTCGATCGCAGTCCTCGACGCGGCTGCGAGCCAGCACGAGGGTCCGTCCGCTCCGGTTGGCGATCCGCTGGGCACACAGCTCGACGCGTGCGGCGGCCCGTTCCAGGCGCCGTCGGGCGGCGACGGTGACGGCCTCGGCCAGTTCCTCGAAGCGGTCGATCGCCCACGCCGCCTGTTCCACCAGCGCAGCGGCGGCCGCGGTCGGCGTCTTGGCCGACAGGTGTGCCACCTCGTCGACGATGCTGCGGTCGACCTCGTGGCCGATCCCCGCGACCACTGGGAGGTCGAACAGTGCCACCGCGCGGGCCAGGCGTTCGTCGTCGAAGGCGGCCAGGTCGGTCGCCGAACCACCACCCCGGACCAGGAGCACCGCGTCGACGCCGAGGCCCGCTGCGACGCCGAGGGCATCGATGATCGAGTCGACGGCCTGGACACCCTGGGTCCGCGCGTCGATCTCGACCACGGTGAAGGGGACCCCACTGTGTTCCAGTTCGTGCATGGCGTCGGCGTGCGCCGCGCTGCCAATGCTCGTGACGAGTGCGATCCGCAGCGGCAGGGTCGGCATCGGGACGGTGGTGTTGCGCCCGATGAGGCCGTCGCGATGGAGCGCCTCCAGCACCTCGGCCCGCTGCCGACCCAGGACGCCCAGGGTGAACTCGGGGTCGACGTCGATCATCCGCAACTGGACGCGACTCTGTGGCGAGTAGGTCAGGAGCGTCCCGGCGATCCGGACCCGGATGCCCTCGGCCAACTCGACCGCTCCGCCGGCGGCCCGCAGCCGACGCTCGACCCGCTGGCGTTGACCCTTCCAGAGGGTCACCGACAGTTGCGGTTGTTGGCCGTACACCGCCGGGGCGTCCGGGTCGGCGAGCGTCAGGTAGGTGTGGCCGGCCCCCGAGGTGAAGGCCTCGAGGATCTCGCCCTCCACCCAGACCGGGTCGCCGAATGCGACCGACAGCATCCCGGTGATCCGTTCGTGGATCGCCGCGATCGTCCAGGTGTCGACGGAGGCCGTGTCGTCCGGCCCGTCGGTCTCCGGAGGGCTCACCCCGCCGCCGGCTCGGCGGACTCGTCGTGCCGGGCCACGAGCACCGGGATCGAGCTGTTGTGGATCACGTACTCGCTCACGGACCCGATGACCACCCGCTTGAACCAGCCCTTGCCGTGTGACCCGACGACGATCACGTCGGCACCGACCTCGCCGGCGACGTGCACGATCATCTGCCCCGAGGCGCCCTCGACGAGTCGGCGGTCCACGATCGACGGGTCCAGGCCGAGTTCGGCGACGGTGGCGTCCAGTTCGTCGGTGCCCTCGCCCAGGATCGCCTCCCTGGCCTGGACGGACTCCTCGGGGGTCAGCAGGTTGCTCGCGAACCCGCCGGCCCCGGAGTCCTCGGCGATCGAGGTGTCGGCGACGGTCAACAGGGTGACGTGGGTCGGCGACAGCAACTCGATGCCCTTGCGGGCGGCGTCGAGCGAGACCTCGGATCCATCGGTGGCGATGAGTGCGTGCACGGTGACCTCCGCGAAGTGGCTGCGACCCACGGCGCATGGGTCGCAGCCACCCTAGATCCACGGGGTGGCCGGCGGCTCCCCGCCCGGGTTCGTTCCGGGCTCCACGCTCGGGTTCGTTCCCGGCTCCCCGCCCGGGTCGGCCTGGGGCAGGATGCTGCGGTGTCCGAACCCGAGCGTCCCGTGCGTCCGTCCTTCGAGCTGACCGACCGGGTCGCGATCGTCACTGGGGGGAGCCGGGGCCTGGGTCGCGCCATCGCCCGGGGTTTCGCCGCCGCCGGCGCCCGGGTGGTCGTCGCCAGCCGCAAGGCCGAGGCCTGCGACCGGGTCGTCGCCGAGATCACCGAGGCCGGCGGCACGGCGCTGTCGCTGCCCACCAACGTGGGTCGCCCCGAGCAACTGCAGGCGCTGGTCGACGGGACGGTGGGGCACTTCGGGGGGATCGACGTGCTGGTCAACAACGCGGCCAATCCCCTCGGCGGTCCGCTCGGGGACCTGACCCCAGAGGCCTTCGACGCCGCCTTCCGGGCGAACGTCCAGGGCCCGACGCTCCTCGCCGTCGCCTCCCTGGGGCACCTGCAGGCGTCGCCTGCACCGTCGATCATCAACGTCATCACCGTCGGAGCGTTCGCCGGTGCCGAGTACCTGGGGCTCTACACCGCCACCAAGGCGGCGATGTGGAACCTGACGCGGACGATGGCCAAGGAGTGGGCGCCGCACGTCCGCGTCAACGCGATCGCCCCCGGACCCTTCGACACCGACATGATGGGCCCGACGCTCGCCCAGCCCGAGTTCCACCGGAGGATCGTGGCCTCCACGCTGGCGAAGCGGATCGCCGATCCGCCCGAGATCGTCGGGGCCGCGCTGTTCCTGGCCTCGGATGCGTCGTCCTTCGTCACGGGGACGTGCGTCAACGTCGACGGCGGACTGATGGCCTGAAGCGTCGGTCAGACTCGCTCTGCGCCGACCAGCACGCGGTACAGGTCGGCGTACAGTCCGCCCGCCTCGAGCAGCTCGTGGTGGCGCCCGCGCTGGACGACGCGGCCGCCGTCGAGCACGACGATCTGGTCGGCCCCGGTGATCGTCGACAGCCGGTGCGCGATCACCACCGCCGTCCGCCCCTCGAGCGTGTCCGCCAGCGCGGCCTGCACCGCCGCCTCGTTCTCGGTGTCGAGCGACGACGTCGCCTCGTCCAGGATGACCACCGCCGGGTCCTTCAGGACCATCCGGGCGATCGCCAGCCGCTGTTGCTCCCCGCCCGACAGTCGGTAGCCGCGCTCACCGACCATCGTGTCGAATCCCTGCGGCAGGGCCTCGATGACGTCCAGCACCCGGGCGTGGCGGCACGCGTCGCGCAGCTCCTCGTCGGTCGCATCGGCGCGGGCGTAGCGCAGGTTGTCGCCGACGGTGGCGTGGAAGAGGTGGGGGTCCTGGGACACCACGCCGATCGCCCCGCGCAACGACTGCTGGGTCAGGCTCCGGACGTCGTGGCCGTCCACTCGGACGGCACCGTCGGTCACGTCGTAGAGCCGGGGGATCAGTGAGGCGAGCGTCGACTTGCCGGCGCCCGACGGTCCGACGAGCGCCACTGTCGTCCCCGGTTCGGCGACGATCGAGATGTCGTCGAGCACCACCGGCATCTCTCCGTCGCCCTCGTGGGAGCCGGCCTCCAGCGATGCGATCGAACCGACCCCGCCCGCCGGGTACCGGAAGCTCACGTGGTCGAACTCGACCCGCCCCCGCGGCCGGGTCAACTCCACGGCATCGGGCGCGTCGGTGATGGGGTTCGGGGAGTCGAGCACCTCGAAGACCCGCTCGAAGCTGACGAAGGCGCTCATCACGTCGACCCGGGCGTTCGTCAGGCTGGTGAGCGGGTCGTAGATCCGGACCACCAGGGCCGTCAGCGCCACGAGCGTGCCGATGGTGATGGTGCCCTGGATCACCTGGAGTCCGCCGAGCAGGTACACCGCTGCGGTGCCGATGGCGCCGACGAGTCCCATCATCACCAGGAAGAACCGGGAGTACATGGCCGTCCGGACGCCGATGTCACGCACCCCGCCGGCCTTTGCGCCGAAGTCGTCCCGTTCGGCGTCGTGGTCGCCGAACAACTTGACGAGCTGCGCGCCCGACACACCGAACCGTTCGGTCATCTGCGCGTTCATGTCGGCGTTCAACTGCATGGCGTCGCGCGTCATCCCCTGCAGCTTGCGGCCCACCCGCTTCGAGGGGATCAGGAAGAGCGGCAGCAGGAGCACCGCCACGATCGTCACCCGCCAGTCCAGGGCCACCATGGCGATCAGCACCGCCACCAGCGTGATCACGTTCGACACGACCGTACCGAGCGTCCCGGTGAGCGCCCGTTGGGCGCCGATGACGTCGTTGTTGAGGCGGCTGACCAGCGCACCGGTCTGCGAGCGGGTGAAGAACTGCAGTGGCATGCGTTGCACGTGGTCGAACAGTGCGAGCCGCAGGTCGTAGATGAGGCCCTCGCCGATGTGGGCCGACCATCGGCGCTCGAGCAGCTGGACGGCGGCGCCGACGACCGCGGCTGCGATCACCACCAGTCCCAGCACCACCAGGTGGCCCCGGTCGCCGGACGGGATGGTGTCGTCGATGATCGTGCGGAACAGCAACGGCGGGACGAGCGCCAGGCCGGCACCGATGGTGATCATCGCCACGAAACCGATGAGCTGGGTCCGGTAGGGGCGCGCGAAGGTCCCGACCCGCCGCACCGTCTCCCGGTCAAGGGTCGCCTCGGCGACCGCATCCGGGTCCTGGTGCATCATGCGCATCGCAGCCTGCACGGTCCGCAGGGTACCCACGGCCCGCCGACCGAGGTGCGAGAGTGGTCCGATGAGCGTCCACCGGCGACCGATTCACACCGGCGATCGAGTCCGCCGCTCCCTGCTGGTGGTCGGACCCGTCGGCGTCCTCCTGGCACTGCTCGCAGCCACTCCCGCCGGGGCGCTCGCCGCCGCCGCCGTCCAGTCAGCGGGCGCTGCGGCGGTCAGCCTGTCGTGGTGGCAGGCCACGGTGTTGGGGGTCGTGGAGGGCGTGACCGAGTACCTGCCCATCTCGTCCACTGGCCACCTGCTGATCGCGTCGCGGCTCCTCGGACTCCCCGACGAGAAGGGGTCAGCGGGTCTGGAGGCGGTGAACACGTACGCGATCGCGATCCAGTTCGGCGCCATCGTGGCCGTCGCCGGCCTGTTCTGGCGGCGGTTCCGAGACATGGTCCTGGGGTTGTTCGGCCGCTCCGAGGCGGGCCGACACCTGCTGGTCATCCTGGTGATCGCGTTCCTGCCCTCCGCTGCGCTCGGGTTCCTCTTCGACGACGCGATCGAGGAACGGCTCTTCGGCCCGTGGCCGATCGTGGCGGCGTGGATCGTCGGCGGCGTCCTGATCCTGGTGCTGGAGCGCTCGGGCCTGATCCCGAGTCGCCGTGAGGAGCCGGAGGGAGCGGCCCCCGACGAAGGTGCGGCCGTCGCCGGCGACAGTGGGCCGGGTGCGCCCGTCGGCCGGGATCCGCTCGTGTCGATCACGTACCGCCAGGCCGCCGTCGTCGGGCTCGCCCAGTGCCTGGCGCTCTGGCCGGGGACGAGCAGGAGCCTGGCCACGATCCTGGGGGCACTGCTCGTCGGTGTGTCGGTCGCCGCCGCCGTCGAGTTCAGCTTCCTGCTCGGCTTCGCCACGCTCACGGCGGCGTCGGGCTACAAGCTCCTCGGTGACGGGGGCAACCTGGTCGAGCAGTTCGGTGTCGTGACGCCGCTCCTCGGGGCGTTCGCAGCGTTCGTCTCGGCGGTGGTCGCGATCAGGTGGCTGGTCACCTACCTGGAGCGCCACGACCTGACGATCTTCGCCTGGTACCGCTTCGGCGTCGCAGCTCTGGCGATCGGTCTGCTCCTCGGAGGCGTGATCTGAGCGCCGATCCGGCGATCCCGTCCACTCCGTCGGAGCAGGTGGTCGGGAGTGCAGCGGCCCGGTGGATCGAGCCGCTGGTCGGCTGGGCCGCCGCGGCGCTACTCCTCGACCGTGTCCTGCGTGTGGCGCACCACGCAGCGACCGGTTGGTCCGACCTCGGTCCAGCGCTCTGGGGGTGGTTCGACCCGCTGGGTGGTCGGATCGCCTGGGACTCGGGGCTGTACCTCCGGGTCGCCGAAGCGGGCTACCGCCCCGAGGAGGGACTCGTCGCCGGGTTCCCGGGGTACGCCCTGGCGATCCGGGCGATCGACTCGCTCGGCGTGTCACCGCAGACGGCCGCGGTCCTGGTCTCCGCGCTCTCCGGGCTGGCCACGACCTTGTTGTTCTGGCGATGGATGCTCGACCGGGGACTGGACCTCCGGACCCGGCGGACGGCGCTCGCTCTCCTCCTCACGTTTCCGTACGCGTTCCTGCTCGCCGGCGTCGCCTACAGCGACCCGCTGTTCGTCGCACTGGTGCTCGGAACGGTGGTGCTGGCCGAGTCCGGTCACTGGGTGTGGGCCGGACTGGTCGCCGGCGCCGCCACTGGCACGCGGGCGATGGGGCTGGCCCTGGTCGCCTACCTGGTCGTGCTGGCCCTCGACCGGTCCGGGGGGCTGACGGTCCCCGATCCGGACCCGGCGTCCGGCGTGGCCGGTCGGATGCGCGCCGGGTGGTCAACGCTGCGCGGGGTGCGGTGCTCGGGGCGTGGGCTCCGGCCGGCGCACCTGGGCGTGCTCCTGTCGGTGTGGGGTATCGCGGCATACGCCGTGTACCTCTGGCGGCTCACCGGCGACCCGGTGGCGTTCTGGTCCGCGCAGGTCTCGGGCGGGTACGGCCACGGCGGCGTGCTGGACCTGCGCACGTGGCTCAAGGCGTCGTTCGTCCGGTCGCCGGGGCTGGAGGTCCACCACATCGGCGACGTCCTGAACGAACTCGCGGCCACCGCCGCGTTCGCGCTCGTCGTGTTCGCCGGCGTACGCGTCGGTCGGCGGTTCGGCTGGGCGCTGTCGGCCCTGCTGTGGTCGTCGGCGGTGATGGCGTGGGCCTTCTGCCGGTGGCTGGCCCCGGCCGGCCGGTACCTGCTCCCGGTCCTGCCGTTCGTGTGGGCGTGGCTGGCCGCTGGTCCGCTCGCCACGCGGTCCCGGGCCCGGGTGGCGGTGCCGGTGGCGTTCCTGGCGGGGTCCGTCCTGCTGGCCGCGGGTTTCGCGGGTGTCTACGAACTCCATTGGTGAACGGGCTGCCGTTCCGTGACGGTGCCGCACCGGACGAGTCCGTCCAGGCCCCGGCGGTTCCACCGGTTGCGTGCAGCCGGTGGCCGCCGCCGGGCTGGGTGGCGGAGAGTGAGGGATTCGAACCCTCGGAGGCCTTGCGACCTCAACGGTTTTCGAGACCGTCCCGTTCGTCCGCTCCGGCAACTCTCCGTCGACGACGTTAGCCGTGCGACCCGGCATTGCCCACCTCGGATCGGCGGCTCGTGGGCGGCCGAGGGTCGGGCGCCTCGGCCGCTCAGGGTGAGCCGACGCCTGGCACCGCGACGGTCGCCACCTCGATGCGGGCGGTCGCGTGCGATGCGCACGCCTCGGCCTCCGAGGTCTCGGAGGTGCAGACGAACAGGGTGGTGCCGTCCTCGCCGCCCAGGTTGCAGGCGAACGCCCGCCGGCCGGTGGTGACCCGGTCCGTGATCCCGCCGCCCTCGAGCACCCGCACGCACTCGGCGCCCAGGGCGTTCGCGACCCACACACCTCCGCCGGCGTCCAGGCAGATGCCGTCGGGCGGGATCAGGTGGTCGGACAGGTCGGCCCAGACCCGGCGGTTGCCGAGCCGACCGTCGTCGCCGACGTCGAACGCCGTCAGTCGGAGCGCCAGCGTCTCCGCCACGATCAGCGTGCGTCCGTCCGGGGTGAGGACCGTCCCGTTTGGGAACCGCATGTCGTCGGCGGCGACCTCGACGCTCCCGTCGGGCTGCACGAGCACGACGTGGGCACGGGTGGGGGCGTCCTCCGACAGCACGGCCTCCATCCCGTGCTCGGCGACGAACGCGTCCAGGTCCAGACCGAAGTGCCCCACGTAGGCGCGTCCCCGGGGGTCGACGAGCATGTCGTTGCACCAGTGCGTGGCGATGTGCGCCAGGTCGGCGTGCACCACCATCGTCCCGTCGTGTTCGCGCCGCCGGACCTGCCGACTGGTCATTGCCACGACCAGGAGTCGTCCGTCCGGTAGCCATCCCAGTCCCGACGGCTGGTCGTCCAGCTCGAGTTCGACGCGGTCGTTCCCATCGATGTCGACGGAGTGGACGGCGTGGCCGTAGAAGTCGCTGTACCAGAGTCGCCCGTCCAGCCAGCGTGGATCCTCGGTGAAGTGGCGGCCGTCGACGAGCACGGTGGTGTCCATCGCCCCACTCTGCCAGAGGCCGCCGGGCACCCGCCGGGCCGTCCAGTTCAGCGACGGTCGGCGAAGAACGTGCGGAGTAGTTCGGCGGACTCGTCGGCCAGGACGCCGGAGCGGACCGGGAACTCGTGGTTGAGCCGGGGATCCTGACCCAGGTGGTACAGGCTGCCGAGGGCTCCGGCGTCGACGTTCGCCGCGCCCTGCACGACACCGCCGATCCTGGCGGCCCACGCGGCGCCCGCGCACATGGGGCATGGCTCCAGGGTGACGACCAGGAGGCAGTCGTCCAGCCGCCAGCGGCCCAGGTGGTGGGCCGCGTCGCGGAGTGCCAGCACCTCGGCGTGGGCCGTCGGATCCGCACTGCGTTCCCGTTCGTTGTGCCGCGACGCCACGATGCGCGGCCCGGTCGGATCTCCCAGGTGGACGACCACGGCCCCGATCGGCACCTCACCCTCGACGGCCGCACCGCCCGCCTCGGCGAGCGCGGCGCGCATCCACTGTTCGTGGCGGTCGTCTGGTTCCAGGTTGTGCGGCACGCGCCCGACCGTAGCGGTGGGCACCCACCGCCGACCGGCTCGGCCGGAGGATCAGAGGTTCTCGAGGAGCTTGCGGGCGGCCGCCTCGTTGGCGGCGCGCAGCTGCTCCTGCGAGGCGCCCTCGACAGGTGCGGTCACGCCGTAGGCCACCCCGTCCGTGCGGAACACCAGCTCGGTCGTGAACCCCGGCTCGGAGGAGTAGGCGGCGTCCCCGATGCCCTCGACGGGGATCACGGTGATGCCGAAGTCCCGCTCCCCCGAGATCATCCCGTCGAACTCGGAGGCCGGAACCTCACGGACCTGCAGCGGGAAGTCGAGTCGACCGTCCATCGCCACCCAGTTGCATCCGTCCGCCTCGCCGACGGTCGTGGAGATGCCCGGACTGACGGACGTGCCGACGAGGCTCTCGACCTCCTCCTCGCTGAGCAGACCGCACACTCCCTCGTCGGTGCCGGGTGCCGCACCCACGTCGGAGGTGTCGAGGCCGTCGGCGTCCAGCGGTGCCTGGTCGGGTGAGTCGACCACCGTGTCGGTGCTCGTGCTCTCCTCGGACCCCCCGCACGCGCCGAGCGCCACGATGGTGAGGGTGAGGATCGAGGTGGTGATGATGCGTCGCACGGCGTGGGATCGTACGCACCTCGGACGGTCGCGTGTCGCCGAATCGGCGGTCAGGTGGCCGTACCGACCGTACCGTGGCCCGGACGCGGGCCGACCCGCCGGGAACGGCGGGTCGGATCTGCGGAGAGGGTGGGATTCGAACCCACGGTGACGTTGCCGCCACACACGCGTTCCAGGCGTGCCGAATCGTCCGC
>CAIYGQ010000126.1 GCA_903925745.1 uncultured Actinomycetes bacterium | reverse complement strand
CGCCGCGGCGGCCGCACCGGGTGGCGGGGGCACCGCTCCGGCGCCCGGGGGACCTTGGCTGGTGAGGTTCAGGTTGATCGGCCCCTGCGACTCGAGCTGGTGGATCGCCTGGTTGCACCGGTCCCGCTGCTCGGCGATGTCCGCCGGAGGACGGCCGGTCGCCTCCAGGTAGGCGAGCACCCCCAGGTCACGCAGGTACGGATCGGCGCCCCGGCCGGCACCGCCCGGTGCGGACACACTGCCGAGGCCCTGGTCCACCTTGGCCATCGCCTGGTCCGCCGCCGCCTTCGCCTTGTCGAGGAATCCCACCGTTCGCTGCTCCTGTTCGCCGACTGCTGCGACCTGTCGGGGACCCGGCCCGCTGGGCCCGTTCCCGACGAGAAGTTACGGCCGGCCGGTGCGCCCCGTCCACCACCCGGTCCAGAGTCGTTCGAGCTCCGGACCGAACCAGTCCCGACTGAGGCCGGCGAAGGCGCCGATGTCGTAGTGGACACCGTCCGGCCGCAGTGACCGGTCCTCGACCCGGTTCCCGATCCCGGCGGCCAGGTCCAGCAGCCGCACCGTGTCGGGCCGCTCGGCCGCGACCTGGGCCAGCAGTTGGTTGAGCCGGTCGGTGCGCTCGGGCGAGTACTGGCGCACCACCGCCTCGACGCGACCGTCGTCGGCCCACGACCCGTACGGCGGTGTCGTGACCAGCACCACCAGGGCCCCCCGGGCCGACAGCAGGTCCACGGCCGACAGGAACTCCGAGCGGATGAAGGCGTCGACCGGCGGATCGCTGATCGATCCGGACGTGCCGTCGGGGAGAGTCACGTCCGGGACCTCCCACGCCGAGGCCATCAACAGCGCCACGTCGGGTCGCTGCGCCTCGATGCGCTCGGCCCAGATCCTCCCCCACTCCGGACACTCGACCCGGGGTCGCACCGTCCGGTCGGCCCGGTAGGCCTCGAACCGACTGACGCCGCACCCCAGCTCCACCTGTCCGGCGACGAACCGTGACCGTCCCGCCGGCTCGGCCCAGGCGAAGTAGCCCATCCCGGCGGTCAGGCCCGTCGAGTCGCCGAACACCGAGATCCGCAGCACCGGGACCTGGCCGGCGGCGTCAGGGACGCTGGTGGCACCGGCGACCTCGGGAGGTCCGACGGTGGGTACCGTCACGTCCTCGGGCCCGTCCGGGACGGACGGGCCCGAGGCGGGGGCCGTCGTCGCCGTTCCGTCGAGCGACTCACCGACCGACGGGACGGCCGCTCCACCGACCGAGCCGGAACCACGCGACTCGAACTCGGCGATGGCCGCCTCGAAGTCGAGGGGACGGGGTTCGGCGGGCATCGGCAACGGCATGCAGGCGGCGGCCAACACCGCCACCGTGGCCAGCACCGCCGCCGGCGTCGCCCGACCGGCTCGCGGCCACGAACCGCGACGAACCGGCTGTTCGAGCAACCGGTACGAGGCGGCGGCGAGCGCCACCGACACGGTCACGGCCAGCGCCGTCGCGACGACCCGGTCGAGTTCCGGCCAGAGCTGCCAGACCGTCAGGTAGATCGGCCAGTGCACCAGGTAGACGCCGTAGGAGCGGACCCCGAGCCAACGCAGTGACCACAGGCCACACAGCGCGCTCATCGGCCCACCCGGCAGCGCCACCGCGGCGATCACCACACACGACAGGAGGGCGTATACCGCGAACCCGCCCCGGTACAGCCAGGCGGTGTCCTGGGGCAACGACCACCACCACCAGGCCTGGAGCGAGAACGCTGCGAGCCCGGCGGCCGAGAGTCCCACCCGCAGGTACCGCCGCGCGACGATCCGTACGCGCACCCGGTCCGAGAACAGCACCAGGGCCAGCAGTGCCCCGAGGAGCAGCTCGGCGGCGCGGGTGTCGGTACCGAAGTACACACGGTCGTCGCTCATGTCGAGGACGAACGGCTCCAGGACCGAACACACGGTCAACGCGCCGAGCGCCGCCGCCAAGCGACCCAGGTGGCCTCGGGACCAGCGCCAGAGACCGACGAGCACCAACGGGAAGACCAGGTAGAACTGCTCCTCGATCGCCAGGCTCCAGAAGTGCAGCACGGGGGACGGCGACACGAACAGTTGTCCGTAGCTGTCGCCCTGCACGATGAAGTGCCAGTTGGCGACCTGGAGGAGCGAGGCCACCAGGTCGCCCCGCATGGTCGCCCGCTGGGCCGCGGTCGCGACGAACGGGGCGAAGAACAACGCCACGGCCGCGAGGACCGCCAACGACGCCGGCCACAGGCGGCGGTAGCGTCGCGACCAGAAGCCCCGCAGGTCGACCGACCCGGTCCGGCGCGACTCGTGCAGCAACAGCGTGGTGATCAGGAAACCCGAGAGGGTGAGGAAGGTCGACACGCCCAGGTAGCCGCCGACCATGCGGTCGAAGCCGGCATGGAACGCGAGCACGGCGACCACCGCCAGCGCCCGCAGTCCGTCCAGGCCGGGGAGCTGGTTGATCCGGGCGCGAGCCGGCCCGACGAGTCCGACGAAGTCACGGGTGGCGGAGTCGACGACCAGCACGTCAGGGGAGCACCCCGGCCGAACCGGGACCGGGCGGATCCGGACGGTCCGGATCGCCGTCGGTCATTGTCGCAGACCGTCCCGGCGCGACGATGACACGGCACCACCGGCTCCGGGCGAACGGTGGAGCGGTCGTCATCGCGAGCAACGGGTCGCTAGCGTGCGCCCGATGAACGACGCCGCCGATCCCGTCACCTACCGACTCACCGACGACGTCGCCGTCGTCACGATCGACGACGGCAAGGCCAACGCCCTGAGCCACGCCGTCCTGGAACGTCTCGAGGAGTCCTTCGACCGGGCCCAGGACGAGGCACGCGCCCTGCTCGTGATCGGCCGCCCAGGCAAGTTCTCGGCGGGCTTCGACCTGTCGGTCATGACAGCCGGACCCGAGCAGGCCCGCGGGCTGCTCGGCCGGGGTGCGCTCCTGGGGCTCCGCCTCTTCGAGTTCCCGATCCCGGTCGTGCTCGGCGTCACGGGCCACGCGCTCGCCATGGGCGGGATCCTGCTGTGCTGTGCCGACGTCCGCATCGCCGCCGCCGGCCCGTTCAAGCTCGGCCTGAACGAGGTGCGGATCGGCATGCCGGTCCCCCGCTTCGCCGTCGAGGTCTGCCGGAGCCGGTTGACACCGCCGGCGTTCACCCAGGCGATGCACCTGGCGACGATCTACGACCCCGAGGGTGCACGGGAGGCCGGGTTCGTCGACGAGGTCGTCGACGCCGACCAGGTCGTCGACCGGGCCGCCGAGGTGGCCACCGAGCTCGCCGCCTCACTGCACGCTGCGCCGTTCCGGATCACCCGCGCCAACTGCCGGGGTGCGACCGCGAGGCTGCTCCGGGAGTCGCTGGACACCGACCTCTCCGAGTTCGACGTCGCCACCTGAGCGCCACGGCGCGGGTGCGCTGTGTCACGGATCAGCGCCGGTGCGCCGCCCCGGGGTCAGGGCTTGCCGGTGCAGGGCTGGAAGCGGCAGGCGTTGAGCACCTCGCCCGGAGTGGCGAAGAACGCGCGCTTCTGGGCGATGACCGCCTCCTGACGTCGCACCAGCCCGTGGGGGTCGATGCACTCCGGGTTCGTCCCCGCAGCCGCGCCGGCGCAGGTCACCTGGTACTCGGGGCTCATCGTCGGCGTGATGTTCCCCTGTGGCGGCGGCAGCGTCCCGAAGTACCAGTAGAAGAGGGCCGAGCCCGTCGCCGGGAACTTCCGGATCGGGTCCAGGTCGAAGAAGTTGCGATCCTGGTTGGCCCGCTGGTCGGCCGCCTCACCCGCGTCGGCCGCACGGCCCGCCCGGTCGGGAATCCCCAGCACCGGCGCCACGTCCGGAGGGAGCTCCGGTGTGTAGACGGGGATGTCGAGCGTCCGGGCCATGTTGTCCGCGGTGATCGTGGCCACCTGGTGGTCGCCGAAGGCCACGGTCATGAGCACCTCGTGCGGCGGCGTCAGGTCGTAGGTCCTGGTCGTCAGGTGCTGCACGTAGCCGCCGGCCTCGCCGCGGTCCCACAGCATCTGGATCAGGCCGAACCAGATCTGCTGGTCCACCGGGCTCGGGTAGGCCTGCTGCATCAACGCGAAGTAGGGGTCGAAGTCGACGCTGCGGTTCAACAACGTCGAGTAGTTCATGCCACCGACACCCAGCACTGCCTTCTTCCAGTCCTGGGACACCGCGGTCGCAGCGGCACCGATGATCGCCCCCTGGCTGTCCCCGTCGTAGAACGCCTGGTCGGTGTTCATCAGGTTGGCGCCGCCGGCCTGGAACTCGGGTGACGATCCCAGGCCACCTTCGGCCAGCATGAGGCGCGCCAGGTACAGCGTGTTCAGGATCCCCTGCTGGAGTCGGTCGGGCACGGCCGGGAAGGTGCTGAGGTTCCCGAGGGTCGCGCCCACCGCTCCCAGGTCCTCGCTCGACATGCCGATGGTGTTGGTGCCGCAGTAGACCGCGTTCAACTCGGCGGCGGTGCGCTGGGTGGTGTCGGCGAACACCTGACCGTTCGATCCGAGCAGACCGTGGCCGAACACCACCGGCAGGGCCTCACCGGTCTCGGACGCGATCTTCGGAACGAGGCAGTTGAACGACGCCGTGTAGGTGCCCACCGCCAACGGGTCGCCGTTCAGTGGGCTGTAGACCATCCGGCTGCCCGGGGCTCCGCCGTTGTCCAGGTAGAGCGGCACCTCGTAGGTCCCGGACACCTTGCGGGCGATGCCCTCACGAAGGTCGTCGGTCGACACCTCGGTCACCTGGAACCGGGGCGACCCCCCGTCCAGGCGACCCATCGCGTCGTCGCGCATCGCCAGCAGGCGGCCGGCCAGCGTGTCCGGGCCGGCCACGGTGAACTCCCAGGCCAGGTAGAGGTTGGTCCGGTCGACACCCGCCGCAGCCATGCGGGTGAACATGAAGTTGTACTCCTCCTGACGCGACACCAGACGCGGGTCCGAGACGATGCGGTTGCCTCGCAGCACCTGGAACGTCATGGGTGCCGGGACCGGCACGCCGTTCGTCCCGTACATGCGTCGCAGTCCCACGGCGAAGCGATGGGTCTCGATGAGCGAGGCGGCCGGTCGCAGGATGAGGAGCTGGTCCTCGGGGCTGTTCGCACGGAGGTCCAGTTCGGCCCAGTGCGGCACCAGCTGCCCGGTGTCCAGATCGACGATCACGGTCGCCGACTCAGGCGTGGTCGAGAACGCGATGTCGTCCTGCGTCGGCAGCCGGGTTGCGGCCGCGTCGAAGTTCGGCACGTACACGAGGATCGGGGTGTTGGGGCTCCAGCCGTCGTTGCGGTTCCACTCCGACGGATCGAAGGTCACGCCGGAGGTGTTCGGCAGCTGGCCGGTGGGCAGGTTGATCCGGCGACCGGTGCCGGTGCTCGCGTCCTTGATCGTGTAGGCGTCGTTCGGGAACGGCAGGAGGCACTGCTTCGCCGTCAGGACGTCGCACCCCGGCGGGATGGCGGCCAACTCGGCGTCCAGCCGGGCCTGCTCGCCGGGCGTCAACGGCTTCGGCTCAGGCGCCTCCTCGGAGGGCTCGACCGAGGCGACCTCGGCCTTCGTCGGGTTGCCCTTGGAGATGTCCCCGCTGAACTCGGGCTTGGGCGGGTCGGCCTTGGCGCACGCTGCCGCAGCGAGGGCGAGCGCACAGACCAGGGCGAGGAGTCGGGAGCGGACGGTCACGGGGATCCTCTGTCTCGGCCAGTCATTGCGTGGGCGACCCTAGCCGTGGGGCCCCGGGCGGGTGTAACCACCGGGGTCGACCCCGGAGCACCGATGGGGCGGTCCGAGATCAGTCGGCCCGGTGCTGCCGGGAACGCCGACGCAGCAGCAGCAACACGAGCAGCGTCAGCAGCGCCGCCACCCCCGTGGCGGCCGCCACGGCACGGTTCGCCGTCTGCTCGGTCGGGGCCGGGGCGACCGGGACGCTCGATGCGGCACCGCGAGCCGGCTCGCCGATCGGACCCCGCCCGGGGCCCGGGGGCGTCCCGCCGCCGAGGTCGGACCCGCCGCTCCCCCCGGAGTCGCCGAACTCATTGGACACGCCGGACTCATTGGACACGCCGGACTCGTCGGACCCGTCGGACTCCTCGGGCTCATCGATGGTGGGACGGAGCGAAGGGACCTGCTCGGTGTCGGCCACCCGGACGACCGGGAGCTCGCCGGTCAGGAGCGCCTCGACGGGCGCATCATCCTGGTCGACCACCTGTCGGGGGCGTTTCGGGTCGTAGGGCATCAGCGATCTCCTGTCGTGCTCAGCGCCGCGGCCGCTCCTGCCACCGGCCCGGCGTCCACCGACCCGGCATCGTCCCGTTCGGCATCGTCAGGGTCCAGCGCCCGACTCAGCGCGTCGAACTCGGCGGCCGCCGCCGCAGCTCCGTCACGGCTCAGCGAACCGACCGGAACGGACTGGGCCGCAGCCTCCGTGACGGCGGCGCGCAGCCGGACCGCGGGCTCGAGCACCAGGTCGGCATGCGTCTCGGACAGCTGCCCGTACCAGTACGAGGCATCGCGGGTCCTGGCCAATCGACTCACGATGATGCCGGCGACCCCCGGACGACCGCCCCGGCGTTCCGCGATCCGGGACACGTTGCGCAGGATCTGTTCGACACCATCCAGACTCCACGCCGCCGGCTCAGCGACGATCACCACCCGGTCCGCCGCGAAGAGCGCGTTGACCGTCAGCAGACCCAACGACGGTGGACAGTCCACCAGGACGTCGTCGTAGTCCGACGACACGCCATCGAGCGCCGTGGCGAGCCGATCCTGGGCGCCGATCAGGTCGGTCGCCATCTGGTGCTCGCTCTGCGCCAACCGGGGCGAACTCGGTGCCACGTCGGGAATCGGACCCTCGCCCTCGGGCCAACCCGCCGGCTCGATGATCGAACGGATCGAACCCGCCCGGTCGGTGTCGAGCGCCGAGTCGATCGTGGCCGCCGGATTCCAGACGCCGAGGCCGGTGGTGGCGTTGGCCTGCGGGTCCAGGTCGACGACGAGCACCCGACGGCCTCGGGCTGCGGCCGCCGCCGCGAGTCCCAGGACCACCGTCGTCTTCCCGACGCCGCCCTTCTGGTTGACGACCGCCGTGACTGCCATCGCCACACGCTAGTCCCGGGCGGCGGCGCCGTGGGGCGGCGACACGGCACACTTCGACGGTGCCCGAGCTCCCCGAGGTCGAGACGATCCGTCGACAGCTGAGTCACCGGCTCACCGGCCGGAGGATCGTCGACGCCCGGGCGTTCGACCACGACAAGTTCCTCCCCGGCCTGGGGGCGGTGGGCCACACCGTCAGCTCCGTCGGCCGGAGGGGCAAGTACCTGCTGATCCGGCTGGAGCCCACCGCCGCGGACGAACCCCAGCGGAGCGGACCGGGCGAACTCGAGCTCATCGTGCACCTGGGGATGACCGGCCAGCTCTCGCACTCCTGCTCCGAGGACCACGTCGACCCGTACGAACGCGCAGCCTGGCGGCTCGACGACGGCTCCGAACTGGTGCTGCGGGACGTCCGCCGGTTCGGGCGGGTCGCGCTGGTCCCGGCGGGGGACCACTCCCACTCCGCGACGCTGGCGACCATGGGTCCGGAACCCTTCGACGACGCCTTCGACGCCGAACTGCTCCGATCCCGGGTCAACGGAAGCCGGCGCGCCATCAAGACCCACCTGCTCTCACAACGGATCGTCGCCGGAGTCGGCAACATCTACGCCGACGAGGCCCTCTGGGACGCCGGGGTCCACCCTGCGGCCAGGCGACTCACCCGCCCGGCGGCCACACGACTGGTCGAGTCGCTCCGGGCCGTGCTCAGGGCCGGCATCGACGCCGGGGGGACGACGCTGCGCGACTACCGGGACGCCGGCGGCGGATCCGGCTCATTCCAGTTCCAGCTCCGCTGCTACGGACGGGCCGGAGAACCCTGCGAACGCTGCGGATCCCTGCTGCGCCGCACCACGATCGACGCCCGGTCGACCACCTGGTGTCCATCCTGCCAGCGACGCTGACACCGTCGGCCCTGCCAGCGACGCTGACACCGTCGGCCCTGCCAGCGACGCTGACACCGTCGGCCCTGAATCCCCTCTTGCGAGGTGACGACTCGCGCGCGTACATTGCTGTTTCGTTACGAATCGCGCGAGACCTGTCATCTCGGGCCCATCACCGTCATGGAACCGTCGCACACCGCCCCCCTCGATCCGACGAACCGGCCCGAATCGCGCGCGATCAATATCTCAACCGGATCGGGTCGGCGCCGGGTTCGGGTCGTCGGACTGCTGCTCCTGGGCCTCGCCACGGCGGTCGTCGGGTTCTCGCCCCCCGCCACCGGACAGGACGGCGGCGGGTCGCTCGAGGAACTGCGCTCCAAGCGCGACCGGGTGCAGGCCCAACAGGCCGAGCAGGCATCGCAGGTCGATGCGCTCCAGGCCTCTGCCGCAGAGGCCCAGTCGGCGCTCGCCACCCTCAACTCGCAGGTCAACGCCCAGCGCGACCGCGTCGAGGAGGCCGAGCGCGCCGTCGCCCAGGCCGAGGACGAGCAGGCCAAGGCCGAGGCGGCCCAGGCCCAGGCACAACGTGAACTCGACGCGCTGCACGCCGACCTGCGAGACGTCGCGGTGGACGCCTACATCTCGGCCGGCGGATCGAACAGCAACCGGGTCGTGCAGACCGCCAGTGCTGGCTCGGCGAACGAGGCCGTGCAGATGCGGACGCTGCTGTCGGTCAAGGCGGGCGAGCGCAGCGACCTGATCGAGGACTACCGCACGGTGCAGGACGACCTCGCCCTCCAGCGACTCGTCGCGATCGAGGCGGCGGAACGCGCCCGGTCCCAGCGACAGGTCGTCCAGGACCGACTCGACGAGCTGGCCGACGCCCAGGACCAGCAGCAGGCCTACGCAGCCCAGGTCGAGGCCCGGGTCGAGGCGGCACTCGCCGAGGCACAGTCACTCGCGGCGGTCGACGCCGAACTCGCCAGCGCCATCACCTCCCGGGAGACCGAGCTGGCGCGGGCCGTGGCGGCGCAACGGGCGACCGAGACCGCCCGGGACGAGGCGCGCAGCGCCCAGGGGCTCGAGACGCTGTCCAGCCCCACCCCGGCGCCCAGCGGCTCGGTGGCGCCACCACCGGTCACCGGGAGCGGTGAGATCGTGGACGCCGGCGGGATCCGGGTGCACCGGAGCATCGCCGGCAACGTCGCGGCGCTGCTCGGGGCCGCCGCCGCCGACGGCGTCCCACTCAGCGGGAGTGGCTACCGCGATTCGGCCCGACAGATCGAACTGCGACGCCAGCACTGCGGATCGAGTGCGTACGCCATCTACCAGGCCTCGGCGTCGTCCTGCAGCCCCCCGACCGCCCGGCCGGGCAGCTCGATGCACGAGCGGGGACTCGCCATCGACTTCCGGAACTGCAACTCACGAGGATCCGCCTGCTACCAGTGGTTGTCGGCCAACGCCTCCCGGTTCGGTCTGTTCAACCTCCCCTCGGAACCCTGGCACTGGTCGACGACCGGCCAGTGACCGAGGCCCTGGGGGGTCGGGGCCCGTTCAGCCCGCCGGGGGCTCGTCGGCCAGCGACAGATCGGCGTAGACGATCTGGTCACCACCGAGGTCCTTCGCCCGCTGCAGTCCCGAGCGAGCGACCCGGAGCAGCTCCTCGTCGTCGCCCGAGACACTCGAGTGGGTCAGGCCGAACGAGCACGTGAAGGCCGGCGCCGACCCGTCGAGCATGGCGTCGAGCAGTTCCGAGCGGACCGCCTCGATCGCCTCGACCGACCGGCCGAGCGTCACGTCCGGACAGGCGACCGCGAAGGTCGCGCCGTCCAACCGGGCGGCGATGCTGTTCGGGCCCAGACCGTCGGTCAGCACCGACGCGAGCGCGGTCACGGCAGTGTCACCAGCAGCGTGACCTGCGTCGTGGTTGAGCCCGCCCAGGTCGTCGACGTCGGCGAACACCAGCACGAACGCCGGTCCAGTGGCCCGGAGTTCCGCCACGGACCTCACGAACGCAGCCCGGCCCGGCAGGCCGGTGAGGACGTCGACGGGTGGGGTGCTCCCCAGCGTCGCATCCGTCAGATCGAGTGCCCCTCCCTGGGCCTCGGGTGACCACGAGGCCTCGTGGTGGGACTCGACGGGATCCCCGGCGGGTGCACCGGCACCGACGGATCCCACCGGGGTCTGCGGACCCCCGGCACGCGGCGGTGCGGTGAGCGCCTCGAGGCGGGCGCCCACGTGGCCGGCGAGCCAGATCACGTCCGACACGTCAGCTCCCTCGGGCGGTGCTCCGGGTGGGCCCAGCACGTGCACGACGCCGACCGCCCGACCGGCCACGCCGACCGGAACGCACACCGCCGAACACGCGCCGGTGGGACGGTTGGCCAGGTGCCGGCATGCGTCCACCTGATCCGAACTCACAGCCAGGAGCGGTTGCGTCCGGCGGACTGCGGGACAGTCGTCGATCCGGGTGACCGGACAGGACGCCAGCTGACCGGCAGGACCGACGGTCCGCGCGACCGCCTGCAGCGCCCCGTCCGACGATCCGGCGCCGTTCGACCGGACCTCATCGACGACCAGGAACTCGCTCCACCGACCGGGCAGGAGGTGCGCCAGCGCACGACCCGTCGCGTCGTGGACCGACGCCGGATCGAGTGACCGGCTCATCGAATCGACCACCGCCACGAGCAGCTCCGCGCGTTCGGCACGCCGTTCGCCCGCTCGGCCGCCGCCAGGTCCTGTGACCCCACCACCTGCCGGGTCGGCTCGTGCGTCGGCGGCGCCGTCGATCGCCGGGGTCGCAGCCGGCCCGGACACCAGGGCCGACACCGGCTGATCTCCTGATCCGGTTTCCATGGTGGGCCGGGCGCGACGACGCATCGCGAGCACGGCGACGGCGAGCGCCACCGTCGCGAGCACCAGCGCCCCAGCGGCCAGCGCGACCTCCACGGGGCCGAGGGTACCTGTCGGTTGCTCCCCGGTCCCGTGACGCTGGAACACCGGACCGAGCGGGCATCGCGGTGACCCGGGGCCGATCGGTCAGCTCGCCGCGGCGCGCAGGGCGGGGAGCACGTCCCGGGCCACCCGCTCGCACTCGCCCAGGTGCGGGTACCCGGACAGGATGAAGGTGTCCACACCGACCTCCCGGTACCGCAGGAGCGTTGCGACGACCTGGTCGGGATCGCCCACCACCGCCGCCCCGGCGCCGCTTCGCGCCCGACCGATCCCCGTCCACAGGTGGTCCTCGACGAAGCCGTCGTCGTCGGCGGCGTCACGCAGCTCGACCTGACGGGCCACACCCGCAGAGCCCGAGTCCAACGAGCGCCGTCGGATCCGCTCCCCCTCGCCGTCGTCGAGTCTCGAGACCAGACGGGCTGCGGCCCGACGGGCCTCGGCCTCGGTCTCCCGAACGATCACGTGGCACCGGAACCCGAACCGGAGTCCACGTCCGACCCCGGCCGCCCGGTCACCCAGGTCGCTCACCACCGCTGCGGTCGCGTCCACCGTGTCGGGCCAGGTCAGGTACACGTCCGCGATCCGGGCCGCCGCGTCACGCGCCGCCTCCGACAGGCCACCGAAGTAGAACGGCGGGCAGGTCCCCGTCGTCGTCGTGAGCCGGGGCGGCTCGACGACCAGGTCGAAGAACTCGCCGTGGTGCTCCACCGCCTCGCCCGACAGCAACGACCTGACGATCGTCGCCACCTCCACCGTCCGCCGGTAGCGCGGCGCGCTGTCCACCGGAGCGCCCGGAAGATCCGATGAGATGATGTTCACGTCCAGTCGACCGGTACCCGGGCGACGTCGAGACGGACCGAGCATCCGGTCGATCGTCGCGAGCTGCCGAGCCAGCTGCGGCGGCCACTGCTCGGCGCAGCGAACCGCGAGCAGCAGGTTGATGTCACGAACCTGGGGTGCGATCCCGGCAGCGAACGCCACGCTGTCGATGCCGAGGGAGTAGCCGGACGGCAACAGGATGTTGTCGAAGCCCGACCGGTCGGCGAGACGGGTGATGTCGCCACAGTGCTCGAAGCTCGAGGTCAGCTCCGGATCGGGGACACCGAGGTACTCGTAGTCGTCGTCACACAGGGCTGCGAACCAGGCGACCTCGAGCGGACCGCGGAGCGCTCCGGTCGAGGGTCCGACGCTCACGGCAGTCGTTCCCCGCGTGAGGCGACCAGCACCCGGTACCACTCGCTGCGGTCCAACCGAACGTCGATGGCCGCCGCCGCGGACCTGATCCGCTCCGGCTGCTGGGTGCCGATGATCACCACGGGCGCCACCGGGTGCGCCATCGCCCACGCCAACGCCACCGCAGTGCGATCGACCCCCCGCTCGATCGCCAGCTCGTCGAGCACCGCCACCACACGCGCCGCGGGCTCATCGCCGAGCGGCGACCCACCCAACCGGCCGCCTCCGAGCGGCGACCCACCCAACCGGCCGCCTCCGAGCGGCGACCATGCCAACGGGGTGGTGCCGGTCTCGGCGCAGAGATCGAAGGTTCCGTCCACCAACGGATCCAGGCAGAGCGCGCTCCACTCCGGCTGGGTGGTCACCACGTCGACGTCGAGGTGCGCCCGGAGCGCTCTCGTCTGGGCGACGGTGAAGTTCGACACGCCGACCAACCGCGTGAGACCACGATCGACGAGACGCTGCAGGGTCGCCGCCAGCTCCGCCGGATGTGTCAGCACGTCCGGCCGGTGGACCTGGTACAGGTCGACGTGGTCGACACCGAGCCGACGGAGCGACGCCTCACAGGCCGCCACCAGGTAGGAGCGGCCCTGGTCGTAGGGCACGCCGGGTCGGATCCCGCCCTTGGTGGCGAGCACCATCCGGTCGCGGAGCCCCGGCGATGCGGCGAGCACGCGCCCCAGGAGCGTCTCTGCGTCCCCGAATCCACCCTCGCCCGTGAACCCGTAGATGTCGGCGGTGTCGACCAGGTCGATGCCGACATCGATCGCAGTGTCGATCTTCTCGGTCGCCTCGGTCACACCGGTCCCGGCGAACCGCCAGCAGCCGTAGGCGATCGGGCCGACCTCAACCCCGCTGGTGCCGAGCTCCCGGCGCCCGGGAGCCGGGAGGTCGTCTGCTGCCACGGGCCGACGGTAGCCCCACCCGATCCCCGGAGGCACCAGACGGCCGACGGCGACGGAGCGTGGCCGGAGGCCGACCCGGGGTAGATGTACCCGGCCCTTGGACAAGGTGACGGGCGCCACCTACCCTTTCGGTTGCTGGGCGGAGCAACCAGGGAGTGGCCATGTTCGCCAGGATCGTTCGGAGCAAGTCGGTGCGGGCCGTGACAGCGGCCTGTCTGGTCGGGGCCACGCTCGCCGTGGCCGCCCAGACCCCCTCGGGAGCGGCACCGGTCAAGAAGACGCTCGGCGCCACGTGTGTCGCGGCTGACGATGCGTCGAAGCCCCTCGTCGCCGTGCTCGCCAGTTCGGGGCAGATCTCACTGCCGATCGATGTGACGGTCGATGCACCGACGACCTTGCAGCCGGAGCAGGCCGACGTTCCGATCAAGTTCGGGTTCTCCGTGACACTGGACAGCGCAACGACGGCGGCGATCCCGTCGAGCATCTCGTCGGTGAACGTCAGCAACCTGAAGTTCGCGCTGGCCGTCAGCGGACCGACCGAGACAAAGTCGCTCGTGAGCCCACCGCTGCCAGCCCAGGACCTCCCCGTCACCGCCGGCCAGCCGGCGACCATCGCCTACGGCCCCTTCGACGGAGCCTTCACCGGCATCGGCAAGGGCGGCATCATCAAGGTCACGGTCGTCGAGACCGCCTTCACGATCAAGGTCAACGTCGGAGGCGTGCAGACAGTGAACGTGAAGTGCAGTGTCCCCGGCACGGCATTCCGCTCCACGGTGAAGATCCCCGGCTCACCGGAAATCCAGCAGCCCATCGAGGTGCGGGCCCAGCCGTCGGAGCGGGTCTCCGTCGATGTCCTCGGCCAGTTCACGAAGCCCACCACCGATGAGAAGGGCATCCTGCGAGAGGTTGATCCGTCGACGTTCAAGGTGACCGACGGTCCGGGTGCGATCGTCGGAGGCAAGCTCGAGGTCACCGCCGGCGGACCGGGTTCCACCACGTCGGTCACCTGCGAGGTCTGCGCCGGCTCGCTGCCGGGGAAGAACGAGGTGCAGATCATCGACGTGGATTCCACGACGGAGGTCCTGAAGAAGGGCGTCGGGTTCACGCTGAAGTTCGGCGACGCCGAATCACCGGTCATCTCGATGCTGCCGCCGGCGATCCCGTTCCCGAAGCTCAAGCCACTCACCGTTCCGCCGCAGGATCCGTCTCCCTGGGAATTGGAGGCGAACAAGTTCATCTTCACGCCTCACGAGATGCCATCGGCTGCCGAAGTCCAGACCGCCCTCGAACTCACGCCGGGTATCGGCCCGGGCAACGTCGTGGTCACCCGGGACAAGGACAACGACCCCAAGGGCAAGGACCGCTACCGGATCGAGTTCGTCGGCGCTCTGGCCGAACGTGAACTGTCGGAGAGCCAGAAGATCAAGGGCGGGACCTGGTACTCCGTGCTCCCCCAGGAACTGAAGACGAAGGCCCTCGCCCTCGCTGGTTCCCTGGGGGGTGACGACGGCGGACCGACACTGACCCCCGAGCAGATCAACGCCCAGATCGCAGCGCTGCAGGACGAGGTCGACGCCGCCCTCAGCAACGCGAACCTGGCGCTCGCCTTCGAGAAGAAGCTCGAACAGGTGAAGCTCGAGGTCCAGAAGCCCGAGTTCGCCACTGCGGCCACCGAGCTCCTCAGCAACCTGTTCTCCACGACGCCGAGCACGGGCGTCGAGGTGACGGGTGAGACCCCGACGGGCATCTGCACCGAGGCGATCATCGATGTGGTGGTCGCAGGTGTGCCCGGAAGCGATGTGGCCGGCATCCAGACGGTCGACGGAAGCGGCCTCGGAGGCTCCTCGGGGGCCCCACTCGCCTTCACCGGCTGATCCGGGACCCTGTCCAGAACCCTCGACGGTGCCCGCCGCACAGCGGCGGGCACCGTCGCGTCCGGCCCCGCAACGGAATTCCCCGCACCCGTGTGAACCAACGGAGGGTCCCGGTCGTCTGAGGATGCGGGGACGATCCCGTCCGGTGCGGAGGAGTGCTGTGGTGACCGAGCCGACCGTGGGCCGAATGCGACTCGAAGAGGCACCGTCGATCCGACAGGGTGCCGGATCAGGGTCGGGGCGGGTCCGGCGACACCCCCGGACCAACGCCATCGTCGTGGCGGTCTGCCTGATCGCCGCCGGGCTCGTCGCGGCGGCGCCCTCGGGGGCGGAACCGGTGACGAAGACGCTGTCGGCGAGCTGCAAGGGCCGCAGCGAGGCCGACAAGGGTGCGCTCACGGCGCTCGGGCAGAGCGCCTTCCCGATCACCATCACCTCCGACGTCCCCGCCCGACTCGAGCCGAACCAGTCGGGTTCACCGATCTCCTTCGAGTGGACCGTGATCCTGGACGTCGACCTGGTCAACGTCGCGACGGGACTCAACGTGAGGGAGGTGGTGGTGAAGGGAGCCCGCGCCGACATCTCCGTCGCCGGGCCGACCTCGACGAAGCTGGTCCCCTCCGGGACGATCCCCGACATCCCCGTGTCGCTGGTGGCGGGACAGGAGGCCCGCATCGGAATCGGCACGTACCGCGGGACCCTCGAGGACGTCGGCGATGCCGGCACCATCACCTACTCTCCGGCCAACCTCGGCTTCACGATCGACATCCCCTCACAGCAGCTGTCGGTGTCGGTCGACTGCTCCACCGGTACGAGCCGGGCGGCGACCACGCAGATCAAGGTGCCCGGATCCCCGGACCTGGTCCAGCCCATCGAGGAGCGCGCGCGGCCCGGCGAGCAGCTGACGATCGACGTGCTCGGCAGGTACGTCGCAGCAGGCACCACCAAGGACGGACGCGTCCTGGAGGTCGATCCGACGAGCCTCGTCGTCGTCGACGGACCCGGATCGATCGTCGATGGCCGACTGCAGGTCACAGCCGGACCGGCCGGCACCTCCACCTCGGTCGGGATCCGAGTGTGCGCCAAGGAGCAGATCGCCGGCGCGGACGAGGTGCAGACCCTCACGATCGACCCGTCGAGCGACGCCCTCAAGAAGGGCATCGCGCTCACCGTGCGCACGAAGGCGGGCACGTCGGCGCCGATCGACCTGATGTCGGGCACCAACTTCCTCGGGCTGCCCGTGGCCGAGTTCCAGACCTTCACGCCCCCCGACGAGGGCGAATGGGTGCTCGTCGCCAATCAGTACATCCCGTCCACGCACCGGATGCCCACGGCCGCCGAGGTCCAGGCCGTCCTGGAGGCGACCCCGGGCATCGGTCCGGGCAACGTGGAGGTGACGAACCCGACCACGGGCGCCTACGACGTGAAGTTCGTCAACGCGCTGGGTCAGCGGAACGTCGACCTGCTCGCCATCGGTGACTACTGGTCGGTCTTCCCCCAGGAGCTGCTCGATGAGATCATCGACGCGGCCGGAGAGCTGCTCCCCGAACCCGGGGCCACCACGACGACGTTGCCCGGCGGGGCGACCCCCGAGCAGTACCGCCGCAACCTCCGGGCCGGGATCCAGGCGGCGGTCGCAGCGCTGAACCTCGAGCTGGCCGGTCGGCTGGTCGCCGATCTGCTCGCATTCGAACTCGACCAGGCGCTCTCGAACATCGACGCAGCCGCAGCGATCAGCGCCCTCACCAGCCTCTTCACCGAGGTTCCGACCGTCACCGACACCCTCGAGGGCGTGGCCCCGACGGGGATCTGCACCGAGGGGGTCGTCGACGTCGTCGTCGACGACGTCCTGGGGGCCACGACCGTGCCGCCGGGCGACCCCGGCGGGCTGGGTGACAGGCCGCCGGCCGGGATCGCCTTCACCGGCTGACCGGCGCTTCGACCCCTGCCGACGACCGGACCGTGGGCGGGGCCGCTCCACCCGGTCGGTCCAGTGGCCCTGTACGATCGCCGGGTGACCAGCATCCAGGAACCCGCAGTGGTGAGGCGCCAACGCCAGCGCCGACACTCCGGGCCCCGCTGGTCGTTGCTGGTCGCGGTCCTCGCCACCATCGCGCTGGTCGGCGCCGTGGCGTGGTGGACGATCGACGATGAGCAGCAGGTCGCCGGAACGTCCACCGATCAACCGGTCGCTGCTCCCGGGTCGACCGAGGCACCCACGACCGAGCCCACCACGACGACCACGACGGTGCCCGAGCTGATCGTCGGTCCGCTCGAGGCCAAGGGCAAGCCGCTCCCCGTCGTGTACCGCATCGGCACCTACGACCCCGTCGTGTTCATCACCGTTGACGATGGCGGCATCCAGCGGCCCGAGCTGATCGACTTCGTTCGTTCGAGCGGCGTTCCGATCACGATGTTCCTCACCGAGCGCTACACGGGGGGTGACGGCATCGAGTACTTCAGCGAGTTGCAGGATCTGGGAGCAACCGTGCAGGCGCACTCGATCACCCACACGAGCCTGCGCGGCAAGTCCCTGGACTTCCAACAGCGCGAGGTGTGCCAACCGGTCGACACCTACGAGCGCAACTACGGCGAACGGCCCCGATACTTCCGACCGCCCTACGGCAACTACGACACCAACACCCTGGTCGCGGCGAAGAGCTGTGGGCTCAAGGCCGTGCTGTGGTGGTCCGCCACGTACGACAGCGGGACCCTGCGACTCCAGGAGGCACCGCTCCGACGCGGCGAGATCATCCTGATGCACTTCAACGACCACCTGACCCAGGACCTGCAACTCCTGCTGCAGCAGATCGAGGCCGCCGGTCTGCGTCCGGCACTGCTCGACGACTACCTCGACGCCGCACCCGTCCTGCCCTGAGCGCCGGCCTGCCACGGGTAGCGGCCCGCCCCGGCGGCGGGCGCCGGAACCTCGGGCGAACACCTGTTCGCTGTGACTGTCACACCCCCGGTGCACAGTGGCGGCCATGAGCAACGTCAACGCCCTCCGATCCCCCCGCCGACGGGCCCATCTGGTCCCATCGGGCTCGTCGCTCCGGCAACACCGTCGCTGTGTCGCCGCCTGGTCCATGCAGGTCGGCCGACCCGTCGACCGGGACGCACTGGCCGCCATCGTGGGAGCCACGGCCGACCGACCCCACTGGTGGACCACCCAGCGAGTGGCCGAACTCCTGTGGGACGGGATCGTCACCTGGTGCCGGGACCAGGCGGTCGGGCTGCCTGCACCGTCCGACGTGCGAGAGACCTTGACCACCTACCTGCGCTACCTGAGCGCCCACGGACTCCTGGGTCCGGACTCGGATCGCCCGGCGGCGCTCCGCCGGGCGATCGCGGAGCACGGCCGTCCACCCGGGCGCCCGGGCGCCGACCGCCGGGGCGGTCAGCGACCGCCGGCGTCGGTCACACCGATCGCCTGACCTGAACGCTCCGGCGCAGCGATCAACCGCGGATGTCGAAGAAGCGGAGCACCGTGTCGAGTCCATCGAGCGGACTGTCGGGCCACCGGTGATCGTTGCCCGGATAGGTGACGAGTTCGACTCGGACGCCGTCGGAACAGCCCGACCACGTCGTCCGTTCGACGCCACCGGACGAGCGAACCGCAGGGACCAGCGAACAGCCGTCGGCGCCGGCCCACTCACTGATCGTCCCGGGCACCGGCGGGAACGGGACACCGCTCACGAGCTGGCTCAGCGTGGGCTCGCCGTTGAACGGCACCACGTAGTCCGGAACGCCGTGCAGATGGAGCAGGCTGACCGGCTCCGTCGGTGCACATCCGGACAGGTTGCTCCCGGCGATCGGCGCCACGGCGGTCACCAGGTCCGATCGGGCGCACGCGAAGGCGTACGTCATGATCGCCCCGTTCGAGAAGCCGGTCATGTACGTCCTGGACGCATCGACGTCCCGGCGGGCCCGGAGTTGGTCGATGACCTTCGTCAGGAAGTCGACGTCGTTCGTGCCGAGTGCCCGCGCCGGCGGACAGCAGGAGCCAGCGTTCCACGAGTCGAGCACACCCTGGGGGAACACGGCGACGAACCGGTCAGAGGCAACGGCACCCCGCCAGTCGGCTGCGGCGGCGATCGTCTGGCTCGTGACGCCCAAGCCGTGGAGCACCACGACGACCGGCAGCCGCTCGTCGGGTCCGACCTCGGCCGGGGAGAACACGGTGTAGGGACGTTGCACGATCCCCTCCGACACCGTTCCCAACTGGATCCTGACGCCGCCCTCCACCCTCCCACCACCTGCGGGAGCCGCATCGCGCCCAACGGCCACGGTCGTGGTCGAGCCTGCGGGCCGACTCGTCGGAACGGCCGTGCGCTCCGTCCCGCTGGGATCGGCGTCGACCACCTCGGCGTCACCCTCACCGGTCGAGTTGGCCCTGACGAGCAGCACCACGGTCACGACGAGGGCGACGGCGAGTGCCACGCACACCCCGAGCAGGATCGCGACCCGTCGGTCCGCTCGATCCGCCACACCCGCCTCCCGTCGTCCGGGCCGACGGCGTCCGATCCGCCGCCCCGGGCGCCACCCTAGGTCCGCTGCGGGCGGGCGGCGGGTCGTCCGGCGCGGCACCTGACGACCCGTCAGGTACGGGGTACCTTGGCGCGGTGACGACCACCGCCACCGAACCGCGGGGAGCCGGCGCCGAGGGCGACCCATCCGAGGAGTCCGACTTCCGTGAGTCGGTTCGCGACTGGATGGCCGAGCACCTGACCGGTGAGTTCGCCCACCTGCGCCACCGAGGCGGGCCGGGTGACGAGCACGCGTTCGTCGAGGACCGCATGGCCTGGGAACGTGAGCTCGCCTCGGGCGGGTGGACCTGCGTCGGCTGGCCGGTCGAGCACGGTGGACGGGGCCTGCCACTCCACCTGGAGGTCGCCTTCCACGAGGAGTACGCCCGCGCCGGAGGTCCGGGCCGGGCCGGCCTGGTCGGCGAGGGCCTGCTCGGCCCGACGCTCATCCACTTCGCGTCTCCCCGGGTGCAGCAGCGGTTCCTGCCGGGCATCGCGGCCGGCACCGAGTTCTGGTGCCAGGGCTACTCCGAACCGAACGCAGGGTCGGACCTGGCCAACGTCGCCACCCGGGCCCGCCTGGACGGCGACGAGTGGGTCATCGACGGCCAGAAGGTGTGGACGTCACTGGCCCAGTGGTCCGACTGGTGCTTCGTCGTGGCCCGGACCGAACCGGGCAGCGAACGTCACCGCGGGCTGAGCTACCTGCTCGTGCCGATGGACCAACCGGGGATCGAGGTCCGACCGATCCGACAGATCACGGGGACCGCCGAGTTCAACGAGGTCTTCTTCGACGGGGCCCGGACGCCGGCCGACCTGGTGGTCGGCGCACCGGGCGAGGGCTGGAAGGTGGCGATGGGAACGCTGGCCTTCGAACGGGGCGTCCTGACCCTGGGCCAGCAGATGGCCTTCGAACGCGAGCTCCAGCACACCATCGACGCGAGCCGCCGCAACGGCTCCCACCGGGACCCGGTCGTCCGCCAGCGTCTGGCCGACCTGTGGTCGCGGGTGAACATCATGCGCTGGAACGCCGTGCGCTCCCTCCGGGTGGATGAACAGGTCGAACTGCCGAGGGAGGCGATGATCAACAAGCTCTACTGGGCGAACCTGCACCAGGACATGGGCGAGGCGGCGATCGAGATCCTGGGGCCCGACGCGATGTTGACCCGCTACTCGGCCGCCGACGAGGGCGATGCCGGCGACCTGGAGATGGGGGTCGACCACAAGCTGTTCTTCTTCTCCCGGGCCGACACCATCTACGGCGGCAGCGACGAGATCCAGCGGAACCTGATCGGTGAGCGGGCCCTCGGCCTGCCCAAGGAGCCCCGATGACCGACGGCGCGACACCGCCCAACGAACCCCCCGGCCGCGGGCTGCTCGACGGACTGGGTGTGGTGATCACCGCGGCCGCCGGCACCGGCATCGGCGGCGCACTCGCCCGTCGGTGTGCTGCAGAGGGCGCCCGGCTGATCGTCTCGGACGCCCACGAACGCCGACTCGGTGAGACCGCGGATGCCGTGGCCGAGGAGTTCGGCACCCGACCCGTGGCCATCCCGTGCGACGTCACCGACGACGACAGCGTGCGGGCGCTCGTGGCCACGGCCGAGGTCGAGCTGGGTGGAATCGACGTCTGGATGAACAACGCCGGACTGGGCGGGAGCGGACTGATCACCGAGCTGACCGATGACGAGTGGAACCGTGTCATCGGAGTGACGCTGACCGGCACGTTCGCCTGTCTGCGAGCCGTGCTCCCCGGGATGTACGAGCGGCGGCGCGGTGCGATCGTCAACAACGCGTCCGTGCTCGGCTGGCGGGCCCAGGAGCGACAGGCGCACTACGCCGCCGCCAAGGCCGGGGTGATGGCGCTCACGCGCAGCGCCGCAGTCGAGGCGGCTCCGCACGGGGTGCGTGTCAACGCCGTCGCGCCGAGCCTGGCGATGCACCCGAACCTGGAGAAGGTCACGCCGCCGGGGCTGCTCGAGGAGCTCGTGGCGAAGGAGGCCTTCGGTCGGGCCGCCGAGCCGTGGGAGGTCGCCAACGTGATGGTGTTCCTGGCGTCGGACCTGTCGACGTACCTCACGGGCGAGGTCGTGTCGGTCTCCTCGCAGCACCCGTGACGCATCCGACGAGCACCGGAGGTGCACCGTGACGACCATCGTGGACTCCCCTGCCGGTCTGCTCGAGCTCGTCGGCGCCGACCTGGGTGCCACCGACTGGGTCGAGGTCACCCAGGAGCGCATCGCCCAGTTCGCCGATGCG
>CAIYGQ010000125.1 GCA_903925745.1 uncultured Actinomycetes bacterium | reverse complement strand
GCCGGTGGGGTCGGGGTTTGTGCGGGTGTCGCCGAATGATGGGTCGAGTCCGTCGGGGGCGTTCATCAACTATCAGTCGGGTGTGGGGGTGACGAACACGGGGACGGTCACGTTGGCTTCGTCCGCGGTTCAGGATCTGGTCGCAGGCGAGCGTGACGCGCTCGTGGTGCAGTCGAACGGGGACGTCGCAGTCCGGAACTTTGGCGGCAAGGCGAACGTCGTGGTGGACGTGCAGGGCTACTTCAGCCCGCTCGCCGCGCCCGGGTCGGTTCGTCAGATCGTGACGGGGTCGGGTCACTCCTGCGCTCTGACGGCCGCCGGGGCAGTCAAGTGTTGGGGTGACGACAGTTCCGGCCAGGTGGGTGACGGGACGTTCGGCAGCCTTGGCACCGGCGCAGCAGGCCAGTTGACCCCCGCTCCGGTACTGGGTCTGGGTTCGGGAGTCACCCAGATCTCTGCCGGCGGACGCCACACCTGTGCGCTGACCGCATCGGGAGGGGTCAAGTGCTGGGGGGCCAACAACGACACATCTACTGGCTCTAGTACCGGCGGACAGCTCGGTGACGGAACCACCACTGGTCGGTCAGCCCCTGTTGACGTCGTCGGGCTCACTTCGGGGGTGATCCAGATCGCTGCTGGCTTCCGTCACACGTGTGCGCTCATGTCCTCCGGCGGGGTCAAGTGCTGGGGCAGCAACTACGACTCGTTCCTCGCCACGGGAGGGCAACTCGGTGATGGCACGACGACCGACCGTCTGACACCCGTCAACGTGGTCGGCCTGGCATCGGGAGTTACCCAGATCGCGGCCGGTGGCGGTCACACCTGTGCGCTGACGGCGGCAGGAGGTGTGAAGTGCTGGGGCTCGAACCAGATCGGCTTCCTCGGAGTCAGCGGCCAACTCGGCGACGGCACCACGACCGACCGGCTGAGCCCAGTCAACGTGGTTGGCCTGGGTTCCGGAGTGAGCCAGATCACGGCGGGGTTGTCGCACACCTGTGCTGTCTCCACGTCGGGCGCGGCGAAGTGCTGGGGCGGGAACACCGATGGCAAGATCGGTGACGGAACAACAACGAATCGTTCGACTCCGACAGCTGTGACAGGTCTGGGCTCAGGGGTTTCGCGGATGTCCGCTGGTGACTGGCACACGTGCGCAGTCACCACGGCAGGCTCGCTCTCGTGCTGGGGCCGCAATAGTTCGGGCCAGCTCGGTGACGGCTCCACGACCACACCACGGTTGAACCCCGTCGTGGTCACCGGACAGGCCAGCGGCGTGGCTGCCGTGGGGTCCGGAGGCTTGCACTCCTGTTCGGTGTCGACCACGGGGGTGTTCCGCTGCTGGGGAGGCAACGACGTTGGACAGCTTGGCACCGGGTCGACGAACCCGTCGTCGACACCCGTGCAGGTGATCGGCATCTGATGAGCAGGATTGCGACGGGCACGAACGGTGCGCATCGGAGCCGTCCAGCGCGAGCGATGATGGTCATCCCGACAGTCATTGCGCTGGTGGCGTCCATCCTTGCCGGAGTCGCGCCGGTGGCGTCGGCGGGTGTGAACCTTCGAGCGCCAGCCCCGGTGGCGAGCGCCGGAGTCGCTGACGGTGCCGGCCCGACATCGGGGCTCCGGTACGTTCCGCTGTCGTTTCCGTGTCGATCGGTCGACACTCGCACCAGCGCCGAGGGTCGCGTTCCCGGGTCCGACGCCGCCAGTCCATTCGGGAGTCGCTCGTTCCGAATCACCGAGCCCGCCCCCGGTTCGGACACCTCTTCGAACTGCAGCGTTCCGGGCGCGGCAGGAGCGGTGGAGGTGTCGGTCACGGTGACGGGGGCGCTCGCCACCGGGTTCCTGCGGGTCGCGCCGAACAACGGACAGGTTCCCTCGTCGACGTTCATCAACTTCCAGGCTGGCGTCGGGATCACCAACACGGGGACCGTGACCCTCGCCTCGGGCCAGCCCGAGGATCTGGCGGTGTTCAACTACTCACCTGCGGGTGCGCACGTCATCATCGACGTCCAGGGCTACTGGTCGCCGTCGGGCGACAACGGGTACACGCCGCTGGCGTCCCCGTGTCGTGTGCTCGATACCCGCAACGTCATCTTCGGGGCCATCCCCACCAGCAACCTCTTCGGGCCCTTCGGCGTCCGGTACCTGAGGGCGAGCGGCACCGGGATCACCAACCAGGGCGCCGCGGCCACGTGCGGGGTCCCAGCAGAGGCGACTGCGGTCGAGGTCGCAGTGACGGTGGTGACGCCGACGAAATCCGGGTACCTCCGACTGGCTCCGAACAACGGAGCCGAGCCGACCACCACCTTCATCAACTACCAGGCCGGTGTCGGGATCACCAACACCGGTACCGTGCCGCTGTCGCTGCGCAAATCCTCCGACCTGGCGGCGTTCAACTACGGCGAACCCTCGGGCACGATCCACCTGGTGGTCGACGTTCAGGGGTTCCACCGCCCGGGCGAACCGACGAGCTACACGCCACTGTCAGTGCCGTGTCGCGCTGCGGACACCCGGGCCGGGTCCGCCGGGCCCATCGCAGGCGGATCCTCGCAGGTCTTCCAGATCGGTGGGGCAGGGCTCACCGGCCAGGGCGGTGCGTCCGACTGTGGGATCCCCGAGTCGGCATCAGCGGCCGAGGTCTCGGTCACCGCCGTGACGCCACTGGGATCCGGGTTTGCGCGAGTCGCACCGAACGACGGGTCGAACCCCACGTCCGCCTTCATCAACTATCGGTCCGGTGTCGGGATCACCAACACCGGAACCGTCACCCTCGCTGCGTCCGACGTGCGGGACCTGATGATCCGCAACTTCGGCGGGTCCGGGCACTTCATCGTCGACGTGCAGGGGTACTTCTCGGTGACGTCATCGCAGCCATCGCTGGAGTTGGGCGAACCCACGCCGATCTGAGCGTTGGCTGCAGGTGGTTCGAAGGAACTCCTGCTCGACGTGTCAGAGGCCCAACGGGTGGATCTCGCAATGCGGGGTGCCGACCAGGGCGCCTGTCCGTCCGTGATGGTCCTCGGCGACGAGGGCAGCGAGTTGGGAAGCGTCGTCGGGTGCGGGACCGAGAGCGTTGAACTCCCCGCCGCGGGCACGTATCGGGTGCGGGTGACTGCGAACACGGCGATTGCATCGGGCGTGTTCACCCTGTGGGGGTCCACTCCGGCGACTGGTTCCACGGTGCAGTTGGACGATCAGATGGTCGTTCCGAGCCTGGTTCCGGGACAACGCGCTCGATTTGGATTCACCGCCATCCAAGGTCAGGTGGTGTCCTTCGTCGCTGCCGGCGCTGGCGATCTCGATGTGCAGTTGCTTCTCGCCGACGTGGCTACCGCAACGTCATCGCTGCCGGGGGCGCCGGGTGCGGTATTCACCAAGCTCCCAGTCTCGGGACAGTTCACCGTCGAGGTGCGGAACGCCGGCTCCGCTTCCACCTCAGCGACGGCGGTCGTGCTCCATGCCGCGCTTCAGATGACTGGTGGAGCAGTGCCCGCAGTTGCGCCGACGCTGAGGGCGGGCGGGTCTGCAGCGTGGACGGTCGACGCCCCCGGTTCCGAAATCGTCGTCGCGACGTCGGAACCGGCGCGTTGTGTGCTCCTGCGGGTGTCGGACGCTGATGGTGTGACCGGTGAGGGCGTTGGATGCGGAGGTGCTCACCTCCCGGCCCCGAACGGGCCCGGTACCGTCGAGGTTCTCAACCTCACTCCGGCGAGTGTGTCCGCCGGCGGGATCACCGTTGCGAGTGTCGCTCCTCTCGGCGGAGGCACCGTTCCGGATCCAGGAACCGTCACGAGCCCCTCAGCGTCGCGAGGTCAGACCGTCAACTTCGTGTTCTCGCCGACTTCGAACGGGATTCGAGCGGTTCAGGTCGCCGGTCCAGTCGGAAGCTGTCCTGATGTGACGATTACCCGGTCCGATGGTGCCGAGATCGCTTCAGCGGCCGGTTGCAACGCGACCGGGGTGATCGCGTTCGCTGACTTCGAGGCAGGGACCGACTACACGCTCAACGTGGCGGACGGCAACGAAGTCGGCACCGCTGGAGCGGTCACCGCAACGGTGTCGCAGTTGAGCGATGTTGACGCTGGCGCACTCGAGGATGGTGTGACAGCGAGCTCGCCGCCGCTCGGTCCGGGGCAGCGACCGGTGTGGAGTTATCCGGGTACTGCGGCTGGTGGCATCGGTGAGTTGACGGTGACGTACGCCGGCCCCGGGTGCGCGGGCGTTGCTGCACCCTCTGCAGGCTCAGGCGCCTCACTCGGTGAGGCATGCGATGGATCCCCGCTGATCACCGACTGGCTCGCATTCGGCGACACTGCAGTCGCAGTGACTCCGACCACGTCGAGTGCGCTCGCAGCAGGTGTGATCACGATTCGTTTCACGCCGTCGTCTGAACCACCGCCTGTCCCGGCTGACCTGAGCGCAGCACTCGAGAGCAGCGACACCGTCCGTCGAGTTGGCCCGATGCCCAACCTGCTGGAGCCTGCGGGCAACAGTTGCGCTGACGTGTTGATGCTCGGGGCCCGAGGGTCCGGCGAATTACCCGGGTCCGCGGTGTACGGAAAGCCTCCGAAGGATGCTGTCGGTACTCGTGTGAGGAACGTCTACAGCTCTCTCCAACGGCGGTTCGACAATGCGAACATCACTATCGAACTCGCTGCGCTCTGCGCATACCCCGCCAACGGTGTCGAGCTCCTGTTCCGGAGGAAGATCAACCAGTACTTCGATGGCATTGAGACCGGAGTCGCCGAAGGAGTTGCGACACTCCAGGGATACGCGCGGTCGTGTCCGGGCCAGCGGATCGTGCTCGCCGGGTACTCGCAGGGCGCGATGGTTGCCCACCGAATCATCAACGAGCTCGATCGCACTCGTCAGGACGACATCCTCCGCCGTATCGACGGCACAGTCCTGCTCGCCGACGGTGACCGGCGCGGCGGGGCCAAGGAAGCGGTGCACCACGGGACCGCGGACCGGGGCTCGAACGGAATCTCCTGGACCGTCGGCGACATGAGCCTTCGCCCGTACGCCCACCGCGACTACAAGATCGAACCGTCTCGGGCCTACAAGGCCAAGTTGCCGGTCAAGATGCGCTCGCGCGTCCACTCCATCTGCTTCAAGTCGGACATCGTCTGCGACTTCACCCTCTCCAAGCTCGGGGTCGGGGGTGATGTCCACTCCCTGGTGTACAACGGAGGCTCCGAAGAGCTGACTGCTGCTACACGGGCCGTCGCCGACCGAATCCTGACTCAGCCATCGATCGGTGCACTCCTGACCGCGCCCACCCTGACCCCCCAGATCGCCGCCGGCTCCGACCATTCGTGTGCGGTGGTTGCGGGCGGTCAGGTGAAGTGCTGGGGGTACAACCTGGACGGGCAGTTGGGTGACGGGACGTTCAACTCCTCGTGGGTGCCGGTGTCGGTGTCGGGTTTGTCGGGGGTCACCCAGATCGCCGCCGGCTACCAGCATTCGTGTGCGGTGGTGTCGGGCGGTCAGGTGAAGTGCTGGGGGTGGAACAACTTCGGGGAGTTGGGGAACGGGACGGCAGTGGATTCGTTGACGCCGGTGTTGGTGTCGGGTTTGTCGGGGGTCACCCAGATCGCCGCCGGCTACGGGCATTCGTGTGCGGTGGTGTCGGGCGGTCAGGTGAAGTGCTGGGGGTGGAACCTCTACGGGGAGTTGGGGAACGGGACGACAGTGGATTCGTTGACGCCGGTGTTGGTGTCGGGTCTGTCGGGGGTCACCCAGATCGCCGCCGGCTACGGGCATTCGTGTGCGTTGGTTGCGGGCGGTCAGGTGAAGTGCTGGGGGTCGAACGGCTTAGGGCAGTTGGGGAACGGGACGTACACCGATTCGTTGACGCCGGTGTCGGTGGGCTTCGGTCAGTCGTCTGGTCAGGTGGCGTCGGTGAGCGCCTCTCGTGCTGGTGACACCATCACGGTGAGCTGGTCGCCGGTGGAAGTCCCTCTCGGCTACCGGGTGGAGGTGCAGTACGTGACGGTGCTGCCGTCGGGCCCACCGGTCGTCAGTGGGTGGACCACGGTCGCCGACCGCACCTACGACACCAGCGCCTACTTCAGTTGTGCCGGCCAGCAGTGCAGGGTCCGAGTCGCCGCATACACGGTGAGTGGAGTGGGCAGTTACGTGACCACCGTGAACGCCGTGTGAGGTTCGCGGCTGGTCGTTCCGGGTGGGTTCGACAGTGACCGGTGGAACCAGCTCAGGTGTCCCGCTCGCGGATCTTCCCGTCGGGGCCCCGGACGTAAACCTCGTCCGAGTAGAGGGCTTCGACGTTGAACGCGTGCCGCCCGCAGAACGGGCAGGCCAGTTCCGCAATCCACGAGGCCTCGTACAGCTCCCTCAGGTCGGCATCCTGGGTGCGGAACCCGAGGCCGCAGTCGGCACAACGGCGGACCCGCCCCAGGAACATCCCCGGGTCCGCTCGTCGTTCCGACACCAGCAGACTGTAGGTGTGCGTGTCATCGACCTGGACACCGGGCTGGTCGAGGTCGATCGGGTACGGGCGGGATCGGTCGGGGATGGCCGGGAGCGAACCCGGGTCGACACGGACCGTGCCGGCGAGGACGCCTTCACCCAGCGTCCCGGCGGATGGCTCGAGGATGGCCCGCATCCTCGGCCACTCGGCCGGTCGACGCTGGACGCCGTCGACCTGTTCGCCCCAGGACAGGACAGCGAGCGCGTTGCGGTACTTCGCCGCAAGCCGTTCGGCCGTCGCCGCATCCAGTCGGGCGACCCGAGCCGGGTCGGTGTTGTCGGCGATGTCCGCGATCTTCACGATCAGCGCCAACGGGTCGGACCGGACGCTGCGCCAGTAGGTGTTGTCGTCGACGTCAGCGTTGTGGCAGAGGAGCCGCAGTGCCCGGAGTTGTGTATCGGTCGCCCCGGCCGCTGTCAGCTGGTCGACCGTGACGGGGGTGTCCTCGAGCACGTCGTGGAGCAGCGCCACGACCTGCTCGTCGACCGAATCCAGACGCTTCGCCACGCGCAGCGGATGGCCGATGTACGGAGCCCCGCTCTTGTCGAGCTGACCGCGGTGTGCCTCGGTGGCGAGTCGGCGGGCCTCGTCGACGTTCACGGTGTGGTACCGGGAAGCCAGGGCTGGCGTCTGAACGGACCTACCGTCCTCACGGGCCGACGAAGCCGTCCTGGACCGCCCAGAAGGGCGGGTCGCCGATCTGCACCACAGTCAGTCGGAGCGCTGTCTGCACCGGGCCGAACTCGTCGTCCGGCCAGGGCGACCAACACCACTTGGTGCCGGCGGGCTCGTCGGCCGAATCCTCGCAGCTGAACTCGAACTCGGACACTCGCTCATCGACGAGTTGCAGTGCGGCCCACGCTTCCGTGTCCTGAGCCTGCACGCCACTGCGCACCTGCGGGTCGGTGAACATGGTGGCCAATGCGGCGTCCTGACCGTTGTCGAACGCCAGGATCCAGCATCGGGCTGCGAACTCGGGGGTCGCCGACTCGACCGGCTGGGCGGGTGCGTTGTCGGCCGCGGCCCGGCACTGGGCGAGGCTCGGGTCGGTCGAATCAGTCGAGACCGCAGCTGCAGTTGGCGGAGGCGCGGTGGTCGGCGGGAGCGTGGGCGGAGCGGTCGCGGCCGGGGCGGTCGACGGGGCGAGCCCGCTCGGGCGGAGCGTGCTCGGCGCTGACGAGACCGGCGGGGTGACCCTGGTCGTCTGCTGCGACGAGTCGTCGCTCGGCTGCCCGCCACAACCGGCCGTGGCGGTGACGACTGCGACGAGGACTGCGGCGACCCCAACGAGAAGTGACCGGGCAGGGCGCGTCGACCTGCTGGTCGATCGGACCCTCCATCCGCGGGTCACGGCCGGACCTCCCGCACCCGGAGACCCGTTCCCGGTGCCGGTGGACCGCCCGGAACCACCAGCTCGGCCAGCGCGGCCGGCTGCCCGGGGTCGGTCGACAACCGGAACGGTGCGAATGCCAGCAGCAGACCGTCGGCGTCGGTGAGTTCCACCCGCAGGGCTGCGACGGCCGGCGGGTAGGCGGCCGGGTCAACTGTTGCGGTGACCGTCAGGACACCGCGTGCAACGTCGAACAGCGCATTCACCGAGGACAGGTCGATGACGCCAGTGGGGGCGTCGGCCAGGTCGACGGGCCACGGGTCGCCCGCAGCGGTGCTGTCACCGCCGACACGATCACCATCGGTCAGGTCGATCAGTCGACGGTGTCGGTCGTCATCCAGTTCGACGACCTCACCGTCGAACCTCGGCAGGGTCCCGACCAGGTCGAGTGCGATTGCGGCCGTGGCGTCGTCGAGGCGGCCGGAGGAGTCGGTGGCGTCCAGAGCGATCTCGACCACGCTCCCGGTGGACTCGTCGACGATCACCCGGATCCCGTCGGTCCGGTGCACCGCCAGCGTGCTGGTCGGTGCCGCCGGGTGCTCAGGTGCCAGCGTCCACCGCCACAACTCGCTGTCCCAGGTGGTGCTCATGCGGATCACCTCCGTCCTCCGTCCTGTGGGAAAGCGGCGACGGTGGTCCCGCTGTGACACCGGGTCGGCAACGGTCGTTCGGGACGGCTGAAGCAAGGAGTGGTCACGGCATGCCCCCGTCCAGGTGGCGGCCCAGCAGGTCGTCCAGCAGTTGCCGGGCGCACCCGCCGCAGCGGCGCTTGGCCTGCCGGGTCCGCTCGGCCATCCGGCCGTCCTCGGTGGTGGCGACCCGCTCGGGTGCCACCACGGCCATGACCTCGTAGACGAGCTGGTCCCACTCGGTGGTCCCGCCCCGCAACTGGTCGGCCGGCGGTCGGCGACGCGGATCCCGGAGCCGGGCGACGACCCCCAGACAGATCCTGACCGTCAGCTCCGATGGGCACCCCGGACAACCGCCGGTGCCATCACGCAGGTGGTCGTTCAGGTCGCGCACCACCTGGGTGAGCGCCTGGTCCAGGTCGGCCCGGGCCAGACCCTCGTCGTCCACACCGGGCTCGAGGTCGTCGCGGTCATCGGCGTGGCGGGGTCGGCGGACCTCCGGCTCCCGGGACCGCCGACGGGCGGCATCCACGGCATCGTTGTCCAGCGCCCGCAGGACGTAGGCCGTGGCGGCCTCCTCCGACGCGATCCACACGGGCACGGCGCCGTCGCCGGAACGGACGCGCTCCAGGGTTGTGCACACCGACAGGAACCACTCGTGGTGCAGGTCGTCGGACAGGTCCGGCACGCCACGCCGGGCTGCGGCGGCGCGGCTGCGTCGTCGGGCGTCGTCGGTGGCGTGGAACGCAGTGAACCAGTCCGAGAGCCGCTCCACCCCCCACGGGCCGCTCGGCCCGTCGGAGGTCGCCCCGTCGGATGCGTCAGACATCTGCCGACACCACCAACTGCGGTGGGGTGACGGTCCGGTCGGCGGGCAGCAGGCTGTTGGATGCCACTGCTCGACCGTCCGGGGCGACGGACAGTGACACGTCGTGGCCGGCCTCGGCCTGACGCTCGGATTCCGGCACCTCGGCGTTGATGCCCATGGAACGGGTCACGTCGATGCACGCCGGATCAGCGCAGTCGACGAACTGGAGTCCGGGGGCCGGTGCGTTCTTGGCCCGGAACGCGATGACCGGTCGGCCGGACCGGATGGCCACGCTCGGGTTGCCGTCCGGGTCGCTCTGATCCACCAGACGCGTGACGGTCGGTTGGGCGCAGCCGACCGGGCAGCCCAGCACCACCAGGCCGTCGGACTCTGCCGGCGAGATGTAGGACACCGCCACCACCGTCCAACCGTCCGGGCCGGCGGCGATGCTGGCGGTCGATCCGTTCGAGGTCGTCTGCAGCCGCCGCGACGTCGCGCACGTGTCGTCCAGACACTCGGCGACCCACAGGGCGCCGAAGCTCAGCGGCCCGACCCGCCCGGTGCCGGCGACCACCGGCAGCCCGCTGGCACTGATCGCCAGCGAACCGCCGGCACCCGGCCCGACCGCCGTCACCGTCCAGCCGCCGGCGCACGTCGGGTCGGCACAGCGGGCCAGCCACACCTGGTCGGTCGTCACGTCGTCGAAGGTCAGGACCGGGACGTCGTCATCGAGACGCAGGCGGGGCAGCAGGCTGGCGTTGCGATCCAGCGGTTCGGGGCGCACGGAGGTGAACCGGGCGGCGATCTCCGCTCCGAGTGTGCCGGGGAGCGGCACGGTCGAGCGTTCGGCGGTGGCGCAGGTTGGGTCGGCGCACCGGTGCACGACGAGTTCGCCGGTGGAGGAGTCCTGCACGGCGACGACCGGAAGTCCGGCCCGGGTGAGCGCCAGTGTGGGGTAGTAGCCGCTGCGGGGACGGGGGTCGACAGAGGTCGACGACGCCTGCGCGCAGGTCGTGTCCTCACACGCGGTCACGACGAGGGTGCCGTCGGTCAGGTCGGTGTGCGCCACGACCGGGCGGCCGTCGCGGTCGACCCCGACAGACGAGTCGTACCCGGCACCCTCGGTCCCGGAGACCACGACCTGCGACGCCACCGGTGGGACGGTCGTCGCCGGCGGTGCCTCGCCCCGTACCTCGACGTCGCCGTCGCGGCCGGCGAGCAGCCAGGCGCCAAGCACCACCAGCGGCACGGCGGCGGCAGCGGCGAGGGCGAGTGGGATCCGGCCGGTCGGCCGGCGGCGGGCGGGGAGTGGCGGGAGTCGCGGCACGACGAGCTCGTCGTCGGTGACCGGCGCGGGCGTGCCCAGCAGCGCAGTGGCGGCGGCGGCCGACGGGGGACGCCGGTCCGGGTCCGAGTTGGTGAGTGCCTCGAGCAGGGTGCCCAGTGCGGCGTCCGGTGCCACCGGTGGTTCGGCCCGAACCTGCTCGAGCGTGCGGCCGAGTGAGAACAGGTCGGCAGTCGGTTCGGCGTCGGCACCACCGAGCACCTCGGGTGCGGCGAACCCGACGGTCCCCACCACGCCCGGTGTGCTGGTCAGCCGCGGGCCGTCCAGATCGAGGGCGGAACCCAGGTCACCGACCTTGGCCAGGAGGAGCCCGTCCTCGCCGCGGGTGACCAGCACGTTCGTGGGGGTCACGTCCCGGTGGACGATGTGTCGATCGTGGAGGAACCCCAGCGCGTCGAGCAGCTGCGCAGCGACGCACGCCACGACCGGGTCGGGCAGGCCGCCGCCGTTGGCCGCCGCAAGATCGGCCAGGTCCCGGCCATCGACCAGATCGGTGATCAGTCCGATCTCCCCCTCGACCTCGACCACGCCCCGGGGTGCGACCAGGTGCGGGTGCTCCAGCCGGAGCGAGTGCTCACGGGCGAAGCGGAGCTGGGCCTCCTTGGGGACCGCCACGCCGCCGAGCAGCTTGACGGCGACCAGGCGACCGTCGATCCGGGCACGCCACACCTCACCGTGGGCGCCCCCGCCGATGCGGTCGATCAGTTCGAGTTGGTTCCGTCGTCCGCCCGCCACCATGGATTCCTCTGGTGGCTCACGCTAGGCGGCCACGGGCCCACTCACGGACCGAATCGACCTGTCACACCGCCGTGTTGCGGGCGCTTCAGTCGCCCAGGTCCTCCTCGAGTTCCTCGACCGCCCCGATCAGGCCGCGCCGCCGGTTCGTCTGGTACGCCACGTAGCCGACGACGAACACGATCGACGCCAGCAGGAACCAACGCTGGTAGCGGGCCACGACCTCGAGCAGGTCCTCGATCTCGTCCTCGAAGATCGAGCCGATCACCCGCATGAGCAGGATGCGGCCGATCGTGCCGACCAGCGCCAACGTCAGGAAGCGGATGAAGGGCACCCGAACCACGCCTGCGATGAGACAGATCGGATTGTTCGGCATGATCACCAGCAGCGTCGTCATGAGCCAGCGGAACGACCCGTCCTCGGCGCGGGCCTGCTCGATGACCGGCTGGATGCCCGGGAAGACGTTGCCCGCCCACCGCAGCGCCCGGTCGCCGTAGAGGTAGCCGATGGCGTAGAAGAGCGGATCCGGGGCCATCAACCGGAGCGTCGAGATCACCAGCACCGGCAGCAGGTCGGTGTTCACCGACGTCGCCAGCAGGTACTTGTTGGACGAGTTGAGCGCCAGCAGCGCCAACGGCTGGTCGATCACCCACTCGGCCCAGATGACGTTGCCGAAGTTGTTGGCGACGACCAGTGCGATGATCGCCGCGCCGACCACGGGCAGGAACCACGACGGGTGGGTCGGTCGATCGGGGGCGAGGTCGGCGTCGGTCACGGTGGGGCGGTGTGCGCTGGGGAGTGGTGCGGTCGGTCGGCGTCGGACGCCACGGCGGGCCTACGCTGCGCCAACGCTACCGGCGGGACCCGTGACGGTCCCGCCACGAGCCCACCGGGGGGACACGTGCAGGGCACCATGCAGGACCGACCGCTCACACTCGACGGGTTCGTCGAGCGGGCCGAACGCCTCTCGCCGAGGAAGGAGATCGTCACCGCCACCGTGGGTGGCGTGGAGCGGGTCACCCACGGCGAGTGGGCCGACCGCACCCGGCGTCTGGCCGCAGCGCTCGACACGCTGGGCGTGTCGGCCGACGGTCGGGTCGCCACCTTCGCCTGGAACACCGCCCGGCACCTGGAGCTGTACTTCGCCGCACCCTGCAGCGGACGCGTGCTCCACACGCTCAACATCCGGCTGTTCCCCGAACAGGTCACCTACATCGTCAACCACGCACAGGACGAGGTGATCTTCGTCGACCGGTCGCTGCTCGGCCTGCTCGCACCGCTGGTGCCGACGTTCACGACCGTGCGCCACCTGGTCGTCATGGAGGACGGCGCTCCGGTGACGGACCTGGACGGGCTCGACGGGGTGGAGCTGCTCGACCACGAGGCCCTGCTGGCCGCCGAGCAGCCGGCCGAGTTCCGGATCGACGACGAACTCCGGGCCGCGTCGATGTGCTACACGTCCGGCACCACCGGCAACCCCAAGGGTGTCGTCTACACGCACCGCAGCACCTACCTGCACACCATGGCCGCGATGTTCACCGACTCCGTCGGTGTGTCGGAGTCCGACACGATCCTCCCGGTCGTGCCCATGTTCCACGCCAACGCGTGGGGTCTGGCCCACGCCGGTGTGGCGGCCGGGTCCACGCTCGTCATGCCCGGCCCGAACATGGTCCCGGCTGCGCTCGCCGGGCTCATCGAGTCCGAGCGGGTGACGCTCGCCGCCGGGGTGCCGACCATCTGGATGGGTGTGCTGCCGGAGCTGGCGGGCCGGGACACCTCGGCCCTGCGGGTCATCCCCTGCGGCGGGTCCGCCGTGCCGAAGGCCCTGTCCGAGGCGTACCGGGCGCAGGTCGGCCTGCCGATCCTGCAGGCCTGGGGCATGACCGAGACCAGCCCCGTCGCCTCCGTCGCCAACGTCGTGTCGTGGCTGGCCGACGGCAGCGACGAGGAGCTCGCCGACCTGCGCGCCACCCAGGGGCGGCCGCTCGTCGGGGTGCAGCTCCGCATCGCCGACCAGGCGACCGGCGAGGAGCTGCCCTGGGACGGGACGAGTCGCGGCGAACTGCAGGCGGCCGGGCCGTGGATCACCGCCAGCTACCACGACGACCCACGCTCGCCCGAGTCGTTCACCGACGACGGGTGGCTGCGCACCGGCGACGTGGCGGTCATCACCCCCGACGGCTACGTGCGGATCGTCGACCGCACCAAGGACGTCGTGAAGTCCGGCGGCGAGTGGATCAGCTCCGTCGAGTTGGAGAACGAGATCATGGCGCACCCCGCCGTGGCCGAGGCCGCCGTGATCGGCGTGCCGCACCCCAAGTGGTCCGAGCGGCCGCTCGCCTGCGTGGTCGTCGCCCCCGACGCCGAGCTGACCGCTGACGAGCTGATCGAGTTCCTCGACGGCCGGGTCGCCAAGTGGTGGCTCCCCGACGACGTCGTGTTCATCGACGAGGTACCCAAGACCAGCGTCGGCAAGTTCTCCAAGAAGGACCTGCGGGACCGCTTCGCCGACCACGTCCTGCCGACCGCCGGCGACTGACCGGGCGCGTCGACCGGCCCCGGCCGGCCGCCGGTCGGCTGGTCAGTTGGCGAGCGACCCGCCGTAGATCTGCCAGGCCAGCAGGGACTTCGCCACCAGGCTGAGCACCAGGTACACGCGCTCGCCGTGCAGGTAGTCGGCCCACTTCCCGACCCGCCGGTACTGCAGCCACTGGTTCAGCCCGAAGCTGAAGAACAGGACCTGCTCGGTCACCACGATCCCGTAGACGAACCCGGGCACCGTCTCGGCACCGATCACGTTGATCCAGATCGCCACCCACGGCGCCAGCCCCGCGATGGTGCCGAACCAGAACGCCTGCATGCTCGTGGACGTGCGACCCGGCGGATTCGTCCGTTCCTGGATCCAGCCGAACAGGATCATGGCGACGTTGGCGCCCACGATCGTGACGACGGCCGTGATGTCCGTGACACCCGAGTACGCCGCGATCAGCACGATCATCAGGGACGCGCTGAACGAGTACTCGACCCAGCGGAACCGGTTGATGCCCCGCCCCAGATCCGCCTCGTAGGTGGCCCGTCCGGCGGTGGCGGTCAGCAGGTGGTCGAGCGCGGCGAGTGCCAGGAACACGGCCACCGCGATGCCGATGGGCAGGTCGAACAGCGGCTGCGGGTCGCTCAGGCGACTGCCCGGCGGGCCCGTCGGGAAGGTGGAGGTGATCGAGATGGCGAAACCGCCGCTCAGCACCAGGATCAGCACCGCCTGCACGGCGTGCAGGCCGGTCAGGCCGACGTTCCAGCGCCACAGTCCCCGGAGTCGGTCGGGCGAGGTGTCGACCGGGGGGACCGGCGTGGAGTTCGGGTGGACGGAGGTGGGGGAGTCGCTCACGACGTCAACCTACGGCGCGGGTGCTGCGGTGGCGGCGACCCGCTCCACGTAGGGTTCCCGGCGGTGTACGACTTCGCCCGCCGGCCGGCCTGGATCGT
>CAIYGQ010000124.1 GCA_903925745.1 uncultured Actinomycetes bacterium | reverse complement strand
CCGAGGTCCACCACATCCGCCTCGATGGATGCGGTGCGGTGACGTGCGCTGGACTCGGTGATGGTGAGCATGCCTGCCTCCTGAGGGTCTGCTGGTACATCGATCGGCAGGTTCCGGCAGATGCTGAGAACTTCGTCACAGATCCCCGGATCGCCGCCGGACAGGGGGGGTTCCCGCTGGGGATGCCACGAGGTCGAGTTCGCTCACTCGACGTACACCTCCGGGCTGATCACGGACTCGTGGTCCCGGAGGGGGATGATCGCCCCGGACGTCGTCAGGACGAACCGGAGAGAGGTCGTCCTCGCCTCCGGGTACCCGGCGTCGGCCAGATCGTCCCGGGTGAGTTCGGTGCCCCAGAAGTAGGTCTCGGGCTCCGCGAGGACGTGGCGCAGCACGCGGCCCTCGAACGGGAAGAGGATCACCGTGACGAAGTCGAAGCTGGTCGCTCCGGGAACCTGCGCCACGGCGTCGGGGTCTGCGAACGACTCCTCGGCGATCTCGACGAGCTCCGGGTGAGGAACGACGCCGTCGAGGTAGTGGTACCGGACGTGGGTCGAGGTCTCGATCTCGACGGTGATTCGCTCCGACACGTGGGACTCCTCTCTGGGTGCCCGGAACCAGCGGAGGTTCCGGCAGCAGCGCGGCCTGACGGACGGCGATGACCACGGGCGCCTGCCCGGCGCCGTCCGTCAGGGACTCCGTGGCGCAGCGTTGCGTCAGCGACGAAGGGAGATCACCAGAGCATGTCGAACCACGATGAACCACGAGACGAGTTGATCCGCACGGTGGCGCTGCTGGAGGAGCACCACGAGGATCCGTGGGAGGGCGGACCGCTGGCCGTCCACCGGGCTGCCGTACGTCTGCGGTCGGTCGACGCCACGGTTCCCGGGTGCGACCCGAGGTCGCCCTTCCTGTCGCTGTGGGAAGCGGCTCGAGCCGTCTCGGCGACGACGCACGTCACCGTCTGGTTGCACTGGGGGGGTGCGGCCGACCGGCGGTTGACTGCGCACCTCCTCCTGTCGACGGTCGACGTGGACGCCACCGAGCTCGACGCCCTGCTCCGGGTCGCCCTCGCCATGTTCGGCGCCCCTCGGAGTCCGTGGCACGTCGAGGCGATCGACCCCGAGTCCCTCGACCTGCCCACCGGTGGCGACGTGCGGTTCATCCGACAGACCCGGGCGTCGGTGCCGGTCGGCAGCGGATCGTCGGTCGAACTCCCCCTGCGATTCTCGTTCCCCGGTCCCGGTGCCTGGGACCGGATGCTGGCTGCGCTCGCAGCGGTGGAGCAGCGGCTCGACCTGGCGGTGACGGTCACGCCGACGGCGCTCGCACCGGATGAGGAGTCGGAGTTGGCCGCCCTCACGGCGCTGCGGTTCGACGAGGCCACCGACCGATCCGCCTCTCGGGTCTGGGCCACGCTGGCCGATGCAGCCGCCTCCTACCGGACCGACCCGGCGGTCGTGCAGGTCGTCCTCGTCGGCGCCGACGGACTCGCCGACTCGGAGGTGGGGGCGATCGCCTCCACGCTCACCGCCTCGTTCGACACGACCAACGGTGACGGCTACCGGGTGGCGGCCTCCCCGCAGCGATTCATCGGCGGCGGCTACGACGTCGACCCGGCCCGGAACCCGAACGAGGTGCTCGAGTGCTTCCGGACCGGTCGGCCGTGGATCGGCTCGACGAGCCGGACGCTCTCGGACCTGGTGACCTGCGACGAACTGTCGTTCCTCCTGTCGTGGCCACTGTCGAGTCGAGGCGACCTGCCGGGCATCCCGAGCGGTGCCGGGCTCGAGGACCTCGACGAGGTGGTGGCGGGCGTGGACCCGACCGACGCCGTGTCGCTCGGGTCGCTGCCAGACGGACGGGACCTCACCGTCGGCGTACGGGACCGAACCCAGCACGTGGCCGTGCTCGGGGCCTCCGGCTGCGGCAAGTCGACGCTCCTGTACCGCCTGGCCACTCAGGACGTGCTCGCCGAGCGCACCACGTGGATCCTCGACTCCTCGGGCGACCTGCTGCACCGGGTCGCGGCGATGGTGCCGGAGGAGCGCCAGCACCGGGTGGTGGTGCTCGACACCACCTACCCGGATCGATCGAGTCGCCTGGACCTGCTCCGTCCCAGCGGGAACCCCTCGAAGCGCCTCGACTACGTCGGGGCGCTGCACGACGGGCTGGTGGCCGACGTGCCCTCGGAGTTCCACGGACCGGTCGGCCGCAACAACCTGCTCGCCGCCCTCCGGCTCCTGGCGTGCTCGGACTGGCCGCTGCACCGGATCGGGTCGCTCATCTCCGACCAGTCCTTCGCCGAGCACCTCCGGGAGGCCGCCCTCGAGGAGGGCTGGCCACTGGTCGACGAGCTCGAGACCGTCCGGCTCCTGAACGCCGGCGGCCGCACCGAGAACGCCGAGCTGCAGCGCTGGTTGCGGTCCAAGCCGGCGGTGCTCGGTCACGACGGGATCCGTGACGTGCTGTGCAGCGAGCGTCCGGACGTGTCGATCGAGGAGATGCTGCGGCCGGGTGCCATCGTGCTCGTCCGGACCCCGCCCGACGCCGACGCCTGCCACCTGGTCACGTCGATCCTGCTCGAGCTCTTCGCCGCAGCGACCTCCAGGCGGACCCTGGCCGACCCGCCGGTCGTCCTCTACCTGGAGGAGGTGCAGCGCGCCGCCGGCGGAGCGCTCCGGCACGTGCTGAACGAGAGCCGCAAGCGCAACATCTGCTGTCACCTGGCCACGCAGCACCTGCGCAACCTGGAGGCGGAGGCCGAAGGAGTCCTCACCAACGCGTCCACCATCCTCTGCGGACGCAGCCGGGGTCACTCGGGTCGGATGCTCGAGGCGGACCTCGACCTGCCGGACGCATCGCTGCGATCGCTGCCCAACCTGACGTTCCTGGGGTCGACGGCGATCAACGGAACGCAGGTCGGTCCGGTGCGGGTGAGCGTCGAGTCCATGGGCGAGGCACCGCTGGGCTGGCCCGACTGGGTGGCCGACCGGTCCAGCGACGCACGGCGAGGGGCGTGAGCGTGATGCGTGTGGCGGCGCCGCCCCGGGCGGTCCTCGAATCCGTGGGTGCCGGAGGCCGCCCGTCGTTGACGGCTTCCCGGGACGACGTCAGAATCGCCCATCCGGGAGCGAACGGGGGTGGGGAAGTCGTGCGAGAGCCTGTGGCCACCGCCGAGCCGTGTCGTCTGGACGACGCGCAGGTGGCCGAGGTGGTCCGACGTGCTCGGGCCGGATCGCAGCCGTCGGGTGCCGACCGGGCTGCCGAGTACGAGGACCTCGCCAGATTCGCCGTGGCGCTCACGCAGGCGTCGCACGTGGCTCCGGAGGCCGAGTGTGCAGGTGATCCGAACTGCTCCGACGTGCAGGCGATCGCCTTGATCCTGCACCAGTACGTGGTCGCGTTCTCGAGGCAGCGGGAGTCGGTGAACGACCGAGCGAGGCGCCTGCTGTCACGGATCGTCGAGCGCGGGGCCGACGTCGAGGACGACCACCCCGACCTGCCGATCTTCCAGGACTTCGTCCTCGGTCGCTACGTCGACCTGGAGAAGCGGGGAGCGGGCGCCTTCGCCAACTGGGCGGCCGACACGACGACCGACCTCCGAGGGTGCATCGCGGCCGTGTTCAAGCACGAGATCACTGACGCTCGTCGCTTCTACCGTGCCCGTGTGGGCATCCCGCAACGACTCCGGATCGAGGGGGCGGCCGACGTGCGCGCCTGGCACGACAGCTTCGCCTCGTTCATCCTCGATCCGAACACCTCCGTCTCGGAGTTCACGGAGGCCGCCGAACTGCCGTGGTCGTGGCCGCACACCAGCGAGGTGGTGTCTGGAGGCGGCCAGGTCGACGACGAGCGGATCTGGGACTGGGCGCACAACTGCTGGTTCCGTGCGCTCGGCGACGACGCCAGTGAGGCCCGACCCAGCCTGTCGGCCGACCACGCCCGGATCTCCCGGGACGTCGACGCGTTCCGCAAGCGCGCGAAGCCTCCTCCAGCCGTGGCGGCGTCCGACCTGGAGTCGCTCGAGACGCTCGCCGCTGAACACTCCGGTGAGTGGGCCGGCGTGATCTCGGCACTGGAGGACATGCTGCGGGACGTGCTGCCTGTGAAGTACGAGCAGATAACCGGCCTGCGACAGGTCACCGTCCAGCGCCGTCCGCTGGTCTCGCCTGGGGGATCGAGTGGGGCGTCGAGGTCGGCCTCATTGGCCGATGATCCGGCCGACTCCGCCGTTGACGTCGAGCGAGAAGCGATGATCGCCCAACTCGCCGACGCCCTCGGGGAGGTGCCGCCTCCGTCCGGGAACGGCATGACCGTGTCGGTCGACGAGCTCGCTGAGCAACTGGTGGACATGGCTCAGTTGCCCGAGCCCGACCTGGACGCCGGCGCCGCCGCACTCGGATGCCCGGTCGAGGAGGTCGAGCGGTGGTGGGAGCACGTTCGACGCTGTGTCGACGAGATCGGGAAGCCTCAGGGAGGTGGTGCGTCGTGAGCCAGGAACTGTTCCGAATCCCGCTGCGGCCCGTGGCGCCGGTCCAGCGCCTCGGGGGTTCGGTGTCGTCGCACCTCTTCCGTCTGACCTTTCCGAGCGACCTGGTCGACGTCGATGGAACGCCCATCACCCTCGGGGTGGGCGTGACGGTGGTCGGCGGGGAGCACGTCGGCGAGCACGGCGTGGTCGGAGCCTGGGCCGGAGCTCGGCGGGTGCTCCTGGTTGCCGAAGATGCCGACGAGGACGACGACGAGTTCAGCATGGGCGAGGCTGTCCGCGTCGACGCGGACGACGTCAGGTGTGAACCAGTGGTCACCCTGCGGCACGGCCGGGGCATCGAGGTCGTCACGCCCGACGATGTCCCGACGGCGCTCGTGGTGCCGGTGAGCCGCAAGGACGTACGTCCCCGGTTCCCTGACGATCCGGGACCGTTCCCCTCCCAGCGGGACTTCCTGGTCGATCGGGGCCCGTTGGAGCGGGTGGTCGACGTCCACAGCTGGGCCTCTGCGTGCCTGGCCGTCCTCGACGATCTGGATGAACGAGACCGTGACGCGCTCGTCGCCGAGCACCTGGACGCGCCGGTGTTGCACCGTGTGCTCCGCGAGGCCGCGCTGCCGGAACGGCTGAGGAGGCTCACCCTCGTGGTGAGCGACGAGTCGTCGCCAGAGGTCCCGCAGGGGGCGTTCGAGGACACGGCCGCTGTGGGGGCGCTGCTGATCCGCTGGCTCCGGGGGACCGACCACACCAGGCTCCGCGTGGTCGAGGAGGTCGCGGTTCCGGTCGTACTGCGGAGACGTCCGGAGGTGAGCCACGTCGTGTTGTCGACGTTCCGCGACGAGCTGCCACGAGTGGTCGACGGTTGTCAGGACGTGGTGCTGGTGCAGTCCGACGCCTTCGCCGGGGTGCAGATCGGTGTCCTGACGGCGCTGGAGAGCGCCGAAGGCCTGAGAGTGCGAGTGGTGCAGCAGGTCGAGGACGGGCCGCTCGTGCAGGTCTCGGTCCCGACGGTCGTCCCGCTCGACGACCTGCAGAACGCCGTGCGGGACAGCCGTGGCCCGACCTCCGGCGGCGACGGCTGATCTGACCTCCCGAGTGTCGGCCGTGAGGGACCCGCTGGGCTGGTGCGGTCAGCGCTCGGGCCGGTAGACGGTGCGTCCCATTCCGAACTTCGTGATGGTCCCGAGGTCGCCGTACGGGGCGAGCCGGGCCGAGGCGTCGAGCACGGACCAGCTCCGACGTTCTGCGTCTCTGCGTGCGCGGTCCCGGT
>CAIYGQ010000123.1 GCA_903925745.1 uncultured Actinomycetes bacterium | reverse complement strand
CCGAGGTCCACCACATCCGCCTCGATGGATGCGGTGCGGTGACGTGCGCTGGACTCGGTGATGGTGAGCATGCCTGCCTCCTGAGGGTCTGCTGGTACATCGATCGGCAGGTTCCGGCAGATGCTGAGAACTTCGTCACAGCAGGGTCGGCGCGCGCCCGTGAGCCGTCCGAGGGGCTCGTCCGGGGTCAGCCGGGCAGCCCAGCCCTCCCCAGCGTGGGATTGCGGAACTCGACCGGTTTCCCAGCCTCATCGGTCACCTCAGCACGCCGTCCAGTGATGGAGCGACGTCGAGTCCGTGTTCCTGTTGAGGGGGAGGCGGCCCTCCCACGAACTCGCTGGACCTCTCGGTGCTCGGCCGTCTGGCAGCCGTCGCGACGAGGCCGTTGGTCAGCTCGCCGAGGTCTGCCCCGGGTATCTCCGGTCCACTGACGACCGTCTCGGCCTGACCCGGAACAGCGCATCGCACGTGTTCGTCGGAGTCGCCGGTGGTGTCCGGCACTCGGTGGCGCCTCGATCGTGGTCTCGGTTCGCCTCCCGTCTCGTCAACCGACGACGGGCGTCACTCCGCAACAACCCTGCGGAGGACGGGCGCATCGGATGTCTGGGCCGCTGGACCAGCGCAGCCCTGCTCCCGACCGACGTGGCGGAGTCCCTGGAGGTCGCCTCCACCGAACGTCCCGTGAAACGGGTCCGTGAGCATCGGGTACATGCGCTCGCTTCGGTGGTCGACGTGGTGGAGCCCGACTGCGTGACCGATCTCGTGGAGGGTGAGGTCGAGCCACTGGCGGCGGGCCTCGACCGGGTTCGGGGAGGTCATCATGGTCGGATCGAGTTGGACCATGCCCCGCTGGACGCCATCCATCGACCAAGCGATCCCCCCGAGTCCCACGACGGAACCGGGGATCTCGGCGAAGTCGACGACCAGCCCGTAGCCCTCCCAGGACTCGAACCACTCTCGGGAACGCCTGGTGGTAGCGCCCCGGTACTCGAAGGTCAGTCCGGAGGCGTTGGCAACCTGTTCGAAGGCGGCGTGGATCTCGCTGAGTGGACGGACTGCCCCCGTCGGGTTGAACCACCAGGGGATCGGCCGGCACGGGTTCCAACGGACAGGGCATCCGTCCTCGACCGCCAGGAAGCTGAAGTAGGGGCTCGCCGGGGCGCCCAGCGGGCATCGCTCGTTGGGGATCGACGTGGTGGTGCTGATGGGCTTGTTCGGGCCCGGCACTGGGGGCAGTGGGACCGGAGCGCACGCAGCGATCGCCAGTCCGGCGACCACGGTCGCCGCAGCCACGATCGTCCGACTGGCTACTCGGACGCTGCGTCGGGCCCGCGTCGGCGTGGCGCGGGAGGTGTTCGGGTCCGGTGTGTGATGCTGATCCTGCACGCCTGGGTCTGACGGACGTCGGGAAGCCGTCGATGTGACCGACTCCCCGGCTGGGCCGAGCGGCTCGGTGCGACTTCGCCGGCCATCATCGACGTTGGATCGTCGAGACGGCCGAGCTGACTGCCACGTCGACCGGTGGGGAACTGACCGGGCCCGTACCCGGTCCCGTGCGGCGGTCGCCCGGACGAGTCCATGGACTGCGCCACCATCCATCGGGTCATGAGCCAGGATCGAGATCCGGGTCGAGTCAGCTCCTCCTTGGACCATCACGGCGGTGTTCCGCCCGACGAGGACGGTGATCGTCAGGCCGGATTCGATGTGTCGGTCGGCGAGGACGTGGTCGTCGAGGCCGAGATCCGAGCACCTGATGTGGCGGAGCACCGTGAGGTCTCGTTGGTAGAGCAGTCCGAATGCAGGGCGCAGCATCAGGAACCGGAGTACCAGGGTGCGCGCCTCGATCGAGGTCTCCGGGACCACGTGGCCGATTCGCTCGCGTCGGGCGGCCATCACCGTGGAGCGCTGGTGGGGGGTGGTCGGGGCGTGATCGAGGTTGGTCATCGCCCGTTCCTGACGGACGTGGACCGGCTCGCCAGTCGGCGACCGCTCGGATGCACTGACCCGGATCGTCAGAGGTGGCTGGACCACCGATCGATTCCTGGTTCCTCTCCAATGAGGGTTGGATCGTTCGGTCCGGAGCTGACGGTCGTCCCGTGACGTCGAGCCGCTGTCACTGGTTCACTCGACGTGGATCTTGGGGCTCACGACGAACTCGTGGTCCCGGAGGGGGATGACAGCGCCGGAGGAGTTCAGCACGTAGCGGTCTGTGTGGCGGGAGCGGCGGATGCCGGCCGCCTCGAGATCCTCGTCGCTCAACTCGGTTCCCCAGAAGTAGGTCTCCGCTTCCGCCACCACGTGCCTCAGGGTCCTGCTGTCCAACTCGAAGTAGACGATCCGGACGAAGTCGAATCCGACGGCCCCCGACGCCTGGGGGACATCCTCGAGGTTGAACTTCGACTCGAAGTCGAAGTCCTCGAACTGCTTCACCGGGATCGCCTCGGCCGGGTAGACGTACCGGACTGCCTTCTGGATCTCCGCTTGGATGGTGATGGTCTCGGACATGGTTGCTCCTGGTCGGTCGATGGGTCCGTCGGTGGTCTCAGGCGTGTTCGTCCCGGTTGTGACGCTGGGGCCAGATGGCGCCAGTCCACCCGGGGCTGGCGCTCGGACGGACGGGAACGGTGAACCCCGGCGTTCCCGGTCCGCGGTCGATCCGGTTCCGGATCGACGCTGACGGACGTCGCATCCCCCGCTGCGATTCGAACCCGGACAGTTGCGATCGTCGGGATGGCCGGCAGCGGTCGGCGAGCTCCCCTCAGCTCGGTTCCGGAAGTGCAGAGGTGGCCAGCAGGGCCCGGCCGGGTTCGATCACTCCGTGGCCGTAGCCGTCGTCCCGGCCGGTTGCTCCCCGGTCGGTCGCGGTCGTGGTCAGCGCCGTGGTGATGTCGGCTGGTGTCCACGTCGGGTTGGCTGCTGCGAGCAGTGCTGCGACGCCGGCCACGTGCGGGGCGGCCATGGAGGTGCCGCTCATGGTCTCGTAGCCGCCGGGGTTGAGGGAGGTCGGCACCGTGGAGACGATGCTGTCGCCGGGGGCCGTCACGTCGACCCAGTCGCCGTGACTGGAGAACGGCGCCAGGCGGTCCCCGGAGGACGAGGCGGCCACGGCGATCACACCCTCGTCGGCGGCCGGGTAGGTGGTCGGTGACCATGGTCCGGAGTTGCCGGCTGCAGCGACGACGGTGATGCCGTTGCACACGGCGTGGTGCACCGCCAGGCTGATCGCGTCCGACTGCGCTCCGCCGAGCGAGAGGTTGATGACGTCGACCCGCTGGTGGGTGGCCCAGGCGATCCCGTAGGCGATGTCGGCGTCGGTCCCGTACCCCTCGTCCTCCAGAACCTTGACCGGGAGGATCCGGGCGTCGGGTGCGACCCCGGCGACCCCGATCCGGTTGCCGGCCCGGGCGGCGACCGTTCCGGCGACGTGAGTGCCGTGGCCGTGGCCGTCGACGGCGGTGATCGGACGGTCGGCGCCGCCGGCGAGGAACGTCTGGCCGGCCAGGACCTGACCGCGCAGGTCGGGGTGCTCGGCCTGCACACCGGTGTCGATCACCGCGACCCGGGCGCCGGCGCCGCGGCTGCGACCCCAGGTCGACTCGATGCCCAACCGGTCGAGCGACCACTGCCAGCCCCGGAGGGTGTCGTCGCTGCGGGCTGCGGAGGGTGCGGCGGCCGGACGGGTCGCAGTCAGGATCCGGACGGTCTCGTTGGGCTCGACCGAGACGACGTCGGTCCCGCCGGCCAGCATCGCTGCGACCGTCTCCGGGGCCTGGTCGGCGGTGACCACGACCAGGTCGCCGGATCCGTCGGCGCTCCGGGTGGAGATCACGACCTGGTCGTCGTCCGGACCCGAATCGGTGTCGGCGGCGCGGACTGCGGCGGCGAGCGCGCGGTCGTCCCGCATGGTCGCCGGTGCGCCCGTCGAGCCGTCTGGGCACGGCAGGAGGGACGGGAGATCACGGAGTTGCGGCACCGGCAGTGGGGGCTCCGGTCGCGTGGTGCAGGCCACTGCGAGACACGCGAACGCCACGAGGGCAGCGGTGAGGAACCGGGAGGGGCGGGGGGAGTGGATGGTGCGCATGCCCGGTGCTGACGGACGGCGGCCCGACCGGTCTCCTGTCGGGCGGTCGATCCGT
>CAIYGQ010000122.1 GCA_903925745.1 uncultured Actinomycetes bacterium | reverse complement strand
GTGCCCTGGGCCCGCACCCGCCCGCCGTCCAGGAAGGCGACCCGGTCGGCGAGCTGGATGGTCGACAGCCGGTGGGCGACGACGAGCATGGTGGTCCCACCGGTGCGGAGCCCGCCCAGGATCTGGGCCTCGACCACCGGGTCGACGGCCGAGGTCGCGTCGTCCAGAACCAGCACCCGGGGCCGTCCGGCGAGCGCCCGGGCGAGCGCGACCCGCTGGCGCTGGCCACCGGACAGGGTGACGCCCCGTTCGCCGACCACGGTGTCGGGGCCGCGGGGCAGTCGTTCGACGAACCGGCCGGCCCTCGCCCGGTCGAGCGAGTCGGCGACGTCGGTGTCGTTCACGTCCCGATCCATGCGGACGTTGTCCTCGACGCTCTCGGCGAACAGGACGCTCTCCTGGAATGCGACGGACACGGCGCTGCGCAGGTCGGCCGGGCTGAGCTCGTCGATGGGGACGCCACCGACCAGGATCCGGCCGGCCGACGGTTCGTCCAACCGCACGAGCAGGTTGGTGATCGTCGACTTGCCGGACCCGGTGGATCCGACGAGCGCCACCACCTCCCCCGGTTCCACGGTCAGGCTCACGTCGCTCAGGACGTCGGATCCGCCGTAGTTGAAGCCGACGCCGTCGAGCCGGAGGCCGATGGGGCCGGCGGGCAGGTCGCGGCCGGCCTCGCCCTCGGCGGCGGTGTCGGTGGGTTCGTCGAGCAGCGCGTCGACCCGGCCGATGGACACGACGGCACGCGGGATCGACTCGAAGAGGAAGCCGACGATCCGCATGGGGAATGCGAGCCAGCCGAAGAGCGCCACGGCCTGGACGAGTTCGCCCGGGGTGGCGGCGCCGGTGTCGACCCGCCAGGCGCCGCCGAGCAGCAGCAGCACGACCCCCAGGTTGGGCAGCAGGTCGATGAGCGGCTGGAACGTCGCCGACATCCGGGCGACCCCCATGGCCTCGGTCCGCAGCTGGTCGGAGGCGTCGTCGAAGCGCGCCTGTTCGGCGGACTCGAGGCCGAGCGTCTTGACGACGAGCGCACCGTCGAAGCTCTCGTGGGCGATCGAGCTGACGACACCGAGCTGTTGTTGCACCCGCCCCGCCGGCTCGTGGACCCGGTTGGTGTAGTAGCGGCTGAGCCAGGCCATGGCGGGGAACAACAACATGGCGATCAGACCGAACACCCCGTCGGCCCGGACCAGGCTGAACAGCGAGATCCCGATGAGGGCGATGACCCCCAGCGAGAACGGCAACGGCATGAGCATCTGCGTGGCCGTGGTGACGTCCACCTCGGCGTTCGACAACAACTCGCCGGTCGGGCGCCTCCGGTAGCTCGACATGGGCATGGTCAGCAGACGGTCCACCACCGAGGTGCGGAGCGACCGCTGCATGCGGGCCTCGGTGACCGACCCGTACCAGCGCCGGACCACGACCGCCAGGCCCCGCAGGACACCGACGAGGAACAGGGCGGCGACCGCCATCCAGACGGTGGACGCGTCCACGCCACCGTCGAAGGCCGGGTCGATCACCTGGTCGGTGACCCGGCCGAACAGCCAGGCGGCGGTAACGACCATGAGCGCCCATCCGACGCCGCCGACGAGCGACAGGGCGAATGGAACGGGGTGCATGCGGACGAACCGCACGATCTGGCGGACCCCCTGGCGGGTGACGGAGCCGCTGGAGTGGTCGGCGCCGATGTGGGGCACCTCGTCGTCGGGCGCCTCGTCAGGGGGATGGAGGGTGGCGGTCACGGAGTGGAGCAGGCCTTCCCACGCGTCTCGGTGCGTTCGGCACCGGATCCGGTGCCGAACGCACCGAGACGCGGGTGAGCAGGTTCAGGAGGGGAGCTGGATCGACTTGGTCTCGAGGAACTCCTCGAGACCCCAGCGACCCCGCTCACGGGTGTTGCCCGACTGCTTGTAGCCACCGAAGGGTGCCGCTGTGTTGAACGGGGCACCGTTGACGTCGACCTGACCGGTGCGCATGCGACGGGCGACCGCCAGGGCCCGGTCCGCATCGGCCGACTGGACACCGCCGGACAGGCCGTAGATGGTCCCGTTGGCGATCCGGACCGCGTCGTCCTCGTCGGTGTAGGTGATGATCGACAGCACCGGTCCGAAGATCTCCTCCTGGGCGATCGTCATGTCGGGCGTCACGTCGGTGAACACGGTCGGCTTGACGTAGAAACCGGTGTCGAACTCCTCGGGCTGGTCCGGGCCGCCGAGCGCCACGGTCGCACCCTCGTCGATGCCCTTCTGGATGTAGTCCCGCACCCGCTCCTGGTGGGCCTTGGACGACAGCGGGCCGAGCGAGTTGAACAGGTCGGGCTCGTCGGCCTTGGGGTCCACCAGGCGCACCTGCGAGGCCTGGGCGACCACCGCGTCGATGTACTCCTGGGCCCGGGACTCGGGGACGAGCAGTCGGGTGAGCGCCGAGCAGGTCTGGCCCGAGTTGAGGAAGCAGCCGAAGACCGCACCGAAGGCGACGGTGGCCGGGTCGGCGTCGTCGAGCACGACGTTGGCGGACTTGCCGCCGAGCTCCAGCCCGACGCGCTTGTGGGTGGCGGCGGCGGCCTCCGAGACGGCCGTGCCCGAACGGCCTGACCCGGTGAAGGACACCATGTCGACGCCGGGGTGCGAGGAGATGGCGGCGCCGACCTCGGGGCCGGTGCCCACGACCATGTTGAACACGCCCTTGGGCAGGCCGACCTCGTCCAGGACCTCGGCGAGCACGTACGCGTTGAGCGGGGTGATCTCGGAGGGCTTCAACACCACGGTGCACCCGGCGGCCAGGGCGGGGACGACCTTGCAGATGATCAGGTAGAGCGGGTAGTTCCACGGCGTGATCGCGCCGACGACCCCGATCGGTTCCCGGATGACGAGGGAGTTCCCGATGCGCTCCTCCCAGTCGTAGGTCTCGATCAGCGAGGCGAAGGACTCCCACTCGCCGAGCGGCAGTCCGGCCTGCACCATCTGGCTGAACGCCTTGGGCGAGCCGACCTCGGACGAGATCACGTCGACGATGTCGTCGTAGCGAGCGGCGAGCGCCGTGCCGATGTCCCGCAGGTACTTCGCCCGGATGTCGACCGGCGTGGTGGACCAGGTGGCGAACGCGGCTGCGGCGGCGGCCACGGCGGCGTCGACGTCGGCAGCCGTGCCGGCGGGGACCGACGCGATCACCTGCTCGGTGCTGGAGTCGACCACGTCGAGCGTCCCGCTCCCCGTCGACGAGACCCACTCGCCATTGATGTACTGCTTGTCGTAGTTGGCCACGATGGTCCCCCGGGTTGTCGCTGGCCACCCAGCCGGGTGGCGCTGAGGCGATGCTACCCCTGCGGCACCGGACGTTCACCCGCGACCACGGGCGGTGGTCGCCACCGGAGCCGGGCGCACCGACGGCGGTCCCGCGGGGTCGCCGCTGACCGGATCCGGCCCCGTCGGGCGTCGTGTGGGCGACACTGGAGGCCGTGGGACTCGACGGGTCGACGGACGGGGACGGCCTGGCACCGGCTGGCCCGCTCCGCTCGGTGGCCGTCGGAGCGGGCACGCTGCTCGCAACGGTCGGGACGAACGTCCTGGTCTGGTGGCCGACGCTCGGCGTCGGGTTCCTGGGCGACGACCTGGAGGGGATCGCCCGTGCGGGCGTGGCGAGCCCGGCGGGACCGGTCGACACGAGTGGTCCGCCGCTGTACCGACCCCTGGCGCTGGCGTCGCTCCGGGCGGACCACGCCCGGGCCGGACTGGACCCGTCGGCGTACCACCTGACCAACGTGGTGCTCGCCGGCGTGGCGGCGTGGCTGGTCGGGTGGGTGGTGTTCGGCCTGTGGCGACGCTCGGCCCCGGGCGGCCGACCCGGGCGCGACGCCGCCGTCCCGTTCGGAGACACCCGCGTCGATCCGGTCCCCGGCGGACCGGTCGCCGCCGTCGTCGCGGCCGGACTGTTCTCGATCTGGCCGTCCCACGGCGAGGTCGTGGCCTGGGTGGGTGGCCGGGGCGACGTGCTGTGCGCCGTGGGTTGCCTGGCCGCCCTGGCCGTGTGGCTGCGGGCGGAGTGGACTGCGAGCGCACGCGACCGGTGGGTCGGCGTGTCGGTGTCGGTGGTCCTGCTGGTCGCCGCACTCGCGTCCAAGGAGTCGGCGCTGGTCTGGCCGGCGGTGACCGCGGTGCTGGTCGTCGGGGCGCGCTGGTCCTCGGGTGTGACGGGGCGTCCGCTCCGGGACGCGGCGCTCCGGACCTGGCCGCTGTGGGCGGCCGCCGGCGGGTGGGTGCTGTGGCGGTCGGTCCGGCTGGGCGACGTGGTCGGCGGCTACGGCGGCGGCAGCTTCGCCGGGGGTGCCCCGGTCGGACCGCTGCGTCGGTTCGGGTCGGTGCTGGCGCGCTCGGCGCTCCCGGCCCTGCCGCCGGCCGGGTGGTGGGTCGCCGGCGCGGTCGTGGTCGCCGCCGTGCTCGGTCTGGTGCTCGCAGTCCGACGGGACCGGCGCCGGCTCGTGTGGCCGTGGTCGGCACTGGCGGCGTGCTGGCTGCTGACCGCGCTCCCGGGCGCGGGCCTGGGTGTGTCGGCCACCGGGTCGATCGGCGAGCGGCTGGGGTTCCTGGCCTCGGTCTTCGTCGTGACCGCGGTCGGCTGGGCGGTCGCGTTGCTGTGGTCGACCCGTCGGACCGTCGCCGTGGTCACCGCCGTGTCGGTTGCGGCCGTCGCAGTGGTCGTCCTGGTCCCCGCGCAGCAGCGGTGGCTCGACGCCGGCGGGTCGGGCCGGGAGCTGACCCGGGCGCTCGGGACGCTCCAGGTGGACCGACCCACGGTCCTGTTGACCCTGCCCGACGAGCAGGGCGGCGCCTACGTGGGCCGCAACGCGGTGCCGTCGACGTTGGCGCTGCTCCACGGCTGGCGGGACCCGAGCGCCGTGTGGGGTGCGACCACGTTCCGCAGCGACGGCCCGGCCCTGACCACGGTCACCCCGATCCCGGCGCCGGACGCACCGGCGGGCAGCCGGCGGTGGCGGGTGTCGGTCGACGGGCCGGGTGCCCGGTTCGGCGAGCTGTTCCCACGACCGGGCTCCGACGGGAGGGCGGAGGTCCGCGTGGTGCGGGTCGACGACCGCACCGTGGAGGTCACCGTCGGTCCGCCGGTCGACGGCGAGCAGGTCGCGGTGCTCGAGGGTGACCGCGCCCGGGTCCTGCCGGACCCGGGCGGTTGAGCACGACTCGTCCTGCGCCGAGGACCGACCGGGCAGGAGAACGTCTCGGTCGCGGACCGACGTGCTAGCGGTCGGCGACCACGGCGGCGAACGCCTCGGCGCACGCCGGGTCGGTGGTGCCCGGCACGAGGATGAACTCGTCCACCCCGGCGGCCTCGGCGTCGTCGAGCGCCCGCCGCAGGCG
>CAIYGQ010000121.1 GCA_903925745.1 uncultured Actinomycetes bacterium | reverse complement strand
GGTTGGCGACGGCCTCACCGCCGGCCGCCGTGATCTCGTCGACGACCAGCTGCGCCGCCGAGGCGTTGTCGCCCTCGCCGCTCACCGATCCACCCAGGTCGTTGACGACGATCCGGGCGCCACGGCGGGCCAGCTCGAGGGCGTGGGACTTCCCCAGTCCGCCGCCGGCACCGGTGACGATGGCGACCTTGCCGTCGAAGGTGAGATCAGACATGTGGTTCCCCTCGGAGTTCGGGTCGACGGACCCTGCTGCAACTGACGTGTCGACTGTCCTGGCTCAACTTTCCACGCCGTGGGCGTGGGTCGTCACGATACCGACGGCCGTCCCGGCGGACGAATCGGATGCCACCCCGGCCGAGCGCCGCCCTCAGGGCTCGATGCCGAGGGTGTCGAGGGCGTAGGCGGTCATGCGCTTGTAGTCGACCTTGGCGTTGGGCGCCCGGCCGATCGTGTCGATCTGGACCACCTGCTTGGGGGCCTTGTAGGCCGCGAGCTGGGTCCTCACGTGGGCGATGAGCTCGCCGTCGTCCACGACCGCATCGGCAGCCGGTTCGACCACCGCCACGATCGCCTGTCCGAACTTGTCGTCGGGCACCCCCACGACGACGGCGTCGGCGACGGTGTCGTGTGTCTTGAGCGCCTCCTCGACCTCCTCGGGGAAGACCTTCTCGCCGCCGGTGTTGATGCAGACCGAGCCCCGGCCGAGCAGGCTGATCGTGCCGTCGGCGTCGACCGTCGCGTAGTCGCCGGGCATCGAGTAGCGGACACCGTCGACGGTGATGAACGTCGCCGCCGACTTCTCGGGGTCCTTGTAGTAGCCGAGGGGTGTCCGGCCCGGGATGGCGACGCGGCCCCGCTCGCCCGATCCGGCCTCCACCCGGTTCCCCTCGTCGCTGAGGACGATCGCCCCGGGGCCGAGCGAGAAGTGGGCGGTCTTCTCGGCGGCACCGGCCGCCGACACGGACTGCCCCATTCCGAGCGCCTCGGAGCTCGAGAACGAGTCGATGAGCATCATTCCCGGATGGTGCTCCAGCATCCGCCGCTTGATCGGCTCGGACCACATGACGCCCGATGAGGTGACGAGCACCAGTGATGACAGGTCCCAGCGACCGGGGTCGGCGTCCAGACAGGCCAGGATCGGCTTGGCGAAGGCGTCGCCGACGATCGTCAGCGCGCCGACCCCCTCGCGCTCGATCGTGTCGAGGAGCTCGACCCAGTCCAGGTGGCGCTCGACGAGCGTGACCACCGACCCGCCGGACGTCAGGTACAGCAGGGCGGTGAACCAGCCGGTGCCGTGCATCAGCGGACAGGCCGGCAACCCGGGCAGGCCCGGACCCTCGATGGTGTCGAGCGCCGCGGCCACGCCGCCGACCTCGTCGGGATCCGATGCCAGGAGCGGGTTGGCGGTGGCGCAGACGGCACCGATCAGATCGTCCTGGCGCCACATCACGCCCTTGGGCATGCCGGTGGTCCCACCCGTGTAGATCATCAGGATGTCGTCGCCGGAGCGGCCCCACTCGGCCTCGACCCGGTCGGTCGTGGTGGCGGCGACGTCCTCGTAGGGGACCGCCCAGTCGGGGGCGGGCCCCGAGCCGTCGTCGACCCGGATCCAGTGCCGGACGCCGGGGAGTCGTGGGCGCAGGTGCTCGACGCGGTCGGTGAAGGCGCCGTGGAAGACGACGGCGACGGCGTCCGCGTTGTCCCACAGGTACAACAACTCGTCGTCCAGGTACCGGTAGTTGGTGTTGACCGGCACCAGCCCGGCCTTGAACAGGGCTGCGCAGGACTCCATGTACTCGGGGCCGTTGTAGAGGTAGAGCGCGACCTTGTCCTGGTGGACCGCGCCTCCGTCGAGCAGGTACCGGGCGATGCCGTTGGCGCGCTCGTCGAACTGTCGCCACGTCGTCCGCCGGTCACCGTGGACCTGGGCCTGGGCGTCGGGGAAGCGCTCGGCGATGCCCTCCCACAGGTCAGCGAAGTTCCACCCGGCCATCGTTCCTCCCCGATCCGCGTTCGGTGGGCCGTCGGACGGCCCGGCTGGCCCCGGAGCATAGGCCGCCGCCTCGCGCCGACGAGTAGCGTTCCGTCGTGGACTTCGAGCTACCCGGTGAGGACGACGAGCGCCGCCGGAGGGTCAGGGAGTGGCTGGAGGAGCACCCGTCGCCGACTGGGCGCCAGCTCGCCGAGGCCGGATTCGTGGCGCCGCACTGGCCCGCCCCGTGGGGACTCGACGCCGACCCGATCCACCAGTTGATCGTCGACGACGAACTGCGCCGGGCGCGCGTGTCCCGGCCGTCCAATCCGATCGGCATCGGCTGGGCGGGCCCGACGATCCTGACCGCCGGCACGGATGCGCAGCGTGAGGAGTACCTCCTCGGCCTGTTGTCGGGTGAGGACATCTGGTGTCAGCTCTTCTCCGAGCCCGGCGCCGGATCCGACCTGGCGAACCTCTCCACCCGGGCCGAGCGGGACGGTGACGAGTGGGTGGTCAACGGCCAGAAGGTCTGGACCTCGCTCGGCCACCTGGCGCGCTACGGGATCCTCGTCGCCCGCACCGACCCGGACCGCCCGAAGCACGAGGGCATCACCTACTTCGTCTGCCCCATGGACGCACCGGGGATCGAGGTGCGTCCGATCATCGAGATGACCGGTGGCCACACCTTCAACGAGGTGTTCCTGACTGACGTACGCATCCCGGCGGCCAACGTCGTCGGTGACGTCCACGATGGATGGCGGCTCGCCAAGGTGACGCTCGCCAACGAGCGGGTGTCGCTCTCGTCGGGCGGAGCGCTCTGGGGGATGGGGCCCACCGCCGAGGACCTGCTCGGGATCGTCCGGGACGCCGGGGGCACCGACGACCCGCTCCTGCGCCAGGACCTCGCAGCCCTCCACGCGGAGTCCGAGATCCTCCGGTTGATCCGGCTCCGGACCGTGACGGCGGCGGTCCAGGGTCGGGAACCCGGACCCGAGGCGTCGATCCGGAAGATCCTGGCCGACGAGCACGGGCAACGGATCATGGGCCTGGCCCGCGACCTGGCCGGCACGGCCGGCATGACGACCGACGCCGGACCGCTCGGTACCGACGCCGGCTGGTGGTCCCACGGGTTCCTCTTCGCACCGGCGCTCACCATCGGCGGCGGCACCGGTGACGTGCAGCGCAACATCGTCGCCGAGTGGGTCCTCGGTCTGCCGCACGACGTCGACGTCGAGCGGGGTCTCACCTGGTCCGAAGCTCGTCGCGTCGCTCAGGCCGGCTGACCTGCGCTGACCCGGGTCGCCCTCCGGATGCCCCGCCCGGGAGCCCCCGGGGCTAGGTTGAGCCGATGGGCTCGAGCGCTGATCGACCGCTGAAGCGGCACGCCAAGGTGGTCGCCGCAGTCGACCTGCCGGGAGTGCCGGCGGGCACGCCCGGCAAGGTGCAGATGGTGAACGGGTTCTCGTGGATCCGGTACCGGGTCCACTTCGCCAACGGTGAGGAACTCGGGTTCCTGGGTCGCGACGACCTGGTCCCGGCCAAGGAGTGGGAGGGCGCAGCGTGAAGCTGAGCATGCAGATCGGGTACGCCGGGGGCTTCGCCGAGTCCGTCGCCCAGGTCCAGGCCCTGGAGCAGGCGGGCATGGACATCGTCTACGTCGCCGAGGCCTACGGCTACGACGCCGCCACGTTGATGGGCTACCTGGCCGCCGTCACCGAGCGGATCGAGATCGCGTCGGGGATCCTCCCGATCTACACGCGTACGCCGACGCTGCTGGCGATGACGGCCGCCGGGCTGGACGAGTTGTCGCACGGTCGTGCCGTGCTCGGGCTCGGTGCGTCCGGTCCGCAGGTGATCGAGGGCTTCCACGGAGTGGCCTACGACGCGCCGATCGCCCGCACCCGGGAGATCATCGAGATCTGCCGGAAGGTGTGGGCCCGGGAGGAGCCGGTGGTGCACGACGGCGCCAAGTACCAGCTCCCACTGCCGGACGGGAAGGGCACGGGGCTCGGGAAGCCGTTGAAGATCATCACGCACCCGCCCCGCCCACGGATCCCGATCCACGTCGCGTCGCTCGGACCGAAGAACGTCCAGATGACCGCGGAGCTGGCCGACGGCTGGCTGCCGATCCTCTTCCACCCCCAGAAGGCCGCTGACGTGTGGGGGCCCGACCTCGAGCTCGGGTTCGCCAAGCGCCCGGCCGACCTGGGTCCGATGGACGTCGTCGCCGGCGGGCTGCTGGCGATCGGCAGCGAGGACCAGGTCGGTGGGTTCCGGGACTTCAGCCGGGGCATGGTGGCGCTCTACGTGGGAGGCATGGGCGCCCGGGAGCGCAACTTCTACAACCAGCTCTTCCAGCGGTATGGCTACGAGGCCGAGGCCGAGGAGATCCAGAACCTGTACCTGGACGGAAACAAGCGTGAGGCGGCGGCCGCGGTGCCCGAGTCCTTCCTGGAGGAGACCTCGCTCTGCGGTGACGAGGGCTACGTCAAGGACCGCATCGCGCAGTTCGCCGAGGCGGGGGTGACGGTGCTCAACGTGACTCCCATCGCCGCTGACCTGCCGGGCCAGCAGCGCCTGATCGAGACGGTGCGGGGCCTGCTGCCCTGATCAGCGTCCCGATCGGCTGGGGTCGGCGCCGGCGCTGGTGGTCGGTGCAGGGATCAGGGGGTGGGGAGCTGGCCGCCGCTGAGCAGCGGCTCGATGATCGGCATGACCAGCGACTCCCCGCACGAGATGGTCTCGCTCTGGCGCCAGTTGACCACACCGGCCGCCGTGGTGCCGAAGAACAGGCCGCTGTACTCGGCGGTGGCGAGGCCGGTCGTGCCGAACTCGACGGTGTCGCCGGCGACGACACCGAGGGTCAGCATCTCCTCGTTGATCGCCGCAGCCGGATCGGGGTTGTTCACCCGGAGCAACCCGATGTGGATCGGCACCACGAACGGTGTCACGGTGGCGTGGCGGACCTGCAGGCCCGAGGCTCCGGCGGCGTCCAGGTAGGCCTCGGCGCCGAGGCCGTTGGGGTTGGCGCAGTGGGCGAAGGTGCCCTCGACGTCCTGGTCGATCGTCAGGAGGTCGCCCGAGGTGAGGTCGCGCACGCCGGCGAGCAGGAAGTTGTTGGTCGACACCGGGGTCGTGGGCGGCGGGGTGCTGGTCGCCGGGGCGCTGGTCGGAGCTGCGGTGGTTGTCGGTGCCGTCGTCGTGGCGTTCGGATCCGGGCTCGGCTGCGCCTGGGACGTCGCACTCACGCCGACGATCACGGCCATGGCGACGCTGACGAATCCGACGATCCTCCGGGACGCCGATCGGTTCACCCCTCGCCCTGATGCATTCACGTGTTCGGCTTCGCCTCTCGTCGGGATGGGCCCCGTCCTCTGTGACCGTACTGACCGGAGACCCGCACCACAAGCGCTCGGGGGCCGGCGGGCGGGTCGGGTCCGATGCACGCTGGCGCTGGACATCGCTCGTCGGACCACCGAAGTCAGTCCTTGGCTCGCTCCGTGGTCACACGACGACGCTCAGTGAGGTCAATGGGGGCGTGCCGGGACCGTTCGGCCTGGTCCCGGACGTGGCCCGGAACCACGGGGGCGAGCATCCCGTAGGGCGCGTCGTTGAACCGGTGGTGGAGTTCGTGGGCGGAGGCCAGTCGTTCGAGCGGGGCCCAGCGGGGCAGGTGGCGACCTCCGAGCCGACCGTGGATGTACACGTCGTGGACCAGGAAGTAGGCGGCGCCGTAGGCCGTGATCCCGATGGCGACCGGCACCAGGAACCGGAGCGGATCGACGTTGGTCCCCAGGACGAACATCACCACGGCCAGACCCGCGAAGACGAAGGGGAACCGGTCGTTGTCCTCGAAGCGGCCCGTCGGCGGGAGGTGGTGGCTCCGGTGCCACGACCAGGCGAAGCCGTGCATGGCCCAGCGGTGCTCGGCCGCTGCGACGCCCTCCATCACGACGAAGGTCGACACCGCCACCAGCAGATCCCAAGAGCTGAGCGATGACAACACGTTCACCGCTGGTTTTCGTCGTCGGGCGTCCGAGCGGATGCGTCCGCCACCGGGCGGGTTCGGTGGCGTCCGCCACACACCTGCGATCCGGTATCGGCCGGGGTCACGACGGCGGCGCGGCCAGGACCGCCTCGGCCTCGGCCACGATCGAACGGACCAGGTCGCCGGCCGGGACCAGGGCGTCGATGGCACCCATCCCCTGACCGGCTGGCATGAACTCGTTGGTCGGATCCACGTCGGGGGTCCGCTCGTCGCCGCCCAGGTGGTTGACACCATCGGTCATCGACCGGATCACCTGTCCGGGGAACGGCTCGGGCGCCGCGCCGGAGCGCTCGAAGTCCTCGGCGTAGGGCGTGCGCACCACACGGCAGGTCTTGCCCGTGTAGGCCCGTGTCACCATGGTGCCGTCCTCGGCCCCAGCGAGCAGGCGCTCCTTGTAGCCCGGGACCGCCCGGGCCTCGGGCGTGGCGATGAACCGGGTTCCGATCCAGACGCCTGCCGCGCCCAGGCACAGTGCCGCCGCCAGTCCCCGCCCGTCGACGATCCCGCCGGCGGCGACGACGGGAACCCGGTCACCGACCGCATCGACGACCTGGGGCACCAGCGCCATGGTGGCGACCTGACCGGTGTGGCCTCCGGCCTCGGTGCCCTGCGCGACCACCAGGTCGCAGCCGGCCTCGACCGCGGCGACCGCGTGGTGGACGCGACCGCACATGTTGACGACGAGCACGTCCTGTTCGTGGCACTGGTCGATCACCTCGCGGGGCACGCCCAGCCCGGCCACGAAGACGGTCGCGCCACCGTCGATGATCGCCTGGACCTTCGCCGGCATGTCCTGGGGGGCGGCGGTCAGGAGGTCCACGCCGAACGGTCGGTCGGTCAGCGACCGCACCGCCGCGATCTCCTCGACCATCTTGTCGTCACCCATGGTGGACGCCCCCAGGCACCCGAAGCCACCCGCCTCGGACACGGCCGCGGCCAGCTGGTGGTACGAGACGCCGCCCATGCCCGCCAGCATGACGGGGTGTTCGACGCCGAGGAGTTCGGTCAGTGCGGTCTGCATGGGGGCAGCCTAGGCACCCGCTCCACTAAGCTCTGGTTCATGCATACAGCGTGTAGGTCACTCGTTCGTCCCGGGTCCGTCACGGAACGCAGCCCGGTCATCCGCCGGCGGATCATCCCGTTCCTCGCCGTTGCGGTCGCCGTGGCCGTCGTGGCCGTGGGG
>CAIYGQ010000120.1 GCA_903925745.1 uncultured Actinomycetes bacterium | reverse complement strand
GGGCCGACGCGCAGACACCGGCGGCCGGGCCGACGCGCAGACACCGGCGGCCGGGCCGACGCGCAGACACCGGCGGCCGGGCCGACGCTCAGCCACCGGCCACGGCCCGGGAGATCCGGTCGGCGGCGGTCACCACGGCCGGGCCGAGCCGGCGGCCGGGCGACCGGCCCAGTCGTTCCGCCGGCCCGGACACGCTCACCGCACCGACCACGGCGCCGTCTGCGTCGCGCACGGCCGCCGAGACCGAGGCCACCCCCGGTTCACGTTCGGCCACCGTCGCCACCCAGCCGTCGCGGCCGTGCTCGCCCGAGAGCACCCGTCCGGCCGACCCACGATCCATGGGCAGGGCGGCCCCGACGGGCACGATCGTGCGGAGTCCGTGGGGTGACTCCAGTGCGGCCACGCACACCCGACGGTCTCCGTCGGCGACGTAGAGCTGGACGGACTCGTCGGTGTCGGCCCGCAGGCGCTCCATGGCGGGTGCCGCCGCCTCGGCGAGCGGGAACTGCTCGGTGGCCCGCCGGGCCAGGGCCACCAGGTGCAGCCCGAGGGCGAAGCGACCGTCCGCCGTTCGGCGCAGGAGCCCGTGGGACTCGAGCGCCACCGCCAGCCGGTGGGCGGTCGCCCGGCTCAGACCGGTGCGCTCCACCAGCTCCACCAGCGACGCCGGACGCGCCTCGACGGCACCCAGGACCAGGAACGACTTGTCGAGCACACCGACGGCGCTTACCCTGTGTTCCATCACTCGGGAACTGTATCCCACATAGCGAGACACATCCACGACGAGAGCGAGCGCCGAATGTCCGACACCGCCCCACGGACCCTGGCCCAGAAGGTCTGGGACCGTCACGTCGTCCGATCCGCCGACGGCGAGCCGGACCTCCTCTACATCGACCTCCACCTGGTCCACGAGGTCACCTCGCCGCAGGCCTTCGACGGGCTGCGGATGACGGGCCGCGGGGTCCGGCGACCCGACCTGACGCTCGCCACCGAGGACCACAACGTCCCCACCGCCGACATCGACCGCCCGATCGCCGATCCGATCTCGCGCAAGCAGGTCGACACCCTGCGCGCCAACACCGGCGAGTACCACATCGTCAACCACCCCATGGGCTCGGCCGGTCAGGGCATCGTCCACGTCATCGGGCCGGAGCAGGGCGCCACGCTCCCCGGCATGACGATCGTCTGCGGCGACAGCCACACCGCCACCCACGGGGCGTTCGGTGCGCTCGCGTTCGGGATCGGCACCTCTGAGGTCGAGCATGTCCTCGCCACCCAGACGCTGCCCCAGACCCCACCGAGGTGGCTCTCCATCGAGGTCGACGGCGAGCTCCGCCCCGGGGTGTCCGCCAAGGACGTGATCCTGGCGATCCTCGGACGGATCGGGACCTCCGGCGGCATGGGCCACGTGGCGGAATACCGCGGCTCGGCCATCCGCTCGCTCTCCATGGAGGGCCGGATGACCGTGTGCAACATGAGCATCGAGGCCGGCGCCAAGGCCGGGCTCATCGCCCCGGACGAGACGACCTTCGAGTACCTGCGGGGCCGCCGCTTCGCACCGGCGGGTGACCTGTGGGACGAGGCGGTCGCCGACTGGCGGACCCTGCACACCGACGACGGCGCAGCGTTCGACACCGAGGTCCACCTGGATGCGGCCGAGATCGAACCGTACGTCTCGTGGGGGACGAACCCCGGCCAGGTGATCCCGCTGTCGGGTCGGATCCCCTCGCCCGACGACTTCGACGATCCGACGCAGCGGTCGGCGGCGGAACGGGCGCTCGAGTACATGGGCCTGTCGGCCGGGCAGCCGGTCACCGACGTCGCCGTCGACACGGTCTTCATCGGATCGTGCACGAACTCACGGATCGAGGATCTGCGGGCCGCCGCCCAGGTGGTGCGCGACGCGACCGCCCGGGGCCGGCGGGTCGCCGCCGGCGTGCGGACCTTCGTCGTCCCCGGATCACGGGCCGTGCGCGACGAGGCCGAGGCCGAGGGGCTGCACACCGTGTTCAGGGAGGCCGGCTTCGACTGGCGCGAGCCCGGCTGCTCCATGTGCCTGGCGATGAACCCCGACAAGCTCGCCCCCGGCGAGCGTGCCGCATCCACCAGCAACCGCAACTTCGAGGGGCGCCAGGGCCGCGGCGGACGGACCCACCTGG
>CAIYGQ010000119.1 GCA_903925745.1 uncultured Actinomycetes bacterium | reverse complement strand
CAGTTGTGGTCGCCGCCCGAGACGGTCTCGGCGGAGCGGGGGAACGCGACCGGAGGTTCGTAGTAGCCGAGGACGTCGACCAGGTAGGAGGCCGATCCGCCCAGGTTGGTGATCGCCAGGTCGGTCGTGCCGCCGAGCGCGAGCGGGATGGTGCCGGTGTTGGTGATCCCGCCTGCGGCGGAGTAGTTGAGGAACGTGGCGGCGGCGATGCTGCCGGCCGGTCCGGGTCGGGTGAATCCGACCCCGGTCGGGTTGACCGCGGTCACCGAGGCCTCGACAGCGGCCGCGCGCTGGGGGATGCCGCATCCGGTCGGGTTGGTGGTTCCCTGCGCGGCGAACTCGCCGCGGGTGCCGCCGGTCTGGAAGGTCCGGGTGCGTCCGGGTGAGAGCGGTCCACCCGCGTTCCGGGTGTCGACGGTCCGGCACGGCGTGACGGTCTGGTAGCGGGTGCCTCCCCCGGTGGTCGTGTAGTAGCCCTGCACGTCGAGCACGACGTGGGTGGTGCCACCGAAGTTCGTGACCACGATGTCCAGCGGCGCGGAGGTGGCGAGGGCGACGCTCCCGGTGTTCGTGATGCTCGTGCCCGCTGTGTAGTTCGCGAACGCCGCGCTGGTGTCCGACCCGTCGGGAGCGATGCGGATGAATCCGTCGGCGATCGTCGGTGCGGTCACCGACAGGGAGAGCTCGACGCCTCCGGCGTCATCGGGGATGCCGCAGCCCCCTGGTGTGCCGCCCTGGGCCTCGAACCCCACGCCCGTATCGGTCCGGACCTTGAACGAGCGGGAACCGCCGGGGCCCAGGGTGCCCCCGGCGTTCCGGGTGTCGACGACCCGGCACGGTGACCGCAGCGGGACGTAGGAGGCGCCACCCGTCGGTGAGAAGTAGCCCTGGACATCGACGATCACGTGGATCGTGCCCCCGGCGTTCGCCACCCCCAGGTCGTTGTCGACTGCCGTGTTCAACGGAATGGTGCCGGTGTTGGTGATGCTTCGACCGACCGTGTAGTTCAACACGGTCGCCCGGGAGCTCGAACCGGCGGGGAAGGCCTGGACGAACCCGTTCGCACCCGACGGGGACACGGCGGTGAACGTCACCTCGACCGCCGACGCGTTGGCCGGGACCCCGCACCCCGATGCGCTGCCGCCCTGGCCGGCCAGGCTCACGCTGCCGCGCATCCGGAAGCTCCGGGACCCGCCGGGAGCCAGCACCCCGCCGGCGTTCCGGGTGTCGACCGCCCGGCACGCGGTCGGCAGCGCCGTGTAGCCCAGTCCGCCCGTCACCGGGGTCGCCACCGCCTCCGACGCCGCCAGCGGGGAACCGGGGGGTGCGACCGCCTCGATCGTCACCCCACCCAACCCCAGCAGGCCGCCCAGCAACGCCACGGCGACCACGGCTGAGATCCACGAGCGTGCCACCATCCGCACTTCCCCCCTGCATCGCCGGTCCGCCCGTGACGATAGGCGCAATCGCCTGCAGCGTGTCGGTCACGCGGCGAGGACCAACGGCCGGGTGTCACATCGCATGGGCGGCGGACGGGGTGCGCCGGGTCCGATCAGCGGTCGAAGGCATCGCAGGCGGCCAGCAGGTTCCCGAGTTGCTCCCACCCACCGAGGGGTGTGCCCAGGTGGTTCCCGGCCGGGAGCAGCAGCGTGGTGATCCACTCCCGCCAGATCGCACCGGTGCCGAACTCGTTGACGTTGTGCCCGCCGTGTTGGTGGATGCTGGCGTCGAATTCGGCCCTGATCACCTCATCGGCCAGCGCGACCAACGCTGCGTCCCCGGGATCCGCCTGACGGATGACCTCGACGACGGTGTCCACCACGCATGCGGCGTGGATGGCCTCGGCCCCGTATCCGATCGGGTCGGCCGAGGGGTTGCGGGCACCGACGATCGACCGGGCCGCCTCCAGTCGCTCGCGTGCCGGTGCGTCGAGGTCGAACATCGTCACGTGTGCCCGGGCGTCGCTCCCCGACACGAAGGTGCCGCACCGGCGATCTGGTTGTGCTGCGGCGGCGACGTCCGGATCGGGATCGACTCGGAGGCGCTCCAGCGCAGCGTCGCCGATGTGGTCGCGGAGGCAGGCGACCATGGCCCGCACGAGCGGGACGGAGCTGTCGACCGCAGCCGACAGGTCGAGATCGGCCGGGAGGCGGGACGGTGGGGTGAGGATGGCGAGCGCCACGTCCTCGTCCCGTAGGCGAGCGAGCATCGACCGAACGCTGACCGACCGGTCCCGAGCCGCGACCTTGTGGATCACGTCCCAGGAGGGCCGGTTGAAGATCGTGCCCACCCGGTCGGAGCCGACCGGGCTCAGGAACCCCCGATGGTCCGGGAGTCGCTGGGCGGCGGCGGGCAGGTCGGCCGGCCGGGACCGGACTCCGACCACTACGTCCTCGAGCGTGGCCGGGATGGTCCCTCCCGACGGCATCAACGCACCCAGCATCGCCCAGATCGCCGCGACCGACCGGGGCAGCGGCGCCTCGCCTGCGACGTAGCGGAGCACCGGCACCAGGTCGTTCGCCGAGGGCGCGATCACGCCCGAGAGCACCGCGAGCCGGTCCTCGTTGTGGGTGGGTCCGACCGCAGGGGTGAACTCCTCGGTCCACTCCGCCACGCGCAGGGCGAGCCAGCAGCTCGGGTCATCGGTCGAGCGGATGAGCACCAGCCGTTGGCCCTCGAACTCGGGGGGACCGATCGTGGCCTGAACCTCCTCGGCCTCGTCACCGAGTTCGTCGAGGCCGACGAGCTCGACCGGCAGCGGTGCCGGCTCGTCCAGTTCCCACGGCGGTGCGAACTCGGGGAAGGTCCGGTCCGGCGGGTCGAGGGCCGCCAGGGCGGACCACTCCCCGGTCAGGTCGGTGGGATCGTCCACCAGTTCCAGCTGCGGGCCGCCCGCCGGTGCCGCGGTCGGTCGATCGTCCGCCTCGTCCATCGTTCCCCTCCCGGTTTGCTGGTCCCCGCCCGCCGGTGTCGGTGGACGAGGGTCGCCCGTTCATCGTCACCCCGGGTCCCGGCGCCATGGTGCATTCGGCCCGTTTCGGCCCCGAGGCGACCCGGCGGTCCGATCCACGGTGTGCAAGTGGTGAATCAAGTTGCCTAGATTCGGCGGGCGCACCCCGCCCGAGGTGCCCGACGAGGAGGTCCCCCGATGGGAGACGACAGGACACCGATCACCGTGGCACGGGGCGACGGCATCGGTCCCGAGATCATGGACGCCACGCTGCGGATCCTGGAGGCCGGGGGCGCCCGACTCGACATCAACGAGATCCAGATCGGCGAGGCGGTCTACGAGGCCGGCAACTCCGCCGGCATCACCGACGAGGCGCTCGACTCGCTGCGACGCACCAAGGTCTTCCTCAAGGCTCCGATCACCACCCCGCAGGGCGGCGGGTTCAAGAGCCTGAACGTGACGGTCCGCAAGACGTTCGGGCTCTACGCCAACATCCGGCCGTGCGTGTCCTACGCGCCGTTCATCGCCACGAAGCACCCGGGCATGGACGTCGTGATCATCCGTGAGAACGAGGAGGACCTGTACGCCGGTATCGAGCACCAGCAGACCGACGAGGTCGTCCAGTGCCTCAAGCTCATCTCCCGGCCGGGCTGCGAGCGGATCGTCCGGTACGCGTTCGAGTACGCCAAGGTGCACGACCGGGCCAAGGTGACCGCGTTCACCAAGGACAACATCATGAAGCTCACCGATGGCCTCTTCCACAAGGTCTTCGACGAGGTGTCGCTCGAGTACCCGGACATCGAGGCCGAGCACTGGATCGTCGACATCGGCGCCGCCAAGCTCGCCGATGACCCGGCATCGTTCGACGTCGTGGTCCTGCCGAACCTGTACGGGGACATCCTCTCGGACGTGGCCGCCCAGATCGCCGGCTCGGTCGGCCTGGCGGGCAGCGCCAACATCGGCGCCGAGCTCGCCATGTTCGAGGCCATCCACGGGTCCGCGCCCCGTCGGGCCGGGCAGAACCTGGCCAACCCGTCGGGCCTGTTCCTGGGTGCGGTCCTGATGCTCGTCCACATCGGGCAGGGCGACGTCGCCACCAAGGTCCACAATGCCTGGCTGCGCACGATCGAGGACGGAATCCACACCTACGACGTGTACGACCCCGCGGTGTCGACCGAGAAGGTCGGGACCGCCGAGTTCGCGAGCGCCGTGATCGAGCGGATCGGCCAGCTGCCCGAGCAGCTGCCCGCCGTGTCGTACCGGACCGAGGAGCCGATCCAGGTGGTCGCGTCCCCGGTGCCCCGGGCCGTCAAGGCCCAGGTCGGCATCGACGTGTTCCTGAACTGGGACGCCGGCACGCCCGACGACCTGGCCCAGCTGCTCCTGCCCCACGAGTCGCCCGAGTTGAAGCTCAACATGGTCTCCAACCGCGGGCAGAAGGTGTGGCCGGGCGGTGCGCCCGAGACGCTCACCACCGACCACTGGCGCTGCCGTTTCATGACCCCGGGAGACTCGGTGTCAGCGGGCGAGGTCGTCGACCTGCAACGTCGTCTGGTGGACGCGGGACTGAACCCGATCAAGACCGAGGGACTCTTCACCTTCGACGGCGAGCCCGGGTTCACCAAGGGCCAGGGGCAGTGATGGTGGGGTCCCCGGGGACCCCGCGACCAGCGCACTCGACCCGACCGGGTCGGTGCGGACGTGACCGACAGGCGTGACCGACCGACGGGTCAGGACGGAGGATCTGGTGAGCATCCTGGAGGGCAAGCGGATCCTGGTCACCGGGGTGGTGAACACCGACTCGATCGCCTGGGCGGTGGCCCAGCGGACCCAGGAACTCGGGGGCGAGGTCCTGTTGACGGCCTTCGAGCGGGACCGGGAGCGCACGCTCGCCGCCCGGGACGAGCTGTCGCAGCCGGTGGACGTCCTGGAGCTCGACGTCACCGTTCCGGAGCACTACGACCGGTTGGCCGGTGAGCTGCGTGAGCGGTGGGGGCGGCTGGACGCCGCGTTGCACGCAGTGGCCTTTGCGCCCCGAGCGGCGCTGGCCGGCGACTTCCTCGAGGCCGACCTGGAGTCGGTGCAGCGGGCCTTCGCCACGTCGACCTACTCCTATGCATCGCTCGCGCGGGTGCTGTCGGACCTGGCGCCCGAGTCGGGGGGCTCTCTGGTCGGGCTCGACTTCGACGCCGCGTCGGCCTGGCCCATCTACAACTGGATGGGCGTGTGCAAGGCGGCACTCGAGGCCGCCAGCCGCTACATCGCCCGTGACCTGGGGCCGCGCGGGATCCGCAGCAACCTGGTGGCCGCTGGTCCGCTGACGACCAGGGCCGCCGGTGGGATCCCCGAGTTCGAGCGCCTGACCGACGCGTGGGAGGCGAACGCACCGGTGCCGTGGGATCCGACCGACACCGGCCCGGTGGCCGACGCCGTGTGCTTCCTGTGCTCGGACCTGTCCCGCTCGGTGACCGGAGAGATCCTGCACGTGGACGGTGGCTTCCATGCGATGGCGGCACCGCTGCGCAAGTAGGAACTTGATCTCTGGTATCTGAGATCGGTATTTTTCGGGGGTGAGCTCCGGCGCCCTCTCCAGCCTGGTCGACCCGGCCATCATGTTCTTCCTGGTCGGGGTGTTCGCCGGGGCCGTGCGTTCCAACCTGGAGATCCCGCCGCAGATCGCCAAGTTCCTGTCGCTGTACCTGCTGGTCGCGCTCGGCTTCAAGGGCGGGCAGTCCCTGGGGGACACCGGGCTCGACGCCGAGGGCCTGAAGGTCGTCGGCATCGCCCTGGTGCTGGCGGCGCTGATCCCGGTCCTGTCGTTCCTGGTCCTCCGCAGCCGGGTCGAGGCGTTCGACGCAGCAGCCATCGCCGCCACGTACGGGTCGGTGAGCGCGGTCACGTTCATCGCGGCCACCAACTTCGTCGCCGGCCAGGGGGAGCCCGCCGGCGGGTACACGACGGTCGCGCTGGTGTTCATGGAGTCGCCGGCGATCGTCATGGCGGTGCTCCTGGCATCGTGGGTCCGCTCCCGCCAGAACGCGGATGCCACCGCCTTGGTGGCCGATTCGGCCGGGGTCGCTTCCTCCGGTGTCGCCACGGGAGCCTCCGCCGGTATCGCTGCGGCGTCCGGTTCGGATCCGGACCCGCCCTCGCCGGGACCCGCGACCGTCGTCGAGTCCCATGCGACGGGCGAGACGGCGCTGGCCCGCGAGGCGCTCTCCGACGGTCGGGCTCCCATCGACGCATCGGGGGCCGAGCCGTTGTCGGTCAAGGCAGTGCTCCACGAGGCGTTCACCGACGGCGCTCACCTGCTGTTGATCGGTTCGCTGGTGGTCGGCTTCGTCGTCGGGGACAAGGGCGGTGAGGCCATGGCGCCGTTCACCACGGGCATCTTCAAGGGCATGCTCGCCTTCTTCCTGCTGGAGATGGGCCTTCTGGTCACCCGCCAGCTCCGGGAGCTCCGCGACGTCGGCCCCTTCCTGATCGGCTTCGGGCTGCTCATGCCGCTGTGTTCCGCGTCGATCGCGCTGATCCTCGGGGGCATCGCCCGGCTCTCGGTCGGCGACCTCACCGTCCTCACGGTCCTGGCCGCGAGTGCGTCCTACATCGTCGTGCCCGCCGTGATCCGCTACGCCATCCCCGAGGCCCGGCCGTCCCGGTACTTCACGATGGCGCTGGCGGTGACGTTCCCCTTCAACATCGTCGTGGGGATCCCCCTCTACTACGCGGCCGCCGGTTTCGTCGCCGGATGACCGGTTTGCCGCCGGGTCGGACGGCGTCGACGACGGGTAGCGTGAATCGAAGTGCACATGGACTCGGCGCCGGAGCACGGTGACCGAGCGAGGAGGTACATCGTGACGACCACCGAGACGGGAGTACCCGAGGCGCTGCACCTGGGCGCGGACGACCTGCCGTTCGTCGAGATCGGCGACGGCAACAAGCTGAAGGTGATCCACGTCGACACGGGGCAGGGCCTGTGGATCGTGGAGAACATCTTCCAGAGCGGCTACGTGGTGCAGTCGCACCGGCACACCGGATCGGTGTTCGCCTACACGACCCGTGGCGCCTGGCGCTACCAGGAGTACGACTACGTGAACCGGGCGGGTTCCTACCTGTTCGAGCCGGCCGGTTCGGTCCACACCTTGGAGGCGATCGAGGACGACACGCACGTGTGGTTCCAGATCTACGGCGCCAACCTGAACCTGGACGCCGACGGCAACGTGGAGAGCATCTTCGACGGACCCGGCGCCCTGGAGGCCTACTACGCACTGGCCGAGGCCGAGGGTCACCCACGTCCGCCCGTGCTGGTGATCTGAGGATGGGGGACGGCGACGCCGCCACGGGGTTGCGGCTCGGCGACCCGGACGCGTTCCTGGACGGCGTGCCCCACGAGCACCTCGCCGAGCTGCGCGCCACCACGCCTGTGGTGTGGCAGGAACTGGCGGACGGCCCCGGGTTCTGGGCGGTGCTCCGCCACGCCGACGTCGTCTCGGTGGCCCGGCGGACCGACGTGTTCTCGGCTTCGCTCGGCGGGATCGTCGTCGAGGACATGGACCCCGAGACGCTCGAACTGGTCCGGGGGATGCTCCTGGCGATGGATCCGCCCCGGCACAACACCTACCGCACGCCGCTCGCCGACACGTTCCGGGCGGCGGTCATGGCGTCGCTCGAACCGACGATCCGTGCGATCTGCCGTGAGCTCATGGACGAGGCCGCCGAACGCGGCGAGGTCGAGTTCGTCCACGACGTCACCTCCGGCCTGCCGACCCGGGTCATCGGCCAGCTCATGGGCGTCCCCGAGGCCGACTGGGCGCGCCTCCACGAGCTGGCCCAGCAGCAGGCGTCGGGACAGGACCCGGACCTGGCCGCCGACGACGGAGGAGTCAGCGCGGCGTCGGTGGAGATGGCCATGTACGCCATCGACTTCGCCGCCCAGCGCCGCGCCGACGCTGAGCGGCACCCCGACGTCGAACCACCGGCCGACGTCACGACGCTCATCCTCGCCCAGGAGTTCGACGGCGTTCCGATGAACGAGATCGACTTCGGCAGCTTCTTCGTCCAGTTGGTCACCGCGGGCAACGACACGAGCCGGACGATGCTGTCCTCGGGCCTGCAGGTGCTACTGGAGCATCCGGAGCAGCTCCGGGCGCTGCGCCGGGACCCGTCGGGCATCCCGGCCGCAGTGGAGGAGATCCTCCGCTACGCCAACCCGTTGCACTACTTCCGCCGCACCGCCACCTGCGACACCGAACTCGGCGGCGTCCGCATCTCGCAGGGCGACAAGGTGGCGATGTACTACACGTCTGCGAACCGGGACGAGCTGGTCTTCGACGACCCCCAGCGCTTCGACGTCACCCGCTCGCCGAACCCGCACCTCTCGTTCGGAATCGGCGCCCACTTCTGCCTGGGCGTGCACCTGGCGCGCCTGGAGGGCCGGGTGTTCTTCGAGGAGCTCCTGGCGGCGTTCCCCACCATCGAACTCGCCGGTGATCCCGTTCGGATCCGCTCGAACCTGAACAACGGCCTGAAGCAGCTCCCCGTTCGCCTGGCACGATGAGCCCGGCGGGCGGGCCACCGGCCGCCGGCGGCGCCGGGCCGTTCCCCCGACCCCCCCACCACGGTGCACCGGTCGGGTTCGCCACCATCCACGGCAAGGACCTGGTGGTGGGCGCGGTGCTGGCCGGCATCGGCCTGCGGGTCGTGGCCGTCCCCTTCGACACCGACTCGCTCGGCACGTTCTCCGGAGAGGTCGAGCGCACGGCGTCGCCGATCGAGGTGGTTCGCACCAAGGCGACGGCGGGCGCCGCGGCGGTGGGGCGCCTGGGGCTCGGATCCGAGGGCACGTTCGCTCCGGACCCGGTGCTCCCCCTCACCCTGGACACCGAGATCGTCGGGATCCTGGACGCTGACTCGGGCGTCCTGGTCGTGGGCCGCGCGACCGCACCGGCACCGTGGGCGGTGACCGCCACCTTCACGGACGAGCCGGGTGACGAACTGGACCGTCTGCTCGGCCGGGCGGGGTTTCCCGACCAACGGATGATGGTCACGTCGTCCGGTGCGGACGGTGTGAGTGCGACCAAGGACCTGTCCGACCCGGACGACGTGCGGCGGGCCGTGTCGGAACGACTCCGTTCCGGAGTCCGGGCCACCGTGGCGAGCGACCTGCGCGCCGACCGGTCCCCGGGTCGCCGTCGGGTCGTCGAGTCCGCCGCAGTGGACCTGGTCACTCGGCTGTCCGCGGTGTGTGGAGCCTGCGGGAGCGCCGGCGTCGGTCCCGAGGACGTCGAGCGCGGGCTCAGGTGCGAGTGGTGCGACGCGCCGACCGACCAGGTGGCCGTGCGAATCCTGCGATGTCCGGCCTGCTCCGCCGATCGCCGGGTCCTCGTCGACCACCCGGCCGACCCGGCCCACTGCTCCAACTGCAACCCCTGACGGCGCCCGGCATCGACCGCCGGTCCCGTCGGGCGCGAGACTGGCGCCGTGACGCAGCGCAACGTCCTGGGTGGCGAACTCGAGGAGTGTGGCACCGACCCCGTGACCGGCTTCTTCCGTGATGGGTGCTGCAACTGGTCGCCGGAGAACGTGGGGTACCACACGATCTGCGCGGTGGTCACCGCCGAGTTCCTGGAGCACCAGCGGTCGATCGGCAACGACCTGGTCACACCCAACCCGCCCTTCGGGTTCCCCGGACTGCAACCCGGGGACCGCTGGTGCGTGACGGCGCGCAACTGGCTCCGGGCCCACCAGGACGGTGCGGCGGCACCGGTCGTGCTCGCCTCGACCAACGAGCGCACCATCGACGTGGTCGACCTCGAGACCCTCATGGGCTACGCCGTCGACGTCCCCCCGGACCCCGGCGCCTTGGCCGACTGAGGTCGTCCCGTCCGGGTTCCGACGCCCCTGTCGCTCGGTCGGTCAGCGGGTCCTGACCACGAGCTCGTCGACGCCCCGGAACGGACCGCGCTGGTGCCAGGACGGCGGCTCGGCCGATCGCAGCTCGGGCCAGCGTTCGGCGACCGCGCCCAGCATGACCTCGGCCTCCAGTCGGGCCAGGTTCGCCCCCAGGCAGTAGTGGGTCCCGAAGGCGAACGACAGCGGCTGGGGTCCGTCGCGACCGGGGCGGAACGAGTCGGGTTCCGCCCAGACCGCGGGGTCGCGGTTGGCGGCGGCCAGGAACACGAGCACCGCAGCGCCGTCCGGGACGGCGACACCACCGAGCTCGCAGTCGGCGCCGGCCACCCGGGCCACGTAGAGCGTGGGGGTCGCCGTGCGCACGAACTCGGCCACGGTGTCGGCGATGCCCCAGTGCCCGTCCACGACCTGCCGGTAGCCGTCCCGAGGCCACAGCAGCGAGGCCATCCCGTTGGTGAACAGGTCCCGCGTCGTCCGGTGACCGGCCGAGTAGAGGGTCGCGACCAAGGACAACAGCT
>CAIYGQ010000118.1 GCA_903925745.1 uncultured Actinomycetes bacterium | reverse complement strand
GCGAACGAGATCCGCCGGGTCGCCGCCCTCCCCGGCATCGTGGGGGTGCAACTCCGTCCGAACCCGGCGGTGGAGGGGTGCCACTTCAACCACCCGATGTACGACCCCATCTGGCAGGCCTGTTCCGACACCGGCCTCCCGCTGGGCTTCCACCCGTTGCTGGCGGCGGACCTCCCCGGGGCCATCCGCGGCATGCACCTCAATCGGCTCGGCACCTCGGAGATCCCGGTCCAGGACCAGGAGGACTTCGGGTCCGACAACATCTACTTCGCCCAGGCCCTCGGGAACCCGGCCGACATGATGAACACGATCATGTTCCTCACCGCCGGTGGCGTGCTCCAGCGGTTCCCGGACCTGCGCTGCGTGTTCCTCGAGTCCAACGGCGGCTGGATCGTCCCGCTGCTGGAACGACTCGACCACCACGCCCGCATCTACGAGTGGGACGTTCCGTGGTTGGCCGGCGCCATGCCGTCGGAGTTCTTCCGCCGTCAGTGCTGGATCAGCTTCGACGCGGACGAGTCCACCCTGTGCTTCACCGCCCGGTCCGAACTCGTGGGCGCCGACCGCATCGTGTGGGCCAGCGACTTCCCGCACCCCGACGCCAAGTACCCGGGCACCACCGCAGAACTGGCGGAGAACCTGGCGCCGCTGTCGGAGGAGGACCAACGGCGCGTCGCCGGCCTGAACGCAGCCGCGCTCTACGGGATCGACCTCGTTTGAACCCCCTCGAGCCGCTGCTCGGCGCCCTGCTGCGGGTGAACAACTCCGTGGTCCACCGCTTCGATCCGGTGGAGGAGAACCCCCGGCCGCTCGCGACCATCCCGTGGCACACCCGGATGCTCTCCCGCTGGGACGCCATTCGGTCCGAGTGGGACGCGTTCCGGGCCGCGGGCGGCCGCCTGCCGCGCATCGAGGACCTGCTCGGCGAACACCAGGGCAACACCGAGGAGTGGGCGGCCGGATTGCTGGTGGCCGGCGGCCGTCCGGTCGGTCCGCACACGGGCCGCTTCCCGGCGACCGTCGAGGCCCTCGCCGGAGTGCCGGGCCTCCGCTCGGCCCTGTGGTCGGTGCTCGCCCCGGGCGCCGTGCTCCCATCGCACCGCGGACCGAACGCCGGTGTGCTCAGGTACCACCTCGGCGTGGTGTGCCCGTCCGGCGCCGTGCTGACCGTCGCCGGACACGAGGTGCCCTACCTGGAGCGTGGAGGGATCCTGTTCGACGACACCGTCGACCACGGGGCGGTCAACCGTGGGGCCACCGAGCGGGTGACCCTGTTCTGCGAGATCGAGCGGCCGCTCGCTCGTCCGTGGAGCGTCTCCAACCGACTCGCACAACGCCTCCTGGGCTTGGACGAGCGCTACCGCTCCGCGCCTCGTCGGGCCGAGGCCTGGGACCGTGCGGTGAACCCCGGACTGCCCTGAGCGACGGGTGGATCTGCCCAAGGGCGTTGGGCCGGTCACGCCGGGACGTCGAGGCCTCGCTCGGGTAGCGATCCCGGGGTGATCGGTTGGCGGACTGGGCTGGGGGTCGCGGTGGCGGCATTGCTGGCCACCTCGGTGGGCTGCGGCTTCGTCGATGACGATCCCGCCGGCTCGGCAGCACCGGGGGACCGCAGGTCGGTCCTCCCGACGGTCACCACGCTCCCCCCGACCTCGGGTGTGGGCGGCGGGTCGGCCCCAGGTGCTGCGGGGGGCTCGGCAGCCGGCGCACCCGGGGGCTCGGCAGCAAGTGGCGCGGACGGTGCGTCCGGCGGTGCCTCGACCCCGGACGGTCCGTCGGGCACGGCAGCAAGTGGCGCGGACGGTGCGTCCGGCGGTGCCTCGACCCCGGACGGTCCGTCGGGCACGGCGCCTTCGGCCGGAGACTCGTTGGCGGGCCCGGGTGCGCCCCCGGCCACCTTGCCGACGCTCACGGAGGAGGAACGTCGGGCCATCGCCCGGTGCGCAGCGATCAGCCGCTTCCAGAAGTCCGGCGTCGACATGCTCGTCGTCTCCATCGATCAGCCGGCGGACCTCGTGCCGGCCATGCGTCGCTTCCAGTCGGCACTCGACAAGGCGCTCGAGGAGCTCGAACCGCGCGCCTGCGTCGAGGTCGAGCCGCTGGCCCGGATCGTCTTGGCGGTGGTCCCGGAGCTTGATCTGCGTGCGCCCGAACTGCTCATCGCCCAGTTCAACGGCGTGATGGAGTCCTCCATCCCCGTCCTGACCCAGGCGCTGCGGGCCCTGTCCGTGTCGTGCCCCTCCGCCATGCCGCCGAGCGCCATCGACCAGGCGTCGGCGTTCCGCCTGGGCATGCAGCTCCCGCCGGGCATGGATCCGGTCTCCGCCTTCACCTGAGAATCGGCCCGGCCCTCACTCCTCGCTCCCGGTTGGGTCACGTGTCGTCGCACCGGCGTCCAGGCGGACCGTCCTATCCCACCGAGACGCCACGCCACGCCCCGGCGCAGGCGGACGGCGGCCGACCTGAACCTCGCCGACAGCGGGACCGGCGGGTCCTCCGGCCCCACGACCACGGCCCGGTCCGTGGCGAGGTGCAGGGCGTGGACCGGCCTCCCGTCCCGTCCCGGTCCGACCCACCGGCCGGTCGACAGGTCGACGACCGGCTCGCGGACGGCGAACTCTCCCTCGCCCAGTCCGAACCCCGGCCCTCGGAGTGACGTACACGGCGTCCTCCCGGAAGAAGTGCACCACCAGCGACCACCGGGTGGCCGCCGGGTCCCCGACCGCCCGCCCGCCATGGGCGAGTCGGGAGTCCCAGACGAGCACGTCGCCCGCCGAGGCCCGGAACGACCTCCACTCGTGTCCGTCGAGGTGGTCGGCGAGCGCCCGCTCGTAGGCCCGGTCGTCGAACGGTGTCACCGCGCTGCGGAGGTAGCCGCCGAGGAACTCCGAGGCCACCTGCCGCAACTCGGACCGGCGGGCGAGGGCCCGGACCGCCCCGGACCTCCGCCAGCCGTCGAGCACCCGATCCCGGGTCGGCCAGTGCCGCTCGTGGCTCTCGACCACCGCTCGGAGGTCGCCGAGGGCGCTCCCGAGCAGCCCCCGTTGGACCCGGACACCCGGGTCGGCCGTGCCGCCACCGGCCGGCTCGGGAACGTCCACGCCCCGAGTCCAGGGAGCACCCCGGGCGCAGGTGTCCGTGCCGCCCGGTGCCAGACGTCGCGGACCGGCTTGTGGTCGGGCGCCCTGTCGCCCACCATGGGGGGGGTTCGGCCGTACGGCCGGGGCGACCGGGGGATCGGGGCAGTCCCCGCCGAGCCGAGGGGGTGCGTCATTCCCAAGGGCATTTCCATCGTGGTGCCGGCCTTCAACGAGCATCGGCGCCTGCCCGCGACGCTGGACCGGCTCGTGGCCGAACTCCCCGCGTTCGTGGAGGACTGGGAGGTC
>CAIYGQ010000117.1 GCA_903925745.1 uncultured Actinomycetes bacterium | reverse complement strand
GGCACGTCGGCCGAGATGAACCTGAAGACGGTGAAGCTGGCGTCCACCCGCTACCTGGACGGGCTCCCTACCGAGGGCAGCGCACGCGGCCACGCGATCCGGGTACCCGAGCTGGAGGCCGAGTTCGCCGCCCTCGCGGCGGCCACCGGCATCGGAGCGCAATTCGGCGGCAAGTACTTCGTCCACGACGTGCGCGTGATCCGACTGCCCCGCCACGGCGCCTCGTGTCCGGTGGGGATCGGCGTCAGCTGCTCGGCGGACCGCCAGAGCCTGGGCAAGATCACCGCCGACGGGGTCTTCATCGAGCAGCTCGAGACCGATCCGGCCCGGTACCTGCCCGAGGTCACCGAGGACGACCTGCACACCGAGGTCGTGGAGGTGGACCTGAACCGTCCCATGGACGAGATCCGCAACCAGCTCTCGCAGTACCCGATCCGGACGCGGTTGTCGCTGAGCGGTCCGATGGTCGTGGCCCGCGACATCGCACACGCCAAGTTGAAGGAACGGATCGAACGTGGCGAGGGCCTGCCGCAGTCCGTGAAGGACCACCCCATCTACTACGCGGGCCCGGCCAAGACGCCCGACGGCATGGCCTCGGGGAGCTTCGGGCCCACCACCGCCGGCCGCATGGACTCCTACGTCGACCTGCTCATGCGCCACGGTGGCAGCCTGGTGACGCTCGCCAAGGGCAACCGCTCCCCGCAGGTACGGCGGGCGTGCGCCGAGCACGGCGGCTTCTACCTGGGCTCGATCGGTGGTCCGGCGGCGATCCTGGCCCAGGACTCGATCCGGTCGGTCGAGGTGCTCGAGTACCCCGAGCTGGGCATGGAGGCGATCTGGCGGATCGAGGTCGAGCGCTTCCCCGCCTTCATCGTCACCGACGACAAGGGCAACGACTTCTTCGCCGACCTGATCTGACGCGCCGGGACCCATCCGACCCGCCGGGCCGGCAGGGTTCCTGAGCGGCCCCTCCGGGTTTCCGCAGGTGTGGCCGATTCCGGTCCGGACGGTCGGACAGACTGGCGCCGTGGAGATCACGATGATCACCAACCTGCTCGGTGCGGTGGGTCTGGGGGCGGCGTCGGGCCTGAACGCGTGGATCCCGCTGCTCGCCCTGGGGATCGCACAGCGGGTCGGGTTCGTCCAGCTCAGCGCCCCGTTCGACGAGCTCGGCAGCACACCGGCCCTGGTGGTGCTCGCCATCGTGTTCGTCGTGGACCTGGTCGGCGACAAGATCCCCGCCATCGACCACGTGCTCCACGCGGTCGGCTCCCTGGTCGCTCCTGCGTCCGGCGCCGTGGTCGTGATGGCCCAGGAGAACCTGTTGACCCAGGTGCACCCGGCCGTCGCCGCCGTGCTCGGCCTGGTGCTCGGGGGCTCGATCCACGCCGGTCGGAGCGCGTTCCGCCCCGTGGTCACCGCCGGCACCGGTGGTGTCGGGAATCCCGTCGTGTCGATCGTGGAGGACATCTCCTCGGTCGTCCTGACGCTCCTGGCGATCGTCGTTCCCGTGCTGGCGTTCCTGGGTGTGGTCGGCATGGTCGTGTGCGCGGTCGTCGCCTACCGCCGTTGGCGCCGACGCCGGGCCGAGCGCCGGGCCGCAGGTCCCCCCGGTGTGGCGGCTCCCGCCGACGCGTGGCAGCGTGGAGGCGTCGAAGGCTCCATCCGCTGAGCGTCGTGGCCGTGCTCCGCTGAGTGGATCCGACCCGAGGGAGACCGCCGTGGCCGATCTGGTGATCCGCAGAGCGAACATCGTCGACGGAACCGGGTCGGCGCCGTTCCGGGGCGACGTGGTCGTCGAGGACGGCGTGATCACGGCCAGCGGGCCGGGGGCGGCGGACGGCGTGGTCGGCCGCCGGCAGGTGGACGCCGACGGCCTGCTCGTGACGCCGGGGTTCATCGACATCCACACCCACTTCGACGGCCAGGTGACGTGGGACCCGATCGTCGCTCCGTCCTCGATCCACGGGGTGACGACCGTGGTCATGGGCAACTGCGGCGTCGGGTTCGCGCCGGCCGCACCCGACCGCCACGCGTGGTTGATCAGCCTGCTCGAGGGTGTCGAGGACATCCCCGGCACGGCGCTCGCCGAGGGCCTGACCTGGGACTGGGAGACCTTCCCCGAGTACCTCGACTCGCTGGAGGCGAAGCCGCACTCGATCGACCTGGCCAGCCACCTGCCGCACGCGGCCCTGCGCACCTACGTGATGGGGGAGCGTGGGGCGGACCACACGGAGGCGCCGACCGAGGGTGAGCTGGACCGGATGGCCCGGGCCACGGTCGAGGCGCTGGAGGCGGGGGCGGTCGGCTTCACGACTTCCAGGACCGAGATCCATCGGACCAGCACCGGTGAGAACATCGGGACCCTGACGGCCTCGGACGTCGAACTGCTCGCGATCGCCCGGGCGATGTCGCGGGCGGGGCTGGGTGTCACCCAGCTGATCAGCGACTGCTACCAGAGCCCCGACGACGACTTCGCCCAGGCCGAACTGGACCTGCTCGAGCGGTTCGCCCGGGTGAGCGGACGTCCGCTCAGCTTCACGATGCAGCAGGCCTACCACTCGCCCGAGCGCTGGCGGTTCCAGATGGACTGGGTGGACCGCATGGTGGCCTCTGGGTTGGAGGTGCGGGCCCAGGTCGCATCACGGCCGATCGGGGTGCTGCTCGGACTGCAGGCGACCGCCAACCCGTTCCTGTTCTGCGCGTCGTACGCCGAGGTGGCGGGCCTCCCGCTCACCGACCGTGTCTCCGCCCTGCGGGACCCGGAGCGCAAGCGCCGGATCCTGGCCGAGCACGCCGAGATCGCCGCCGGCCTGGAGCCGGGGATCTTCGCCCAGATCATGTGCGGGTTCGACGTGTTGTTCCGGCTCACGGACCCCGTCGACTACGAGTTGCACACCGACCGGGCCATCGCCGCCGAGGCCAGGGCCGCGGGCGTCGAGCCGATCGACTTCGTCTACGACCTGTTGTTGGAGCGTGACGGCGAACAGCTCATCTACCTGCCGTTGTTCAACTTCGCCCACGGCAACTTCGACGACATCGAGTCGATGATCACCAGTCCCAACACGCTGTACGGGCTGTCGGACGCCGGGGCGCACTGCGGTGCGATCTGTGACGGGTCGATGACCACGTCGTCGTTGACCGTGTGGGCCCGTGACCGCCGTGACGGACCCAGGCTGCCGATCGAGTCGATCGTGCACGGCCACACGCTGCGCAACGCCCGCTACCTGGGTTGGGAGGACCGGGGGGTGGTGGCACCCGGGCACCTGGCGGACCTGAACGTGATCGACCTGGACGCGTTGGGTTGCCACCCTCCGTCGATCGTGCACGACCTGCCGGCCGGCGGTCGGCGGTTGATGCAGACCGCCGAGGGCTACCGGATGACGGTGAAGTCCGGTGTCGTCACCTTCGCCGACGGTGAGCACACCGGTGAGCTGCCGGGCCGGTTGCTCCGCGGGTCCCAGCCCCGACCGTGAGTTCCCGGGGTGAGTTGCGCAGGCTCCGCCGGCACCGGGTACCGGCGTGGTGGTCGGACGCGAAGCTGGGCATCTTCGTCCACTGGACCCCGGCGAGCGTGGTCGGCTGGGCGCCGGTCGACGTCCAGGTCGGCGACCTGATCGCGGCCGGGCGGCCCGACGCGCTGGGATCGTCGCCGTACACCGAGTGGTTCCAGAACTCGATCCGGTTCCCGGACAGCCCGGCGAGCGAGTACCACCGGCGGGTCCACGGCGGGTGCGGCTACGAGGTCTTCGTCGACGCGTTCGAGGCCGGTCTGGAGCAGTGGGACCCCGACGACTGGGCCCGGCGGTTCGCTGCGACCGGTGCCCGGTACGTGCTGCTGGTCTCCAAGCACCACGATGGGTTCTGTCTGTGGCCGACCGATGTGACGCCACGGACGACGCGGCGGTGGCACACGACTCGGGACGTCGTCGGAGAGCTGCGTGAGGCGGTGCTGGGTGCCGGCATGCGTTTCGGCCTGTACTACTCGGGCGGTCTGGACTGGACGTTCAACGACCGACCGATCGGCAACCTGGGCGACCTGCTGGCGGCGATCCCGCGAGGTGACTACCCGGCCTACGCCGCGGCACAGGTGCGCGAGTTGATCGCCCGCTACCGGCCCTCGGTCCTGTGGAACGACATCGCCTGGCCCGAGACCGCATCGGCGCTGTGGCCGCTGTTCGCCGAGTACTACCGGGCGGTTCCCGACGGGGTGGTCAACGACCGGTGGCTGCCGTGGGTGTCCGGCATGGAGGCGTTCCGCTCGGAGCGGGTCCGTCGACTGGCCGACTCGTTCAACGCCAGGTCGATCCGCCGCGACCGTGGGCTGGTCCCGCCGAAGCCACCGCACTTCGATGTCCGCACCCCCGAGTACACGGTCTTCGACGAGGTGCCCCGCGACGCCTGGGAGAGCGTCCGTGGGATGGACCACAGCTTCGGGTTCAACCGCGCGTCGACCGACGAGCACTTCATCGGCCACGACGAGCTGATCACCATGCACGCGGACGTGGTCGCGAAGGGCGGCAACCTGTTGTTGAACGTCGGGCCGCGCGGAGAGGACGCCTCGATCCCCGAGCCGCAGTTGGAGCGGCTCGAGTGGTTGGCGGACTGGACGGCCGCTGGTGGCAGCACCGTGTTCGGGTCTCGCCCCTGGGTGCGGCCCCGGTTGGTCGGCAGCGGATCGGGTGGCGGTCGGGCCGAGTGGCGCACGTGGGCGTCCGACCGGTCGGTGTTCGCAGCGTTGACCTCGTACGAACCCGACAGTTCCGATCGCGGTGGGAGCGCTGGAGGCACCGGGGGGTCGGTCGACCTGGTCGGCGTCGAGGCGACACCGACGACCACGGTGCACCTGGTCCGGGGAGCCGACCGACGCAGTGAGCTGGAGTGGTCGGCGGCCGGTGGATCGTTGAGCGTGAGGCTTCCGGTGGATCGCGACCGGTTCCCGGTGGTGGAACTCCGTGACGTCACCGCGTCCGCCGAGGCCGGTTGACCTAGCATCGGCGGCCGTGTCGTCGAACCGCTCACTGGGGCTCGTCTCGGTGCTCGCCCTGGTGTTCGGGCTGGGACTCATGGTGGTGCCGGCGCTCCTGCGTGACGGCATCTGCGGCCTGACGGGTTGCGCCGACCAGGTCCCCGACATCGCGGTGACCCGGACCGCCGACAACGAGTTGGCGGTGGTGGTCCCGGAGGAGACCGCGGACTCCGTGTCGTCGGTGCGCTTGCTGGAGGGCGGCAACTCCGGTTCCCGGGAGTGGGTCGTGACCCGGGAGTCGCCGTCGACGGTGGACGCCTTCGTCGTCGGTGGCAGCCCGGAGGGGTTCTCGACGGTCGTGCCGTTGTCGGTTCCCGTTCAGGAGGGCGCGTGGGTGGCCGAGGTGACCTTCGCCTGC
>CAIYGQ010000116.1 GCA_903925745.1 uncultured Actinomycetes bacterium | reverse complement strand
GACACGCCCGCGGCGGGCGGCCCGGCTCAGCGACGCAGGCCGAGTTCGGCGATCAGCGCGCGGTAGCGCTCGACGTCGTTGTTCTTCAGGTAGTCGAGGAAGCGACGGCGCTTGCCGACCAGCATGAGCAGGCCTCGGCGGCTGTGGTGGTCCTTCTTGTGGACCTTGAGGTGCTCGGTCAGGTGGTTGATCCGATCCGTGAGGAGTGCGATCTGCACCTCGGGCGACCCGGTGTCGGAGTCGTGCTGACGGTGCTTCTCGATGGTGTCCGCCTTCGGCGGCAGGTTCGTGGGTTCACGGTTGGACACGTTCGGTGTGCTCCTCGTTGGCGACCGGCAACGGCCGGTCCTCGGGTATCGGACCCGGCCCCCGGAGTCGTGCCCTGGACGTGGACCCGACCGCAGGGCGGAGGGCTCGACCACGGCTCGGAAACGGGAGCCACACCCGCCGACCGTGGCCGACGGGACCCCGCACGGTAGCAGTGGCCCCGACGGGCCTCCAACGCCGGGCGGTCAGCGAGACGGCCGCTCGACCGACCAGCGGTACCTGGGGCGGCGGTGACGACCCACGACCCGACGGTGCGAGTCCGCCGGGGCGAGCGACATGATCCGGGCCCCGGGCTCGTAGCAGACCCGTTCGACCTCCTCGATCCCGGGAGCCCGGCGGCGCACCCCGGCGGCCCGGAGGGAACGACGGATCGCGTCGCCCAGGGGGCCGGCCAGCAGCTCGGCCACGATCGCCGGCAACGTCTCGGGATCCCGCAGCAACCATGAGTGTCCGGCCCGGTCGACGGTGACGAGCGTGCCGTCGGTGCGGCGCACGGCGTCACGGGCGGTGCGGTGGGGCACGGCGACGTCCCACGCGCCGTGGATGGCGATCACGGGGACGTCGCCCTCGGCGAGCGCGTCGAGCGCGTAACGGCTCGACCGGGTCCGCAGGATCGATGCGGCCGGGCCGAGCAGCCGCCAGGGCTGCAGCACGTGGCCGGCGACGGTGGGGACCACCAGTCGGAGCAGCTTGGTGGCCTGCCGGGGGTCGGTGAACGCCGGCACCACCGCCATGGAGTCGACCAGGAGCGCGGCGCCCACGGCACTCAGCAGCGGCGGCGCCACACGGAACAGGTAGACCATTCGGTCCCAGGTGTCGCCCACGATGGCGTCGATCAGCACGACGGCGATGGTGGACTCAGGTCGGAGCGCAGCGAGCCGGGTGACGAGCTGTCCACCCATGGAGTGCCCGGCCAGCACGTAGCGGCGCAGTCCCAGCTCGTCGATCGCCCGGCCCAGCAGCTCGGCGTAGTCGTCCATGCGCTGGCCCGACAGCGGCAGTCCCTGGGTCGCCCCGTGGCCGGCGGTGTCGATCGCGATGACCCGGAACCCCATGCTGACGAGCCGCGACAGGGACTGGGCGTACAGGAAGCCCTCGGCCGAGAAGCCGTGGACGACGACCAGCGGCACGCCGCGCCCGGCGATCGTGACGCCGACCCGGTGGCCGTCCGACAGGACGATCTCGTGGCGGGCCAGCCGCGGGACCTCGACCGCGCCGTCGGCCAGCGGTTCGTCGAGAACCGGTCCCTCGATCGGCTCCAGGACCTGGCTCACGAGGCACCCACCCCGTCGGGGGCGCTGCCGGAGCGTCCGCCTGCGCCCGAGCGAGTCCGGTCCGGTCGACGGGTCGCCGGGTGCACCGGGACGTCACGTGGGTTCCCGCCCCCCTGATGGATCCGCACGCCACCACGGTAGCGGCAGGTCGCCCCGTGTCGGCGACCTGCGGCCAGCCGTCGGTCAGCGGCCGAGCAGCCGACGCGCCTCGTCGCAGTCACGCTGCAGCTGGGCGGCCAGCTCGTCGACCGAGTCGAAGGCGGCGTCACCGCGGATCCGGTGCGTGAAGCGGACCGCCACCCGCTCGCCGTACAGATCGCCGGAGAAGTCCAGCACGTGCGCCTCGACCAGCACCGCGGCGCCCTCGTCGTAGAACGTCGGACGGTGTCCCACGTACACCGCCGCCGGGAGCTCGGTGCCGTCCGAGCGCACCAACCAGCCGGCGTAGATGCCGTCGGCGGGGACGAGCAGGTCGGTCGGCACCGCCACGTTCGCCGTGGGGAACCCGAGTTCACGCCCGCGCCGGTCCCCGGAGGCGACCGGTCCGCGCACCTCGTGCGGCCGACCCAGCATCCGGTTGGCGTCGTCGAGCCGCCCCTCGGCGAGCGCCCGCCGGATCGCGGTCGAGGACACCTGCGCATCGTCGCGGGCCGGCGCACCGTCGGGGCCGACCAGGCGGTAGCCGGTCACCGTGAAGTCGTGCTCCGCCCCCAGCTCCTCCAGGAGCGCCACGTTCCCCCGGCGGCGACGTCCGAAGTGGAAGTCCTCCCCCACCACGACGTGCGACACCCGCAGGCAGTCGACCAGCACGTCGCGAACGAAGTCCTCGGCCTCCTCCCCCGCCCGCTCCCGGTCGAAGCGCACGACCACCACGACGTCCAGGCCGGTGGTCGACAACAGCTCGAGCTTCTGCTCCAGGTCGGTCAGCAGCAGGGGCGCCGACTCCGGTCGCACCACCTGGGCCGGGTGTCGGTCGAAGGTGACCATGGCCGAGAGCCGACCCTCACGCCGGGCCCGCTCGACCACCTCGGCCACCACGGTCCGGTGACCGAGGTGCAAACCGTCGAACGCACCGATCGTGACGACGCTGCCCTGGTCGGGGCGCGGGCACTGCTCGGAGGATCGGACGACCAGCATCGGATGCGAGACGCTAGTGGTGTCCGAGCACCATGGCGGGCTTCACGGTCCCACTTCGGTGCCGCTGGTAGACCGCGAGGAGGTCGCCGCTCGGATCGAGCACCGCCCACGGACCCTCGGCGGAGGGGTCGGACGACTCCGGCCCCAGGCGACCAGCGTCCAGGACCTTGCCGTGTCCGACGTCGATCGCAGTGCCGGCGTCGACCTGCACGGTGGCCAGCACCCGCGAGATCGCCCCGGGCGGGAGCAACCGGTCGGGTTCGACGTCGTCGAGCGGCACGGCGTCGTCCAGGGTGAACGGGCCGACCCGCGTGCGGCGCAGCGACGTGAGGTGGGCGCCCGATCCGACGGCGTGGCCCAGGTCGGCCGCCAGCACCCGGACGTAGGTCCCGCTCGAGCACGACACGTCGGCCCGCCACACGAGCGGGTCGTCGGTCGGTGACACATCGAAGCGGTCGACCTGGACCGAGCGGGCCGGTCGGTCGACGACCTCACCGGCACGGGCCCGTTCGTGCAGTCTGACGCCGTCCACCTTCACCGCCGAGACCATGGGCGGGACCTGGTCGAGGGCGCCGGTGAGCGCCGCCGCCGCGGCGCGGACGGCATCGGGCCCGACCGCCGTGTCGTGGGTCGCCACCACCTCGCCGTCGGCGTCCAGCGTGTCGGTCTCGACACCCAGGCGTATGGTCGCCAGGTAGTCCTTGTCGACGCCGCTCAGGAACGTGAGCAGCCTCGTGGCCGGGCCGACGCCGAGCACCAGCACGCCCGTCGCCATGGGATCGAGGGTGCCGCTGTGGCCGACCTTGCGGGTGCCGAGCAGGCGCCGGCACCTGGCCACGACATCGTGACTGGTCCACCCCGAGGGTTTGTCGACCACACAGAACCCGACGGGGCCCGTGGGTGACGGGATGCTCACGACTGGTCGTCGTCGAGGCGGCGGAGGATGTCCTCCACCCGCAGCGCCGATGCCAGCACGTCGTCGGGGCGGAACTCGATCTGCGGGGTCTTGCGGAGCCTGACCTCCCGGTTCACGACCTGCTGGATGCGCCAGCGCAGGTCGTCGAGCGCCTCGGGCACCTCGTCGAGTCGACCCTCGGACTCGGCCTGCATCGCCGAGTAGTACACGACGGCGTGCTCGAGCGAACCGTCGACGACGACGTCGGTGACGGTCACCAGTTCGAGCCGTTCGTCGCCGATCCGCTCGAGTTCCGAGGCGACGACCTCGCGCACGAGCTCGCCGACCCGGTCGGTGCGGGAGAACTGGGCCGGTCGACGCCGGCCTCCTCGACGGGCCACGGGGCATTGGTACCACGCCGGGCGCCGACCCGCCGACGCGACCTGCGGCCTGACCCCCGGATCAGGATCGCCTGATCCGGCGCACAGCGCCCGAAGCCCGAGTGACGCCGGAGGTTCGTCTGATCCGGGCACAATGGACCGGTCATGCAGCCGACCCCGCCGCCGTTCCGACCTTCGGCTCCCGCTGCACCCGCGGCCGGCGTGACCGACGGCCAGGGCCGACCGGAACGTCGACCGACGACCGTCGCCCAGAAGCGGATGATCCTGGCGATCGCCGCCGCCGCCGGCGTGCTCGCCGCCGTCGTCTCCGATGCCGCGCCGACGATGTGGGGACCGGCGGACCTCTTCTGGAGGTGGTTCGCCGCGGCCGGACTGGCGCTGTGCGCGTCACGGTCGCGGCGCTGGACCCTCCTGTGGATGACCGTGCCCGCGGCGGCGCTCGCCACCGGCCCCGCGCAGGTGGCCGGCATCATCGCCCTCATCGCCGCCATCGTGATCCGGCTCCGCCGGGAGCGGGACCGACGGTTGCGCACCGCGATCGGCGGTCTCGGCGCGATCGGCCTGCTCGGCCTGTCGATGCCGGGCCCACTCGACGTGACCGGCCTGAGCGCGCTGGTCGCCATCGTGGCCGTGGCGCCGCTGCTGTGGAGCGCGCGCCGACGGGCGCGCGCCCCGGAGCGTCGCCGCGCCCGGGTGGTGCTCGGCGTCCTCGGTGCCGCGTGCCTGCTCGGATCGGCGATCGCCGTCGTCCTGGCGGCGACCAGCGCCCGGGGTGCACTCGATGCGGTCCAGGCCAGCAACCGGGCGGTGGAACAGGCCTCGACCGACGACGTCGGGCTCACGGTCGGGGGATTCGAGGAGGCTGCGAACCGGTTCCAGGACCTGTCGGAGCGGGCCGACGCCTGGTGGTTCCTGCCCGCCCGGGCCGTACCGGTCGTGGGCGCCAACGTGAACCTGGCCCGCACCGCCTTCTCGGCGGGTGCCGACCTGAACCGCACGGCGGCCAACCTGAGCCAGGACGTCGACCAGGACGCCCTGACGCTGCCGGACCAGGGTCTCGACCTGGCGGTCCTCGCCTCGTTCGAGCAGCCGGCCACCGATGCGGCCGACGCCATCGCCACGGCCAGGTCGGAGCTGACCGGAGCCGCCGAGTCCACGTGGGTCCTGCCGCCGATCCGTTCGGAACTGTCGGGGATCGACGAGTCGCTGGCAGAGGCCGAGGACTCCGCCGAGACCGTCGCCCTGGCCGCCCGGGTCACACCGGGCATGCTCGGTGCCGACGGTCCGGTGCGCTACCTGCTGCTGCTCGGCAACCCGGCCGAACTGCGCGACGTCGGCGGCCACCTGGGCAACTGGGCCGAGATCATCGTCGATGACGGCCGGCTCGACCTGGTGGAGGTCGGGAGCCCCTACGACCTGTTCAGCCCGAACGAGAACCCGCCGCCGACGATGACGGGTGGCGTCTACCCGGAATCGCTCGAGGAGCTGCGGCCGCAGTACTTCCCGCAGAACTGGGGCGGCAGTCCCGACATGGACGCCGTCGCCCGCCTGGCGGCGGAGCTGTTCCCACAGGCACGACCCGGTCCGCCGATCGCCGGCGTCATCTACGCGGACCCCACTGCATTCGCCGCGCTCCTCGCCGTGACCGGCGGTGTGGAGGTGCCGACCACCGACGTCACGATGACCGCAGACAACGCCGTCGAGTTCCTGACGAAGGACCAGTTCACGGTGCTGGCGGGATCCCCTGCGCCCGATCCGATCGGCGATGCGATCGAGGTCGCCGTCCGGCGGTTCACCGACTCGCCGCTGCCGGCCCCCCAACGACTCGCCCAGCTCTTCGACTCCGTCGCCGCCGGTGGGCACCTGCAGATGGGGGCCTTCGACCCGGAGCGGAACGAACTGCTCGACCGGATCGGCCTCCGTCGAACGCTGCAACGCCAAGGGCAGGAGGACATCCTCTCGGTGGTGAACCGCAACGCCAACCCGTCGAAGATCGATGCGTTCCTGCGTCGTCAGGTCACCTACGACGTCGGATGGCAACCGGGGACGGGCCAGGTCCGCTCGAAGGTCACTGTGCGACTGACCAACGACGTGCCCGAGACCGGCGTGGCCGAGGTGCAGGTGCAGCCGCCGCCGGCGACGCCGCCGCGCACGAATCGGACGCAGTTGTCGATCCTGTCACCCCTCAGCGCCGTCGAGGCCCGACAGGACGGAGTGCGCGTCCCCTTCGGCACCCAGGCCGAGTCGCAGTCGGTGTTCCGCCACAACGTGTTCGTGGAACTCGCCCCGGGCCAGTCGACGACGATCGAACTCTCGCTCAGCGGACTGAGCGACCCCGACTTCTACCGTCTCCACTGGCTGGGCCAGCCGGCGATCGACCCGGAGCCGACCGTCGTGAGCGTGCACCGTCTGGGAGGCCTGCTGACCCGCGTGTCCGACCAGGTGGTCGAGCAGTTCCCGGCGACCGACGAGCGGGTGATCCTCTACGACGGCGGACGCTCACTCGGCTGAGCACGGCGCCGGTGCCGGTATCCGGTGCCGGCACCGTCTGTCCGCATCGGCGCGACCACACAGGGTGGCGATTCGAGCCGGCCGGCGGCAGGAGTCCCACCTCCACGACTCCGGTACTGGACAGGACGGGTCGGGTTCTCCACAATCGGGGAAGTTCAACCACCCGCCCGATCCGGCGGGTCACGGTGTCAGGGGGTAGCATGGCGGTCAGCATGGGAGCCACGGGGAACGAGCAGCGCAGACGACGCCTGTTCGCGGTCGGCCTGGTAGCGGCGTTCGTCACGATCCTGACGGCGTGTCCGCCGCCGCCCCCGCCGACGACCACGACGACCACGACCACCACGACCACCACGACCACGATCTCGCCGGGGTGTGTCGGCTACACGCCGACCGGCATCGGGGTCAGCGACAACATCGTCTCGCCGGGTGACTCGATCACCGTGATCGGCTTCGGCATCCCCGGGTCCCAGATCGAGGTCCGCATGGTGCCCGTCGGCTTCGGCACGGCCACCGGCGTCCTGGCCACGACGACCGTGCCTCCGTCGGGCACCTGGGGGACGCCGATCACGATCCCGACGCTGCCGCTCGGCTTCTGGAAGGTCCAGGCGAACGCCGTGGGTTGCACCGGTACCGGGTCGGCCACCGTCCAGGTCGTCTGAGCCTCGGCTGCACCCCGGGGTCCTGTCCCTCGGTCGCACCTGGGGACGCAGTACCCGGGGCCGGTCGGTCGACCGGGACCGGCGGCTCAGGTCCGCGGGATCTCGCGCAGTTCGAACGTCTCGATGACGTCGCCCTGCTTCAGGTCCTGGAAGTCCGAGAGGCCGACGCCGCACTCGAATCCGGAGGCGACCTCACGGACGTCCTCCTTGAAGCGCCGCAGCGAGCTGACCTCGCCCTTCCAGATGATCGTGCCCTCCCGCAGGAACCGGACCTGCGAGCCACGAGTGATCGTCCCCGACTGCACCATGCAGCCCGCCACCGCGCCGATCCGGGGGATCCGGAACACCTCGCGGACCTCGGCCTCGCCGGTGACGACCTCCTCGAACTCCGGCTCGAGCATGCCGACCATGGCTGATTCGATGTCCTCGAGCAGCTTGTAGATCACCTCGTAGGTCCGGATCTCGACGTCCTCGGTCTCGGCCATGTCCCGGGCCTGGCGCCCGGGCCGGACGTTGAAGCCGATGATCGTGGCGCTCGACGTGGCGGCGAGCTGGATGTCCGACTCGGTGATGCCGCCGACGCCGCGGAGCACGAAGCCGATCCGGACCTCGGGGCGCTCCAGCTTGCGGAGGCTCTCGGTGACGGCCTCGAGCGACCCCTGGACGTCGGCCTTGACGATCAGGTTGAGCGTCGCCTGCTCGCCCGCCTGGATCTGGGCGAAGATGTCCTCCAACCGGGCCCCGTGCGAGACGACCGATGCGTCCCGGGCCCGGGCGGCCTCGCGGTGCCAGCGCTCGCGGGTCTCGGCGACCGCCTTGGCGCGCCGCTCGTCGGGCGCCACGACGAACTGGTCCCCGGCCTGTGCGACGTCCGACAGGCCCAGCACCTCGACGGGCATGGACGGGCCGGCCTCCTTGACCTGCTCGCCACGGTCGTTCACGAGCGCCCGGACCCGACCCCACGCCGGCCCGGCGACCAGCGGATCGCCGACGCGGAGCGTGCCGCGCTGCACCAGGACGGTCGCCACCGGTCCCCGCCCCATGTCCAGGTGGGCCTCCAGGACGGCGCCGCGGGCGCGGCCCTCGGGTGCGGCCCGAAGGTCCTCGACCTCGGCCACCACCAACAGGTTGGCGAGCAGGTCGTCGATGCCGATGTTCTGCAGCGCGGAGACCTCGCACACGATGGTGTCGCCACCCCAGGCCTCGGGCACGAGGTCGTGCTCGGACAGCTGCTGCAGCACCCGGTTCGGATCTGCGTTCTCACGATCGATCTTGTTGACCGCGACCACGATCGGGACCTCGGCCGCCTTCGCGTGCTGGATCGCCTCGATCGTCTGCGGCATGACACCGTCGTCGGCGGCGACGACGAGCACGACGATGTCGGTCGACTCGGCACCACGGGCGCGCATGGCGGTGAACGCCTCGTGGCCCGGGGTATCGATGAACGTCAGGTCGTTGCCGTCCAGGTGCACCTGGTAGGCGCCGATGTGCTGCGTGATGCCGCCGGCCTCGCCGGCCACCACGTTCGCGTTGCGGATCTGGTCGAGCAGCTTGGTCTTGCCGTGGTCGACGTGACCCATCACGGTGATCACCGGGGCCCGGTGGGGCAGGTCCGAGGTGTCGAGTTCGTCCTCGTCCTCCAGGTCGAGCACCTTCTGGAGCTCGACCTCCTGCTCCTGTCCGGGATCGACGAGCGAGATCTCGGCGCCGACGTCGAGGGCGAACAGCTCGATCATGTCGTCGTTCAACGACTGGGTGGCCGTCACCATCTCTCCCTGCTGGAGCAGGAAGCGCACCACGTCGGCGGCCGTCCGGTTCAGCCTGGGGCCCAACTGCTGGGGCGTCGAGCCCCGCTCGATGACGATCTCGCCCTCCGGCACCGGCGCCTCGGCCGGCGTGTAGGTGGGGATGTCCATCGGCTGGAGTTCCTCGCGGTTGCGACGCCGACGACCCTTGCGCCGCGGACCACGCTGCTGGGGACCGCCGGGACCGCGTCCGCGGCCCGGACCACCACCGGGACCGCCACCCGGAGGCCCTCCGGGCGCGAATCCGGGACGTCCTCCGGGGCCGCCACCCGCCCCACCACCTGGACCACCGCCCGAGGGGCCCGACCTGAATCCGCCGGCACCCGGGGCCGGACCACGGGCCGGGCGGCCCGCACCCGGCGGTCCCCCGCGGCTCGGCGCGGCACGTCGGCCGCCCATGCCCGGGGGCGGAGGGATCGGCTTGCCGGTCCGGGACACGGGCGGACCCGGCGGCGGAGGGATCGGCTTGCCCGAGGAGGACACGGGCGGCCCGGTCGGCGCCGCGG
>CAIYGQ010000115.1 GCA_903925745.1 uncultured Actinomycetes bacterium | reverse complement strand
GGGTGCTGAACGGCTCCAAGATGTGGATCACCAACGGTTCGATCGCCGACGTCGCCGTCGTGTGGGCCCGCACCGACCCGGACGGCCCGAACCGTGGCGCCGTGCGGGGCTTCGTCGTCCCGACCGACACGCCCGGATTCTCGGCGCCCGAGATCCACCGGAAGGTGTCGCTGCGGGCGTCGGTCACCTCGGAGCTGGTCCTCGAGGACGTCCGGCTGCCCGCCGACGCCGTGCTCCCCGGGGTCAGCGGCATGCGGGGCCCGCTCAGCTGCCTCAACGAAGCGAGGTTCGGCATCTCGTTCGGCGCCGTCGGCGCCGCCCGGGCCTGCTACGAGGCCGCGCTCGCCTACTCGCTGGAGCGCCGGCAGTTCGACCAGCCGATCGCCGGATTCCAGCTGACCCAGCGCAAGCTCGTCGACATGATGGTCGCCGTGCAGCGGGGCACGCTCGTGGCGATCCACCTGGGTCGCATGAAGGACGCCGGCACGCTGGCCACCCCGCAGGTCAGCTTCGGGAAGATGGACAACGTGCGGATGGCGCTCGACGTCGCCCGCACCGCCCGGTCGGTGCTCGGCGCGAACGGGATCACGACCGAGTACCCGGTGGCTCGACACATGAACAACCTGGAGTCGGTGTTCACCTACGAGGGCACAAACGAGATCCACACGCTGATCCTGGGACAGGCGATCACCGGGATCAGCGCCTTCGCCTGAACGGCCCGCCAACTGCCATCGGGACGGGACGTCGGCGCGGATCGTGCCACCATGACGCCATGCACGTCCTGCGCACGCCCGACGAACGCTTCGCCGACCTGCCGGACTGGCCGTACGAACCCCGCTACGTGACGGTGACCGACCCGATCGACGGGACGGAACTGCGCATGGCCTGCGTCGACGAGGGGCCCGCCGATGCCGACCCGATCCTCTGCCTGCACGGCGAACCGTCCTGGTCGTTCCTGTACCGGAGGATGATCGCCGGGCTGGTGGACGCCGGTCACCGTGTCGTCGCACCGGACCTCATCGGCTTCGGCCGGTCCGACAAGCCCACGGAACGCACCGACTACACCTACGCCCGCCACGTCGACTGGACCACCCAGTGGCTCGAGGCGCTCGACCTGCAGCACATCACCCTGTTCTGCCAGGACTGGGGCGGCCTGATCGGCCTGCGACTGGTGACCGCCCAGCCGGATCGGTTCGATCGCCTGGTCGTCGCCAACTCCTTCCTCCCGACCGGCGACCGCGACCCCGGCGACGGGTTCCGGATGTGGCGGGAGTTCTCCCAGACGGTGCCCGAGTTCTCGTGCAGCGCGGTGGTGGCGATGGGCTGCACCTCCCCACTCGACGAGGCCGTCGTCGCCGCCTACGACGCCCCCTTCCCGGACCAGTCGTTCGTGGCGGGCGCACGGCAGTTCCCCGTGCTCGTTCCGGCGACACCCGACGACCCCGAGTCGCCGGCGAACCGGGCGGCCTGGGAGGAACTGGAGCGGTTCGAGCGACCGGTCCTGTGCGCCTTCAGCGATCAGGACCCGGTCACCGCCGGCGCCGAGCGGGTGATCCTCGAGCGGATCCCCGGCACCGCCGGACAACCCCACACGACCGTGGTGGGCGGCGGACACTTCCTGCAGGAGGACTGCGGCGAGCAACTCGTCGGGATCGTCCACGACTTCATCATGGGAACACCCGGGGCGAGGGAGCGGTGAAGCCCGCCCACTTCCCAGCGCTCTCGGTGCATGAGGCGCCGCATGTGGCGCCGAATGCACCGAAACGTGTCATGGGTGGGGGGCCAGACGCTCTGGAGGACGTGCGAACACCAACTGGATCACGCCACGCCGTCCCAGCCCACCGAATCCCGACCCGTCGCGTCCCGACGCGGCCCACAGCGGCGCTCGCGCTCTTGGTCGCCGTATCGTTCACCTCCGTGACGGGCGCCTGGTCGACCGCCCCGGCCGGCGCCCAGGAACCGTCCGATGGCGGCCAGGTGGTGTGTCCGGCCGCACCGATCCAGGCGCCCGGAACCGTGTTCGGGCCAACGGTCGGCGAGGTTGCGACCGCCAGCATCGACTTCCGGTGCGCCGACCTCCGCGGCGCCGTCTTCGATGGCCTCACCCTGATCCAGGCCCGGTTCGACGGCGCGAACCTGTCAGGGGCCTCGTTCAACGGAAGCCGGCTGGGGCAGGCTCAGTTCCGCCGCGCCACGCTGCAACAGGCCACCTTCACCGACGCCGACCTGACCCAGGCGAAGTTCGACGGCGCCGACATGCGGGAGACCCGGGTCGTCGGGGGGAAGATGATCCAGACCGAGCTGCCCGGGGCGAACATGGTCGGAGCCGTCCTCGACGACGTCGACCTGGGTCAGGCCAACCTGACCGGAGCCCGGATGGCGGGGGTGGACGCAACCGACTCCCGGTTCTCCCAGACCGAACTGGTGGGCGCCGACCTGACCGATGCCACCCTGCGGGACGCCGTGCTCAACCAGGCGGTCCTGACCGACGCGAAGCTGACCGGCGCCGACCTGACCGACGCGAACGGCCTCCAGGCCCGGATGCAGGGGGCGGACCTGACCGGAGCGGATCTCACCAGCGCGTCGTTCGCACAGGCTGACCTGAGCAACGCGAACCTCACCGGTGCGACGGTGACCGACACCGACTTCATCCAGGCCGACCTGCAGGGCGCCGTGACGGAGGACCTGGTCGGGGCGAGCGAGACCTTCCCCAAGGTCGCATGGTTCGCGATGGCCGGCGGGGCCGTGATCGTCGTGACGAGCGGCATCGGGCTGGTCCTCAGGATCATCAGGCGACGGATCGGCCCTGTGAATCCGTACGACACACCGCTCACCGTGGGGAACACGACGGTCTCGTTCGTCCTCGTCCCGGTCTTCGCGATCGTGCAGGCCGTCGGGCTGTACCTGCTGGTGTGCGGCGTCGCCGGGCTCATCGGCTCGAGCCTGAACCCGCTCGGAACTCAGACGGGCGCCCCGATCATCGGAGACCTGGCGTTCCAGCCGCAGACGATCGTCTACGGGGCGGTGCTCCTGATCGGCGGCGGGATCGCCCGGGGTTTCGGCCGCAGGTTCTGAGGGCAACGCAGTCGGAACCGCCCGAGCGGACACCGCTCCGGCGACGGTTCAGATCGCCGCGTCCACGGAGCCGTCCTCGGCCGCGTAGGCGGCCAGGTCGGCCCGCTCGCGCTCCCGGTCGGGGAAGCAGAAGCGGACCAGAACCGCCCCGAGCGCCACGGCGACCGCAGCGGCACCGAACGCCCACTGCTGGCCGCTCAGGAAGCTCTGCCGGGCGCCCTCCAACAGCGCGTCGCTGTACTGGGGGTACTTCTCGGCGACGACGACCACGCTCGAGAACGAGTTCTCGAGCGTGGCGACCGCCTCGTCGGTGAGTTGCGCCTGGGCCTGGGGCGGTGCCGCAGCGACCTGCGCCGCCACGGCACTGGCGTATCCGGCGGTGAGCAAGGCGCCCATGATCGACTGCATGATCGCGGCACCCAGGTCGCGTTGCAGGTCGGCCGTCCCGGACGCCATGCCGACGCGTTCCACCGGAACGGATCCGGTGAGCGAGCGCGAGGCCGGGGTCCCGGCCAGACCGACACCGGCGCCGACCAGCATGAAGGCGACGGCGATCCAGATGTAGTTCGTCCCCTCACCCCAGACGAACAACATGACCAACAACCCGGCCAGGCACAGCGCGTACCCGAGGAGCAGCGTGTCGCGGGAACCGATGGACTCGATCAGCTTCGCCGACCTCGGCGCCACCACGACCATGACCAGCGCAGCGGGGAGGACCGATGAACCGGCGGCCAATGGGCTGTACCCCTCCACGTTCTGCAGGTACTGCTGGGCGATGAAGACGCCGCCCATCAGCGAACCGAACACGACGATGCCGGCGATCGCAGCGACCCAGAACGTGGGCCGCGCCGCGTAGTGCAGGTCGTAGAGGGGGTTGGGGGCCCGTCGTTGCCGCCACACGAACAGGGCGACTGCGACGAGCGCCACCACCCCGAGCCCCAGCCCCAGGGTCGCGCTGTCGGGCTCGGCGATGAAGGTGATGGCGGCGACCAGCGCAGCGATGCCGACGACCGAGAGCACCCCGCCCGGATGGTCGACGGGCTCGGGGCTCTCCCCCACGTGGGCCGGCACCAGCCGGAGCGCGAGCACGAGCGCCACGACGGCGAGCGGGACGGTGAACAGGAACGGCGACCCCCACCAGAAGCGCTGCAGGAGCACTCCCGACACGAGCGGGCCCAGGGCCGCCATGGCGCCACCGATGGCGGACCACAGAGCGATGGACCGGGTGCGACCCGGTCCGGACCAGAGCGCGGTGATCAGCGCCAGCGTGGTCGGGAACGCCATCCCGGCGGCGAACCCGCCGACGATCCGGAACACGATGAGCAGCTCCACCGACGGCGCCCACGCGGCCAGGGCCGACGAGGGGATGGCGAGCGCCGTGCCGAGGACGAGCAGCAGCTTCCGGCCGTACCGGTCGCCGATCGCCCCCAGGTACAGCACCGATGCGGCCAACCCGAGCGAGTAGCCGACGGCCACGAGGTTGATCTCGAGCTGGCTGGCCTGGAAGGCGATGCCGATGTCGGGCAGCGCCACGTTCGCCACCGAGAGGTTCAGGTTGGCCACGGTCGCCACCATGATGAGGGTCACCAGCACCAGGGGTGCCCGCTCCGGGGCGGCGCTTCGCGCCTGGCCGGTTCCGGCCGGATCACCTGCGGGACGGTCGTTCACGGGGCCATCTTCGCCCACCGGGGGACCGCCGGACCGCATCCCGCCACCGCAGGTTCCCGGTCGCCACCCCGGGGTGGCAGGCTGCACCCGTGGAGCAGCACGCGAGCGGAGCGCCGGACCCGGTCGCCCTGGACCTCCCGTCCTTCGTCGATTCCGCCGACGGAACCGCCGTGGCGACCTACGACCTGGGCGGGGTCGGTCCGGACCTGCTGCTGGTGCACGCCACCGGCTTCTGCGCCGGGGTGTGGGCGCCGATGGTCGCCCGCCTCGACGGTCACCGGGTGGCGGCCCTGGACATCCGGGGCCACGGCCGATCCGGCGCACCCGACACCATGGACTGGGAGGCGACCGGCCAGGACGTCCTGGCGGGTGTCGACGCGCTGACCCTGGACCGACCGGTCGGGGTCGGCCACTCGATGGGGGGCGCCTCGCTGCTGATGGCCGAGATCCAGCGGCCGGGCACCTTCGCAGCGCTCTGGGTCTTCGAGCCGATCGTCTTCCCGCCGAACCTGCCCCGACCTGCGCCGGGCCAGCCGAACCCGATGGTGGAGGCGGCCCGTCGCCGACGCGACTCGTTCCCGTCGGCCGACGTGGCGCTCACGAACTTTGCGTCGAAGCGACCGCTCGACGAGCTGGCACCCGAGTGCCTCGAGGCCTACGTGCACGCCGGCTTCGAGCACCACGCCGACGGCTCGCTGACGCTCCGCTGCCGGCCGGAGTTCGAGGCGAGCACGTACGCCGCCGGCAGCAGCCACCGCACCTGGGCCCACCTGGGAGAGGTGCGGTGTCCGGTCACGGTGGTGCGGGGCCGAGTCGAGCCCGGACCGGCCCTCCTCGCACCCGGCATCGCCGAGCGGCTGCCGCAGGGGGCCCTGGAGGAGCACCCGGAGCTGGGACACTTCGCCCCCCTGGCGGCCCTGGACCTGATGGCCTCGTCGATCCGCCGGGTCACCGGCGTCGGGACCAGCGGCGGCAACGCAACCGGCGCAGAGGCCGATGGGGCGGATCGGCACCCGTAGTCACACCACGCCCCTACCATCGGCCCATGCCGCTGCCCCTGCCCCGGACACTCTCCCCGTCGAAGGTCGCGAGCTTCAAGGAGTGTGCGCTGGCCTTCCGCTTCTCGGCGATCGACCGGCTCCCGGAACCACCGTCGATGCCGGCGGTCAAGGGCACCACGGTGCACCGGGCGCTCGAGTTGTTGTTCGTCGCCGACGTGGCGGACCGCACCCCCGAGCACGCCCGCCGCTGCCTGGACCTGGCTCTCGGGGAGATGGCCGCCGACCCGGACTACGTCGGCCTGGACCTGGACCAGGGGGCGGCGGACGAGTTCGCCGCCGACGCCGCCCGCATGGTCGAGCGCTACTTCTCCCTGGAGGATCCGACGAGCATCCGACCGATCGGGTTGGAGCTCATGTTGACCGCCGAGCTGGGGTCGGTGACGGTGCGGGGCATCATCGATCGACTCGAGCTGGACGACGACGGCGAGCTGGTCGTGACCGACTACAAGACCGGCCGAGCGCCGGCGCCGGCCCAGCAGGCGTCGCGCCTGGGCGGCGTCCACTTCTACTCCATGTTGTGCGAGCAGGTGCTGGGCCGGCGTCCGGCTCGCGTCCAGCTCGTCTACCTGGGTCGCGACCCGCAGGTGATCACCGCTGACACCTCGGAGCAGTCGAACCGGGGCGTCGAACGCAAGGTGCGTGCGGTCTGGGATGCCATCGAGCGGGCGTGTGAACGTGACGACTTCCGCCCCCGCCCCGGGCCGCTGTGCTCGTGGTGCGCCTTCCAGGCGTACTGCCCGTCGTTCGGCGGCGACCCGGCACTCGCGACCGCGGCCCAGCCCGTGAGCATCGGAGGCCGGGCCGGCGGATGACCCGCTCGTTCCACTTCGGTCACCCCGTCGTCCGCACCGTCGACGCGCTCGGTGAACGCCTGGCGCGCACCACCCGGGGTGTGCCGCAGGCCGACCGCGTCCTGTACACGCTGTCCGAGGCCGGCAACCACAGCGCCATCTGGCACTCGATCAACCTGGTGGACGCCACGGTCGGCGCCGCCGTGACCAACGCCCGCGGGGGCGACGGTGCCCGTCGGCGCCGCAATGCGTTCCGACGGAGCGCGGTCCTGCTGTGTGAGCAGGTGGCGGTCAACGGTCTGGTGAAGTCGCGGTTCCGTCGCACCCGACCCGAGACGGTGGACGAACACCCCCACGATCTCAGGACCCCGCGGACCTCCAGCTTCCCGAGCGGGCACGCGTCGGCCGGGGCGTGCTCCGCCACCATGCTGAGCGCCGACCTGGGTGCCGCCCCCCTGTGGTGGCTGCTGGCGGCCGGCGTCGCGTGGAGCCGCGTGCACGTGGGCGCACACCACACCAGCGACGTGCTCGGCGGGATCACCATCGGCCGGCTGGTCGGCCGGGTGGCGGTCGCGATCTGGCCCGGGCGGGGACGCTGATCAGCCGACCCGGTGTGCCACCTGCGGCTGCCGGTACCGTGGTCGGGTGACCGAGGACCAACGGATGAGCGCCTTCGAGGCGGTGATGTGGGAACTCGAACGGGACCCACACCTGTCGTCGACGTTCGCGAACCTGACGACGCTCGACCGCCCCCCGGACAGGGCGCGGTTCCGGGCCCGCATGGAGGCCGCGTGCCGGGCGGTGCCCCGTCTCACCCAGCGGGTCCGAACCCCAGCAGGGCGGTTCAGCCCTCCGGAGTGGCACGACGATCCCGGCTTCGACCTGGACCGGCACCTGCGCTGGCTCGACCTGGGGGGTGACGCCGACCGCGACCAGGTGCTCGAGCTGGCCGCCACTCTCTCGCGCCAGCCGTTCGATCGATCCCGGCCGCTGTGGGAGTTCATCATCATCGAGGGGCTCCGCGGTGGTCGCGCCGCCATGCTCCAGCGACTCCACCACACGATCACCGACGGCGAGGGTGGGATCCGACTGTCGGTGCAGTTCCTGGACCTGGAGCGTGACCCGGCGCCACAGGAACCGAGCCCGGAGGTCGACCCGCCGGCCGATGCCGCCGGGGAGGAACCCGGCGACATCGAACCCGGTGACATCGAACCCGGCGACATCGAACCCGGCGACGCCGGAGCTCGCGACGGGGCAGCGTCACAACCGAACACCATCAGCCGGTGGACCACGACGGCGGTCGCGGCGATCCGCCAGCCCGTCGACCTGGTCGGCGGAGCGTTGGTGGACGTCGGATCGGCGGCAGGTCACCCGACGGAGCTCCCGGCCCGCGGCGCCGAGCTCGCCCGAACGGTTGCGTCCGCAACACGCCAGGTCGCGGTCGACCCCAGACGCTCTCCACTGTGGCGTGACCGGTCGCTCGAACGGTGGTTCGGCACCACCGAGGTCCCGCTCCAGTCGATGATCGATGCCGCCCACGCTGTGGGCGCCACGGTCAACGACCTGTTCGTGGCAGGCGCCGCCGCGGCTGCCGGCGCCTACCACCGCCGAGAGGGAACACCTGTCGACGAGCTCCGCGTGTCGATCCCGATCAGCACCCGCCACGACCGCTCCGTCGGCGGGAACGCGTTCGCCCCGAGCCAGACGCTCGTCCCGACGGGCCAGGTGGACCCGCTCGAGCGGATCGCCATCGTGCACTCGACGCTGTCGGACGTGAAGGGGGAACGGGCCCTGGGTTCGGTGGAGACGCTGGCGTCGTGGATGGCGCTCCTGCCATCGCTCGTGGTGGTCCGGGCCGGTCAGCAGATGGCGGGATCGGTCGACTTCGTGTGCTCGAACGTGAAGGCGGCGCCGTTCGACCTGTTCGTCAGCGGCGCGCTCATCGAACAGAACTTCCCGATCGGGCCGCTCGCAGGGACGGCGTTCAACCTGACGACGATGAGCTACCGCGGATCCATGTGCATGGGCCTGGTGGTCGACCCGGCGGCGGTGGCCGAGCCCGAGGCGCTCCTCTCGGACGTGGAGGAGGCGTACCGCGAGATGCTCGCAGCGATCGGGGTGCGGACGACGGGCTGAGCCCGCGGTCCTCAGTTGGTCGAGATCGTCGCGTTCAGCTTCGTCAACACCGACCGGACGTCGAGCAGGAGGTCGGCGACCTCTGAGGTCGACACCAACTGGCGCTCGGAGATGTCACCGAGCCCACGGTCGATGAGCCGCATGGCGGCCTGGATGGACTCTCCGGTCCGTTCGGCCTGTTCGTCCTGCACGTCGGTCATCGTTCCTCCTCGCCCGGGTGGTGCGCTGGGTGCTCGTGGTTGCGGCTGCTGGTGCTTGCTTCTGGTGGTGGCTGACGGCGCCGTTGCCGACGAGTCACAAGGTACCGCCCCGGTGCGACACCTCCACGTCGGTTTCCCCGCCGGAAGAGAAATCGGGAGAGGGAATCCGGAGACGAAACCGGGAGACGGAACCGAACGGCAGCCGAGCAGCGGCCGGGCCATGGGGCGCCCCGCCCGCCTCGCCCGCAGGGCGCCCCGTCCGCCTAGGTTGACGCCATGGACTCCCAGCCCGAGACCCTCCGGATCCCTGCGGGGGCGACGTCCGCGAGCTTCCAGGGCCTCGGGCTGCACGCCGCGGTCCAGGTCGCCGACCAGATGGCCGGATCGGGATACGGATCGTTCTGGACGGCCGAGACGACCGGCCACGAGGCGTTCGCCACCCTGGCGCACGTGGGTGCCCGCGTCGAGGGCCTGGACCTGGGCACCGGGGTGCTGGCCGCCCAGCTCCGGACCCCGCCACTGGCCGCCATGGGTGCGGCCACGCTCCAGGACGCCCACCCCGATGTCCGGGTCCTGCTCGGGGTCGGCGTGTCGTCGCCGGTCGTCGTCGGCCGGTGGCACGGCGCCACCTACGGGGATCGCCCGGTCGAACGGATGCGGGAGTACCTGACGCTGGTCAGGAACTGCCTGTCCGGCGAGGTCGTCGACCACGACGGTGCGTACCACCGGGTCGACGGGTTCCGACTCGGCGTCAGGCTGGGTGGGCGTCGGCCCGAGCTGCTGCTGGGTGCGCTCAACGCCCGGATGCTCGCGCTCGCCGGCGAGCTGGCCGACGGGGTGTTGTTGAACTACCTGCCGGCGAGCGCGGTGCCGTGGTGCGTCGAGCAGGTGCGACTCGGCGAGTCGCAGGCGGGCCGGCCGGCCGGCTCGTGCACCGTCTACGCCTACGTCCACGTCGGTGTCTGCGACCCCGAGGCCGCGAGACCCCTGGCCCGTCGCGACCTGTTCTCCTACGCCGTCGTCCCGGCCTACGCGACGGCGTTCGAGCGAGCCGGCTTCGGCGAGGAGATCGCCACCCTCCGAGCCGCCCGCGAACGACGCGACCGTGACGCCGCGGTGGCCGCGATGTCCGACCGGATGGTCGACGCGATCGACGTCTGCGGGGACGCCGCACACGTGCGTGCGACCGTCACCGAGTACCGGGACGCCGGGGTCGACGTCCCAGTGCTCATGCCGTTGCCCTGGGGTGAGGACCGCCTGGTGACGGTCCAGGAGACGATCGACGCGGCCGCCGGGGCCTGACGGGTCGATCGGCGAGCGGAACGGAGCACTGATGGAACTGCGGGACTCGCTGGTGGTGGTCACGGGTGGTGCGAGCGGCATCGGCGCGGCGATGTGTCGACGCTTCGCAGCCGAGTCCCCGAGGCGGCTGGTCGTTGCGGACCGCGACGCCGTCGGGGCCGACGCCGTGGCTGCGGAGGTGCGCACCCTGGGCGTCGAGGCGGCGGGCTGGCAGCTGGACGTCACCGACCGGGCCGCCACCGAGGAGCTCATCGCGGCGGTCGTGCGGGACCACGGGGGAATCGACCTGTTCTGCGCCAACGCCGGGATCGGCACCGGAGCGGGGATCGAAGCCGACGACTCCGTCTGGGAGGACGCCTGGCAGGTCAACGTCCACGCGCACGTCCTGGCCGCGCGAGCGTTGGTGCCGGGATGGGTCGAGCGGGGTCGGGGGCACCTCCTGACCACGGCGTCGGCCGCCGGGCTGCTGACCAACCTGGGTGATGCGCCCTACTCGGTGACGAAGCACGCCGCGGTGGCGTTCGCCGAGTGGCTGTCGATCACCTACGGCGACCGCGGCGTCGGCGTCTCGTGCCTGTGCCCGCAGGGGGTGCGGACCCCACTGCTGTTCGGCTCGCTCGGCGACGGGACGCTGGCGACCGAGGTCGTCAAGGCGCAGCGGATCCTGGAACCGGAGGAGGTCGCCGAGGCCGTGGTCGAGGGCCTGCACGACGACCGCTTCCTGATCCTGCCCCACGCCGAGGTGGCCGACTACGAACGTGCCCGGGCCACCGACCGCGACCGGTGGCTCCGCGCGATGCGCCGGCTCCAGGCCCAGCTCGGCGGAACGTGAACGACGTCTCCCCCGACGCCGGCCCTGGCCCGCCTGCGGGCGGGACAGCGCCGGACCCGCACCGGGCGACGATCCGGGTGTACGAGGACCGGGGCGCCGAGTGGGGTGAACGGCGCCGGCCCCGCCTGGAGGAGGCCACGGACTTCGCTCGATTGCTGTCCCGATCCGGGGACCTGCCCGACGGCGCCGTGGTCGATCTGGGGTGTGGCCCGGGGTGGCACCTGCCCGAGCTTCCGGCCGGGACGATCGCCGTCGACGCGGCCGTGTCGATGCTGGACCAGGTGCCGTCGCATGCCGACGGACCGCGGGTCCGGGCCGACCTGCGCGCGCTCCCGTTCAGGCGCCACTCGCTGCGCGCCGCCTGGGTGAACAAGAGCTACGTGCACCTGGACCGACGGGTCGTCCCCGAGGCGTTGTGGGACCTGCACCGGTGCCTGGCCGTCGGCGCCGTGACGCATCTGGGTGTCTTCGGCGTCGCGACCGACGGGCGGGACGGTGGGATCCGACAGGACGGGCGGGACGGTGGGATCCGGCAGGACAGGCGGGACGGTGGGACGGACCACGCGGAGTGGGACGGCGACGACTTCCCCGGTCGCTCGTTCTCGCACTGGACGCCCGACCTCCTGGACGCCGTCGTCGACGGGGCCGGCTTCAGCGTGCTGGGTCGTGTCCGGCGCCCCGAGTCGGACGGCATCGAGTTCCTGGGACTGACGCTGCGACGGGAGCGGACGCTCGCCGACACCGTCGGTCCCGGCATGCGGCTCCTGTTGGTCGGACTGAACCCGTCGGTGTACGCCGCGGACGCCGGCGTCGGTTTCGCCCGACCGGGGAACCGGGCGTGGCCGGCGCTGCTCGCGAGCGGACTGGCCACCGTCGACCGGGATCCGCTGGCGCTGCTGCACGCCGGCCGGACCGGCATGACCGACCTGGTGAAGCGGGCGACGGCTCGGGCCGACCAGCTCGACCGCCGGGAGTTCGCCGACGGGCTCGCCCGGCTCGAGCGCCTCTGTTCGTGGCTTCGACCCGGTGCCGTCTGCGTCCTGGGGGTCACCGGCTGGCGACACGCCACCGGGAACCGCTCCGCTGGCCTCGGCAGGCAGGATCGCACCCTCGGCGGTCGACCGGTGTACGTCGCACCGAACCCGAGTGGCCTGAACGCCCACACCGACGTCGAGGACCTGGTCGGCCATCTGCGGGCCGCCCGCGAGCTGGCGGATCGGACCTAGGCTCCCGGCCGAGGCCGATCCAGGGGGACCGACGTGAAGGTACGGCTCGAACCCGACGACGAGTACATGCACCCGGGCCCGGAGCCCACCTTCAACGAGTCCATGTACGCGAACTTCTGCGACCCCGAGGTGGGGTTGGCCGGATTCGTGAGGATCGGCAACCGACCCAACGAGGGCCACGCCGAGGTGACGGCCTGCCTGTACCTGCCGGACTGGCGCGTGGGCTTCACGTTCCTGCGACCCGAGATCGACGGCAACGAGCGTTTCGATGCCGGCGGTGCCGGCTTCGAGGTGGTGACCCCCTTCGAGGAGCTGCGCGTCACCTACTCCGGCAAGGTCGTCATGCTGGAGGACCCCTTGGAGATGGCGGACCCCCGCCAGGCCTTCACCTCCAATCCGTGGGAGCGGGCCACGGTCGAGCTGACCTACCTGGGTGCGGCGACCCCGTTCGGCGGTGAACCCGAGGAGCAGCACGAACGTCCCGGTGAGGAGTTCGCCCGCGGCCACTACGAGCAACTGGTCCGGGCCCGGGGCACGGTGTCGGTCGGCGACGACGGGTGGGAGGTCGAGGCCCGCGGCCTGCGGGACCACTCGTGGGGACCCCGGACCTGGCAGGCACCGTGGTACTACCGCTGGCTGACGGTGAACATGTCCGACGGCACCGGGATGATGCTGAGCCGGATCGCCCGTCAGGACGGTCCCGGCACCCGCGGCGGCTTCGTGTGGGACGGATCCGGGATCCGCCTGGTGAGGGACGTCCGGATCAGCACCGACTGGACCGGTGAGGACCGGTACCACCGGACGGTGGACGCCGCGTTCACCGTCGACGGCGAGGACCGGGAACGCCGGCTGACCGGCGAGGTCCTGAACCTGATCCCGCTCCGGAACCGCCGGGACGGCCGCATCACCCGCATCTCGGAGGGCCTCACCCGCTGGTCGCTGGACCGGGCGCTCGGTGGGGACGAGTCGGCCACGACCGGCCACGGGCTGTCGGAGTACCTGGACCAGATCATGGACGGCGAGCCCGTCGGCATCGCCGAGTGAGTCGAGGTCGACCGGCGACTCGTCGCTGAACAGTGTTCGGGTCCCGGCGTATGCTGGGTCCCTCAGGGCCGTCCGACCTGGGGGTCGGACCAGGAGGAGCAGTCGATGAGCACCACCGAGTCACCCGAGCAGCTGGCCGCCGCATTCGACGCGGTCGACGCGCCGTACCTGGTCGGGCAGTACGAGCCGGTCCACGACGAACGCCACGACGTGGCGCTCGATGTGGAGGGAGAACTTCCCGCCGGGCTCCGGGGCGCGTTCATCCGCAACGGCCCCAACCCGTACTTCCCGCCGAGCGGCCGCTACCACGTGTTCGACGGCGACGGCATGTTGCACGGCGTGTACCTGGATGGCGACGGCGGGGTCGAGTACCGGAACCGCTGGGTGGACTCCCGGGGGCTCCGCTACGAACAGTCGGTCGGCCACGCGGTCTTCGGCGGACTCGGCGAGTTCTCGATGCCGCCGCCCGAGGCGCTGGAGGCGGCAGGCCTCTACAAGAACACCGCGAACACCAACATCATCCGCCACGCCGGCCGACACCTGGCCCTCATGGAGGGCGCCCACCCGACCGAGGTCACCGCCGAGCTGGACACCGTCGGGGAGTACGACTTCGACGGCGCGCTGCACGGCGCCATGACCGCCCACCCGCGCTGGGATGCGACCACGGGCGAGATGCTGATGTTCGGCTACTCGCCGTTCCCGCCGTACCTCCGCTACCACGTCGTCGACGCGACGGGATCGCTCGTGCGCAGCACCGAGGTCCCGATCGACCGCGCCGTGATGATGCACGACTTCGTGACGACGGCGAGCAGCGTGGTGTTCTTCGACCTGCCGGCCATCTTCGACGCCGACGCGCTCATGAACGGCGGCAGCGCGATCCGCTGGCAGCCCGACGCTGGCGCCCGGGTCGGTGTGATGCCCCGGGACGGCCGGGGCGAGGACACCGTCTGGATCGACCTGGATCCCTGCTACGTCTTCCACTTCCTGAACGCCCACGACGAGGACGGCCGCATCGTGGTCACGGGATGTCGTTCCGAGGCGATGCCGACAGCCTTCGGCGACGACCCGCTGCCCGAGGCGCACGTGCGTCCCTACCTGTGGCGCTGGGAGGTGGATCCGGTCGCGGGAACGGTCACCGACCGGCAGCTCGACGACCGGACCGGTGACTTCCCCCGCATCAACGACCGGTACAACGGACTGCCCCACCGTTACGGCGGTCACGCCCACACCCGTCGCTGGGGCCAGGACGGGGTCGAGTTCGACGGCGTCATCTGGCACGACCTGGAGCGGCGGACGTCCGCTCAGTGGGTCTACGGCCCCACGTCGGTGTGCGGCGAGGCCGTGTTCGCTCCCGATCCCGACGGGTCGGCCGAGGACGACGGCTGGCTCGTCAACGTCGTGACCGACCTGGCCGAGGACACCAGTTCCTTCGTCGTGCTCGACGCCCGGGACGTCACGGCCGGTCCGGTCGCATCGGTCGCACTCCCCCGCCGGGTGCCCTTCGGGTTCCACGGCAACTGGATGCCCGCTGTCGGCTGAGGATCCCGGCTCGACGGCGACCGGCCCCGAACCGCTCCTCCTCCACCAGGTTCCTGCCGGCCTGGCACGGCGAGACCCTGACGCCGTCGTCCTGGTCGACGGTGACCGACGCTGGACGGCGGCGGCGTTCGATGGCCTGGTCGACCGGCTGGCCGGAGGCCTGCGCGAGCACACCGGGCCCGGCGACCGCGTCGCGGTGGTCTCGGACAACCGGGCCGAGTTCGTCGCCCTGCTCTACGCAGTGCCCCGGGCCGGCTGCGTGCTCACCATGGGCAACGTCCGCCACACGACCGACGAGCTGCTGGACGTGCTCGGTGACGTGCGGCCCACCGTCGTGCTCGCCGACCGCGGGAACCTGAACCGGCTGCTGGAGCGGATCGACGACCTGCCGGGCGTGGGGTCGTGGTGGTCCCTGGACCCGGGCGAGCCACCACGACCCGCGCGACCCGTCGAGGAACTCGCGGCCCGGGACGCGGCGCCGGGTGCGGGCGATCCGTCGGACCCCGTGTGGCTGATCCACACGTCTGGGACCACCGGTCGGGCCAAGGGCGTCGTGTTGACCCACTCCTCGATCCTGGCCGCGGTGCGTGCCACCGCACCCGCCCGGCCGATGGACGACGACGACGTCTACCTGTTCCCGTTCCCGCTCTTCCACGTGGCCGCCTACAACGTCGTGCATGCGCACGCCCACGGGCGGCCCGTGGTGCTGGCGTCGCGGTTCGATGCGGCGGACGTCCTGTCGATGATCGAGCGCGAACGGATCACCCAGATCTCGCTGGCGCCCACCATGCTCACCATGCTGCTCGACCACCCGGAGCGGGACGCGACGGATCTGTCGTCGCTCCGCCGGATCTCCTACGGGGCGGCACCGATGTCGCCCGATCTGGTCCGCCGCACCGTGCGGGAACTCCCGGGCGTCGGACTGGCACAGGGCTACGGCATGACGGAGCTGTCGGGCAACGCGGTGTTCCTGGGGCCCGACGAGCACCGCCGGGGACTCGACCGGGAGCCGAACCTGCTGCGCGCCGCCGGCCGACCGGGACCCGGGGTGTCGGTCCGCATCGCCGACGACGATGGACACCCGCTTCCCCACGGACATCCCGGCGAGATCCTCATCAGCGGGCCGTCGGTGTGCGCCGGGTACTGGGAACGCCCCGACGCCGACGCCACTGGCTTCCACACCGACGCCGACGGGACCCGCTGGCTCCGCACCGGTGACCTGGGCACGGTCGACGCCGACGGCGTGCTGAGCGTCGTCGACCGGGTCAAGGACATCGTCATCACCGGTGGCGAGAACGTGGCCTCTCGAGAGGTCGAGGAACTCCTGGTCGAACACCCGGACGTGGCCGGCGCCGCGGTCGTCGGCGTCCCCGACGACCGCTGGGGCGAACTCGTCTGCGCGGTCGTCGTGTGGCGCGACGGCGTGGACGGCGCTGCGGCCGCGGACGGGCTCGTCGCCTGGACCGCCGGGCGGATCGCCGGATTCAAGCGGCCCCGCCGGATCGTGGGGGTCGATGCGCTGCCGCTCAACGCATCGGGCAAGGTCGACAAGCGGGCCCTCAGGGCCCTGCTCGGCGTCGCTGCAGCCGAGGGTCGCTGACGGAAGCGGATCCCGCCACGGCCCGGCCCCATCCGGGTACCGTGCGTGCGTGCCGTTCCACACCGCCCTCGACCTGGCCGCTGCGATCCGCCGGAAGGAGGTCTCGCCCGTCGAGGTGCTCGACGAGTACCTCGCCGAGGTGGACCGACTCAATCCGACGCTGAACGCCATCGTCCTCCGCGACGACGACAGGGCCCGGGCCGAGGCGCAGGCCGCCGCCGACCTCATCGCCAGCCGGCACGACGGTGAGATCCCACCATTCTGCGGGGTCCCGATCCCGATCAAGGACCTGGACGACGTCGAGGGGTGGCCGACGAGCTACGGCTCCCGGGGCACCGACCCGGAGCCCGTCGAGCAGGACGGCCTGGAGGTGGAACGCCTGGAGGACGCCGGCTTCGTGCTCATGGGCAAGACCGCCACACCCGAGTTCGGTGCCATCTCCTGCACCGAATCGGAGCGCTTCGGTCCGACCCGCAACCCGTGGAACACCGACCACACGCCCGGGGGGTCCTCCGGAGGCGCCGGTGCTGCCGTCGCCGCCGGCATGGCGCCCGTCGCACAGGCCAGCGACGGTGGCGGGTCGATCCGGATCCCGGCGTCGTGCAACGGACTGGTCGGCTTGAAGCCCAGCCGGAACCGCATCCCCGGCTGGGTCGAGTCGCTGCACGGGGCCTCCACCAACGGAGTGCTGACACGCACGGTGGCCGACACCGCTGCGGTGCTCGACGTCCTGGCCGAACCCGACCCCGGTTCCTGGAACATCGCGCCGCCCGAGGACGTCCCGTTCCTGGACGCGGTCGGCGAGGAACCCGGCCGGCTCCGGATCCGTCTGTGCACCGACAACGCCCTCGGGCTCGAACCCGATCCTGCGGTGGTCGCCGCCGCCGAATCAGCCGGGCGACTGCTCGAGTCGCTCGGCCACCACGTCGAGGAGGCACCGCCGCACTGGCCGGACGCCGCTGCGTTCCTGACCTCGTTCCTGGTCGTCTGGTCGACGATCTCGGCCGGAACGCCGATCGTCGACGAGATGCTGCTCGAGCCGCACGTGCGCGCCGACCGGGTCGCGGCCCGCACCTACGACGCCATCACCTACGTCGAGTCGCTCCAGCAGCTCCAATCGGCGTCCCGTCAGTTCACCGAGCAGTTCGGCCGGGACTTCGACGTGCTGGTGGGACCGACCATGGCGGTCCTCCCGCCGCGTGTCGGAGCCATCTGGTTGGGCGCCGACGACGAACCCAGCGCTCCGATCGCGAACGCCACCCCGATGGCCTGCTACACGGCGGTGTTCAACGTGACCGGCCAGCCGGCCCTGTCGCTGCCGCTGCACGTGGACGACTCGGGCCTGCCGGTCGGCGTCCAGTTCGCCGCCGGACCGTGGCAGGACCGGCTCCTGATCCAGCTCGGCGCACAGCTCGAGGCCGCCGCGCCGTGGACCGACCGACGACCGCCCCTCTGAGGCCGTCGCTCCTCCGGGTTCAGCGAGGTGCCAGGTCGCGCACGGCCTGTCCGACGTCGTAGCCGAACGGCAGGAGCGCGATCGCCGGCGTCGTCACACCGTTGTCGACGTAGCGGTCGATGTGCTCCCGGCACGCCTCGGGCGGGCCCGAGATGATCAGCTCGTCAACCAGCGAGTCCGGGATCGCCTCGAGCGCCGCCTTGCGGTCGCCGTCCCTCCAGAGGCGCCACATGTCGGCGAGCTGTTCACCGCGGCCCAGCCACTCGTGGAACGCGGCGTACACCGGGACGTTCAGGTAGGCGGCGATCGCCACCTTGCCGAAGTTGAGCACCGTCTCCCGGTCCGTCGTCGGCGCCACGAAGATGCGGGCCACGACCTCCTTGGGCACGCCACCGCCGGCCTCCTGGACGATCGGCGCGACCGTCCGGACGTCCTCGGCCGACAGCCAGTTGATGATCGCACCGTCGCCGGCGCGGCCCGCCAGACGGAGCATGCCCGAGCGGAGCGCACCGACCAGGATCGGCGGTGCCTGCTCCGGCCGGATCCCCAACCGGAACCCCTGGACCTCCCAGCAGCCGAACGTGCCCGACACCTTCTCGCCCGTGAGCGCCTCCCGCAGGAACGAGATGGCATCGGCCACCTGCCGGTACGGCTCGTCGAAGGACAGGCCGTTCCACTGCTCCACGATGACGTTCGATGAGGTCCCGATGCCGAACGCGAACCGGCCCGGTGCCGCGTCCGCCATCGTCGCGACGCTCTGGGCGAGCAGTGCCGGACCGCGCGTGTAGGCCGGGACGATCGCCGTGCCGAGGCGGAGCGTCGGCGCCCACGCCGAGGCGAGCGCGAGGGGCGTGAAGGCATCCGCGCCGTTGGCCTCGGACGACCAGACGTCGGTGTAGCCCAGGTCGGCCAACTCGACGATCCGGTCGCGCTGTTCGTGGAGCGGGACCCGGTCGAAGGGGATCGTCATGCCGAAACGGCGACCGGGCGGGGGCACGTGGTCCGTCATGGGGTCGCAGCCTAGGGGTGGGACCCGCCCGCGTCGCCCGTCAGTCGCGCTGGCGGTTGCGGACGAGCGCCGACTGGCTGGCCGCGGCCAGCAGCACCCCGTCGGGGGTCCACAGGTACACCGAGCCGTGGCCGAACCCGTCCCAGAGACCGTCGACGCGGACGTCGACGAGCACCCACTCGGCCGGCTCGAGCCGGACCACCCTCAGGGTGTTGTCGAG
>CAIYGQ010000114.1 GCA_903925745.1 uncultured Actinomycetes bacterium | reverse complement strand
GGCCTCGTCGGGCGTGATCGTGGCGCACTTGACGCCCACGCCGTGCTCCTTGATCGCGTTGGCGGCGTCGACGGTGATCTGGTCGTCGGTGGCGTCCCGGGACTCGATCCCCAGGTCGTAGTAGCGCAGGTCGACGTCCAGGTACGGGAGGATCAGCTCCTCCTTGATGAACGCCCAGATGATGCGGGTCATCTCGTCGCCGTCGAGCTCGACGACCGGGTTCTGCACCTTGATCTTCGCCATGTGGCTGCGCTCCTCTGCGATCGGTGGTGGGCGGTTTCGGGTGGCCCGTGCGTCCGGCGGCCAGCAGGTCCGCCGACGCCGCAGCGAGAATACAACTTGCAGACAAGTGCGGGTGCCGGGGACCCGGGTCTCGCCGGCGGGCGACGTCCCGTGTTGAGGGTTCGTCACCCTGAGTGGTAAACTTTCCGTTGAGGAAACTGAGGGTGGGAGAGTGCGATGCGACGTTCGTCTGATGCTGCTTTGACCGTCGGCCGATCGCGGCGAGCGGTGGTGGCCATCGTGGCGGCGCTCGCCACGCTCACGTCCGTGCTGGGCCTGCAGGCCGTGGCGCAGGCCGAGGTGACCGGTGACTTCTCGGTCAGCGTGTCGCCCCCGGTCCAGTACCTGGCTCCCGGCGGATCGGCTGAGTACCTGGTCGAGGTCGCAGCCACCGGAGGGTTCGCCGACCCGGTGGCCCTGACCGCGAGCCGCGGCGACGGCACCGCCTTGCCCGCTGGTCTCACGGCGACCTTCACGCCGGCGAACGTGACACCCGGAACCTCGAGCAGGCTCAGGATCGCTGCGGCGTCGAGCTACGCCGGCGGGTCGCTGTCGCTCCGCGTCACGGGGACGAGCGGTTCGCTCGTCCGGACCGTCGGCGCAACGGCGTCCGCCGACATCGGACTGGTCGAGCAGTGCTTCGTCTCGATCAGGGGCACCGTCCGTTCGGCCGACCCTGGTGGGGCACCTCTCGCCGGTGTCACCGTGTCGACCACCAGCCCGACGAAGTCGGTCACGACGGGTGCCGATGGCCGCTACGAGATCACCGGTCTGTCGCTCGGCACGAACAACGCTCCCCGTATCGCCTTCGCGGTCAAGGCGGCGAAGAACCCGCCGGCGCTCAACAAGGTCGGCAGCTACTGGGCGTCGACCGCATCAACCGATCTGGTGTGCGGTCGGACTCCGACGGTCGACTTCCAGTTGGTCGAGGTCGTTCCCGCCCGTCTCGGCGGTCAGGTGCTGGAGGGTGAGCTGGGCGCCGACGGCGTGACCGTCCAGCCGGTCGTCCCGCCGGTGCCGGTCGCCGGGGCCAAGGCCACCGTCACCTCGATTGCCCAGGCGACGTCCGATGCCGAGGGCCGTTACGACTTCCGCGACTCGGTGTCGAGCGACCTCGGGATCGCTCCGGGTGACCGCAACACCTCGGTCGACTACACCGTCAAGGTTGACGGGCCGACCACTGCGCCACTGCGCCAGCAGTACTGGTCGGCGACGGTCGTGGCTCCTGGGGTCGCCCCCGGTGCAACGGTCGAGGCGCCTCCTGCGCTCCTGGTCCGTCAGTGCACGGCGTCTGTCTCGGGCCGTGTCGTCGACAGCGTCACCGCTGAGCCGGTGAGTGGCGCTGCGGTGCGGGCCACGGCAACCTCCGGCGGCGACGCGGTGAACACCACGACCGACGCCGATGGCAACTACGAGGTGCCGGCAGTCCTGTTCGGGACGAACAACACCCCTGGCCCCGTCGAGATCAACGTCACCAAGTCGGGGTTCACCACCAAGAAGGTCAGCACGGCCGACGCCACGTGCGGGGCCGAGTTGGTCGCGCCGGTCCAGTTGGTGAAGGTCGTCGCTCCGGAGCAGCCGGGTCTGGCGTTCGGCGCCGTCACCGGTCGGGCGGTCGAT
>CAIYGQ010000113.1 GCA_903925745.1 uncultured Actinomycetes bacterium | reverse complement strand
GGAGCTCACCTGAACAATTACCTTCCAGCGACCGGCCGGGCCCCGGATCAGGCTGTGGACCCCGGTGGACCAGGGGTCCCGGAGTCCGAGGCGCCCTGCGGCGCTAGGGGACCTGGGGCCGTCGCGGGCCGCAGGTACTCGTCCCGCAGAACCGCCAGTCGAGGATCCGGACCTCCCGGGGGTCGGTGGCGGTGCCGTCGATGGAGTCGACCTCGACCAGCGTCTCGGCCCAGACCGTGCCGTCGATCACCGCCTGGATCCGACCCTGCTGCGGGTTGGGCAGGTAGCAGCAGACCACACCGACCGATGCGTCGGCATCAGTGGTGCTGGTGATCCGGCCCGCCTGCAGGTTGCCGACCACCAGCGGCGACGCCAGCGACACACCCGCTCCGGGCGCGCCCCCGGCCCAGCGGACCTGCAGTTCGGAGCCGCCCATCAACACGTCGCCGAAGATCTGCGCCTGGGCGAGCGCTCCCCCGCTGCCGTCGGCGTCGGTCGTCAGCTCCGACGCCGGCGGCTCCTCGAGCACGACGTCAGTGGCGGCCTCGAGTCCGATGAACCCGACGTCGGGCACCCGCACCGTCAGGCAGTTGCCGTTGGCATCGAACAGCGGCTGCGGCGAACCCAGCGGGTCGAACGCCGGGGTGAACCGGGCGCACCCCAGCGTGTAGGTGAGCGTGACGTCCACACCGGCCAGGTCGCCGGAACGGAGCAGGTCGTCGGCGCAGTCGGCCCGCTCGAGCAGGTCGATGCGCACCGGCCGGCTGGACCGCCCGTAGCCGGACAGGTCGAACGAGCAGACGCCCGCTCCCCTGCGGGTGATCTGCACCGAGAGCGTCGAGCCGTCGCCGGCGTCGGACACGGCACTTGCGGTCGGGTACCCCTCGGCCGGCACGGCAGGTTCCCGACTGGCGACGACCAGGTCGAGCGCCGACAGTTCGACGTCGCGGTCCCGGAAGGTCGGGTCGTCCACCTCGATGCCGGTGACGGTGATCGTCCGGGTCGAGTCCGGCACGGCCCACGAGCCGTACTTGGCGGCCTCGGCCGGGATCCCGGCTCCGGTCGAGGCGACGAAGCCGGCCAGGTCGGTGTCGTCGTAGTTCAGGGCTCCGGTCGGGTTGTTCCACCCGTCGGCCGTGGCTCCGGTTCCACCAGCCCGTTCGGTGTTGACCTGCAGGTGCAGGTCCCAGATGCCCAGTCGGATCTGCGGCCCCGGGACGATCGCCGTGTTGCGGCCGTACTGGATCGTGACGGTGAACCGGGCACCGTCGAGCACCGATGCGGGCTGACCGACCAGCGCCGGGGCGCAGGCTCCCAGGTCCAGCGCCGTGCCCAGCTGCGGGGTCCGACCCAGTGCCGAGTAGCTGCAGGTGAAGTCGCTGCCCGGCGCCCGGACGTTGGTGACCTGGACCAGCACGTTGCGGTCCTGGGGCTGGGTCTTGGGCGACTCGACCGAGTTGAACACCAGGTTCACCTGCTCGATCGGGACGGCGGGCAGGTTCGTGGTGGTGAACACGATGTTCCGCGTGCGGCACCTGCCCGGGGGGTTCTCCACGAAGAGTGGAGGAAACCCGCAGGTCTGCTGGAAGGTCACGTACGCCGGGGTTGCGGCACTGGTGAGCTCGGCGGCCGGCTGGAAGTTGGACGAGACCAGGTTGATCACCGGTTCCAGTCCGGCGTTGGAGATCTGGGTGACGGCCGCCCGGCCGTTGGCCGGACAGACGGCCAGTCGGCCCGCCCGGTGACGCAGCGCGGTGCGGCCCGACAGTTCGATGCTGGAGCCGGACTCGGTCCGGTCGCACAGCGGCAACGGCGAGCCGGCCAGCGCCGCTGCGGACGCCACTCCGAAGATGACGGTGACGTCCTGGTTGTCGACGACCAGCGCGTCGCGGTCCACCCCGGCGTCGGGGTCGTTGGCGTCGAACTGGTAGACGCTGTCGGCCGGTGTGGCGGCGGGGGCGAACACGAACGTCGTGTTGCTGCACGTCTCGAACAGGGTGTTGAGCTTCTCGACGGCCGCCGGGCCGTAGTAGCCGGGGGCGAACGTGGTCGTGGCGCAGGTGGCGGCCGACACGTCCACGGCGTTGCGCAGCGGCGAGCGGCCCTGATCGCGCGGCAGCGGCGCATCGACCAGGGCGGTGCCGTTCGCCTGGACGAACCCGCACTCGGGTGTGTCGTTGCGGTCGGCCACGCGCTGCGGATCCCCGGCGGCGACCAGCGGCCCGCAGTCGGTGGACGCCTGGTCGCCGACGCCCACACCGGCGAGCCCCTGCCGGTACTGCCCGAGCACCTGGTACGCCGGGCCGGCCCCGGCGGACGGTCCGGTCGCACCACCACGCACCCACACGTCGGCGTCGAAACGCAGCGGGGGCCCGTCACCGGTCTGCAGCGCTCCCTGGTCCTGGTCGGCCACGAACACGCTGTCGCCACCGAAGTCGGCGTCGGGATCGTCGGCCAGTTCGGCGCCGGTCCCCGTGGCGCACTCGACGTCCACGACGAGCGGGCCGTCGGCCCCGTCGAAGGTGGTCTGCGACCCGACCGGCACGCTGTCGCAGGGCTGGGTGGTCCCGTCGGACACGGAGGTGAGCGCCGCCTCCAACGCCCCGTCGGCGGCGCGGTTGCGTTCGTTGGTCTCGCGTTGGACGACGGTCACCTTGGACGTGGTGAACGCCAGACCGAGCAGGGCGATGATGGTGAGGAACGTGAGGGCGATCACCCCCAGTGCGACCATGAGCACGTAGCCGTCCTGGCCGCGGCGGTCCCGGGACGCCAGCCGCCGGCGGACCAGGTGGAGTGCGGTGGCGATGCTCACTGCTCGACCACCTCGACGACCTCGGTGGCCTGGCTGACCAGTCCGTCGTTGTCGGTCACGGTGAGCGTGACGGTGTAGGTCCCCGGCGTCTCGAACGTGTACAGCGGCGCCACGTCGGTCGACGTGCAGGCCGGGTTGCCGCAGCCGAAGTCCCACCGGCGGGACACGATCTGACCGTCGGGGTCGGTGGAGTCCGCCGAGGAGAACGTCACGATCCTGGGCACGTCGCCGCCGCTGGCCGTCACCCGGATGGACGCCACGGGCACCCGCCCGACACGGAACCGGAACCGTTCGCGCTCCACGGGCGGAGCGGTGCCAGTGGTCTCGAAGGCGACCAGGTCGAAGTCACCGGAGTCGGCGGCCTGGAAGTCGAGCTGGCAGCTGGTCCCGGATCCGTCGCAGTTGGGGACCGGGTTGTCGGACCCGGCGCGGAACAGCGCCACGGCGTTCACCGCCGGGGGCGCTCCCGGTCGCAGCCCGAAGGTGGCCGACACGGTCCGACCCACACCCACCCCGCCCAGCAGCGGCCGGGGATTGCCGCCCACCAGCACACCCGGCGGGCTGACCTGGAGGAGCGGTTCGG
>CAIYGQ010000112.1 GCA_903925745.1 uncultured Actinomycetes bacterium | reverse complement strand
CCAGGAACACCTCGGGGACCGGCGAGTTCCACACGTGGTACCGATAGGTGCGGGCCCGGGCGGAGAACCTGGCGTCGAACGAGGGCTCGGCGACCGTGACCTCACGCACGACGACCGACGGTGCGAGCAGTGCGTTCAGCGACGTCCGGAGCCGATCCAGCGCCGCCGGGTCCGTGTCGGGTTCGTTCGCCAGCGCCGGTCGGTCGGAACGCAGCACGGCGCCGTCCGGGAGCGTGCAACTGATCACCTGGCCGTGCGCGTGGACGCCGGTGTCGGTTCGACCGGCGCACGCGATCTCGACCGGGGCGCCCGTGACCGTGCGCAGCGCGGCGCGCAGGTCACCGGCGACCGTCCGCACGCCGGCGTTCTCGGCGAAGCCGTGGAACCCGGCGCCGTCGTAGGCGACGGTCATGCGCAGGTGCACGGGCCCGGACGCGGACGAACCGCCCGCAGGGGGCGGTTCGTGACCTGACATCGGCGTGGGGCCGGACCGGTTCAGACCAGCTCCAGCTTCGCCATCGGGGCCTTGTCGCCCGCTCGCGGGCCGAGCTTGAGGATCCGGGTGTAGCCGCCCGGACGATCGGCGTAGCGCGGGCCCACCGTGTCCATCAGGATGGCCGTGATCTCCTCGTCACCGAGATAGGCGAGGATCTGCCGGTGGTTGTGCAGACCACCCTTGCGGGCCTTGGTGATGATCTTCTCGGCGATCGGACGCACGGCCTTCGCCTTGGCCTCGGTCGTTACGATGCCCGTGGGCGACGCCACGAGCGATGAGACCAGGTTGGCCATCATCAGCCGCTGGTGCTTGCTGTTGCCGCCGAATCGGCGACCACGCTTCGGTGTTGCCGGCATGAGCCGTCTCCTGTGATCCCTCGGACCGTTCGGCCCGACTCAGCTCTGGCCGCGGAGCCGCAGCCCGCGGTCGTTGAGCTTCTCGATGACTTCGTCGAGCGACTTCTGCCCGAAGTTGGTGATGGCGAGCAGGTCGTCCTCACTCTTGAGCAGCAGCTCGCCCACAGTGTTGACCTGGGCCCGCTTGAGACAGTTGCGGGGGCGCTCCGACAGGTCGAGGTCCTCGATCGCGAGTTCCAGATCGGGCGTCGACGCCGTCGTCGCCACCTCGGCGGTCAGCTCGAGGCCCTGGGGCTCCTCGCTCATGTTCTCGACGAGTTCGACGAGCGCACGCAGTGTCGCCCCGGCCGAGGCCAGCGCGTCACGCGGCGAGATCGAGCCGTCGGTCTCGATGTCGAGGACGAGCCGGTCGAACTCGGTCGACTGCTCGACGCGGGTGGGCTCGATCGAGAAGGTGACCCGGCGGACCGGCGAGAAGATCGCGTCGATCGGGATCACGCCGATCGTGGCCGTGGCCCGACCGACGGCCGACAGGTAGCCCTTGCCGCGATCGATGGTCAGGTCGACCGCCAGACGCGCCTTGCCGTTGAGCGTGGCGATGTGCTGGTCCGGGTTGAGCATCTCGACGTCCGAGGTCACCTGGATGTCGGCGGCGGTCACGTCGGCCGGGCCGGTGACGTCCAGACGGACGGTCAGCGGGTCGTCGGCGGACGACGTCACGACGACGTCCTTCAGGTTGAGGATGATGTCGGTGACGTCCTCGGTGACACCCGTGATCGTGTCGAACTCGTGCAGCGCGTCATCGAAGCGGACCTCGGTGATGGCGGCGCCGGGAACCGACGACAGGAGGGTGCGACGGAGGGAGTTGCCGAGCGTGTGGCCGAAGCCGGGCTCGAGCGGGCTGATGGCGAAGCGCTGCGTGTTGGACGCCTCGTCGTCGATCGCTTCGACGGTGGGTCGCTGAATGACCAGCATCTGTTGCGTACCTCGGGACTCGGAGGGTGGGCAGGGACTCAGGGCGACCGACGGCGGGGGACCGCCACCGGGCGACGGACTACTTGGAGTAGAGCTCGACGATCAGCTGCTCGCGGACCGGGACGTCGATGTGCTCGCGGAGCGGCAGCTCCCGCACGGTGACCTCCTGGCCGCCGTCGGAGGACTCGAGCCACGGCGGGGGCGTCCGACCGAGGGCGTCCTGGTTCCACTCGATGACCAGCAGCTTGCGGGCCTTGTCGCTCAGGCGGACCACGTCACCCTTGCGGACCCGGAAGCTCGGGACGTTGACCCGGCGGCCGTTGACGACGATGTGGCCGTGGCTGACGAACTGGCGGGCCTGGGGTCGGGTGGCGGCCCATCCGGCCCGGTAGACGACGTTGTCGAGGCGCTGCTCGCACAGGCGGAGCAGGTTCTCGCCGGTGACGCCGGAGCGACGTGAGGCCTCGGCGTAGAGGTTCCGGAACTGCTTCTCGGTCATCCCGTAGGTGAACCGGGCCTTCTGCTTCTCCTGCAGCTGGAGCAGGTACTCGCTGACGTTGCCCCGCCGACGGGTGCGTCCGTGGTCACCCGGTGGGTAGGGACGCTTCTCCATGGCGATGTTCTCGCCGTTGGTGCCCCAGATGTTGGTGCCCAGCCGTCGGGAGACGCGGGCCTTCGGACCGGTGTAGCGAGACACGTCAGAGCCTCCGACGCTTGGGGGGACGACAGCCGTTGTGCGGGACGGGGGTCACGTCCTTGATGCCCGTGACCTCGATGCCCACGTTCTGGATGGACCTGATCGCCGTCTCGCGGCCCGAACCGGGACCCTTGACGACGACGTCGACCTTGCGGACCCCGTGCTCCATGGCCCGGCGGGCGGCCTGCTCGGCGGCCAGCTGCGCGGCGAACGGCGTCGACTTGCGGGACCCCTTGAACCCTGCGTTGCCCGCCGACGCCCAGGACAGGACGTTGCCCTGCTGGTCGGTGATCGAGACGATCGTGTTGTTGAACGAACTCTTGATGTGGACGACACCGTGGGTGACGTTCTTGCGCTCGCGACGCTTGGGGCGACGTCCGCCCGCGGGGGTCTTGGCCATCAGTGCTGCACCTTCACTTGCGAACCTTCTTCTTGCCGGCGACGGTCTTCTTCGGCCCCTTGCGGGTCCGGGCGTTGGTGTGGGTCCGCTGCCCTCGGACAGGCAGGCCACGACGGTGACGGAGACCCTGGTAGCAGCCGATCTCCATCTTCCGCTTGATGTTCTGGTTGACCTCGCGTCGGAGGTCTCCCTCGACCTTGTAGTGCTCCTCGATGTGGGCCCGGAGCCGGGTGACGTCACCGTCGGTCAGGTCACGCACCCGTGTGGACGGATCGATCTCGGTCGCCGCACAGATGTCGGCCGCGGTCGACGGGCCGATGCCGAAGATGTAGGTGAGCGAGATCACGAGTCGCTTCTCGCGGGGGATGTCGACGCCGGAGATTCGTGCCATGGGGTACCTCAGCCCTGCCGCTGCTTGTGCCGCGGGTTCTCGCAGATGACCATCACGCGGCCGTGCCGACGGATGACCCTGCACTTCTCGCAGATCTTCTTGACACTCGGTCGAACCTTCATGACGTCCTCAGACCGTGATCGGTCACTTGTACCGGTAGGTGATGCGACCTCGGGAGAGGTCGTAGGGGGTGAGCTCCACCTGGACCTTGTCCCCGGGGAGGATCCGGATGTAGTGCATCCGCATCTTCCCGGAGATGTGCGCCAGGACCACGTGCCCGTTCTCCAGCTCCACGCGGAACATGGCGTTGGGGAGCGGTTCGACGACCGTTCCCTCGAGCACGATGGCGTCTTCCTTGGGCTTGGGCAGCGCACGACCTCCTGAGCGGGCCCCGGGGGGTGGACGTCCCACGGGCGGTCGCCCGAGGAACGGCCCAATACCATACGGGATGAGTCCCGCAAGGGCAAAGGCGGGTCCCGGACCGGGGACTCAGCCCCGACGGGCCTCGATCAGGGCGACCACTCCGGCGGCGATCCCGTCGGGATCCCCCTCGCCGGAGACCCGCTCCAGCAGGCCCCGTCCGTCGAAGTAGCCGATCATCGGCTCGGTCTGCTCCTGGTACCGGGCCAGGCGCTGCTCGACCGCCTCCTTGGTGTCGTCGGCCCGCTGGACGACCGACCCGCCACAGGCGGCGCAGACGCCGGATCTGGCCGACTCGTCCCGGCCCCGGGCGTAGATCTTCTTGCACTCGCCGCAGGTGCGCCGGTTCGTGATCCGCTCCAGGACCACGCGGTCGGGCACCTCCAGTTCGACGGCGATCGAGATGCCGTCGGGGGCGAGCAGGTCGTCCAGGAACGCCGCCTGGCCGTCGGTCCGGGGGTAGCCGTCCAGGATGAAGCCGTCGGCGGCGTCGGCCTCGGCCAGACGGTCGCGGACGACGTCCTCCATGACCTCGTCGGGCACCAGCTGGCCGGCGTCCATGATGACGCCGACCTTCTTCCCGAACTCGGTGCCCGAGGCCTTGGCGTCGCGGAGCATGTCACCGGTGGACACGTGCGGGATCCCGAAGTGGTCGCTCAACCGGGTGGCCAGGGTGCCCTTGCCCGAACCCTGCTTGCCGAAGACGATGATCCGCAAGGGTGCTGCCATCCGGAAATCCCAACAGATCGGGGAGCAGGGCACAAGTGGACCGGTGGGGTCCTGCGCCGTCGCTCACTTCGAGGTGGAGAGGAACCCCTCGTAGTTGCGCATCATCAGCTGGCTGTCGACCTGCTTCATGGTCTCGAGTGCCACACCCACGGCGATCAGCAGCGACGTGCCGCCGATGGAGTAGGCGGCGCCGCTGGCGTTCGCGCCGAGCAGGAACCGGACCAGGATCGTCGGCGTGATCGCCAGGATCGCAATGAAGACGGCGCCCGGGAGCGTGATCCGGTTGAGGACCCGGGTCAGGTAGCTCTCGGTCTGCGGACCGGGCCGGATGCCGGGGATGAATCCACCCTGCTTCCGGAGGTTGTCGGCCTGCTGGACGGGATCGAACGCGATCGCCGTGTAGAAGTAGGTGAATCCGACGATCAACAGGCCCAGGACCAGCAGGTAGAACGGGTTGACGGTGTTGGCCAGGTTGTCGTTGATCCACTTCGACACCGACGCGCCCCAGCCGTCGGACGGCAGGACCTGTGACAGGAGCACCGGCAGGTTGATCACCGCGCTCGCGAAGATGATCGGCACCACACCCGCCTGGTTCACCTTGAGCGGGATGTAGGTGCTCTGGCCGGCGTACATCCGGCGGCCGACGACCCGCTTGGCGAACTGCACCGGAATCCGGCGCTGGCCCTGCTCGACGAAGACGATGAAGACGAGGAGCACCAGGAAGAAGCCGACGAAGATCGCCAGCTTCGTGGCCCCGTTCTCCGCGGAGTACACCGCCGAGAAGGCGCTCGGCAGGCCCGAGACGACGGAGCAGAAGATGATCAGCGACATGCCGTTGCCGATGCCCCGCTGGGTGATGAGCTCGCCCATCCACATGAGCAGCGCCGATCCGGCGGTGAAGGTCGTGACGATCAACAGGACCGTCTGCGGCGTGAAGTTCGGCACCAGGTCCAGGTTGGACTGACCGCCCGTGAGACCGCCGCCGCCGTTGTGGAACAGGAAGACGAGCCCGGTGGACTGCAGCACCGAGATGCCGATGGTCAGGTAGCGCGTCCACTGGGTCGTCTTGCGCTGGCCGACGGCGCCCTGCTGCTGCCACTCCTGCAACTTGGGGATCACCACCGTCAGGATCTGCATGATGATCGACGCCGTGATGTACGGCATGATCCCCAGGGCGAACAGGCTGAACCGGGTGAGCGCCCGGCCCGAGAAGAGCTGCAGGAACGCGAGCACGCCGCCTTCACGGGCCTGGTCCTCGATCGCCGTCACGGCGTTCTGGTCGATGCCCGGCACCGGCAGGTAGCTGCCGAACCGGTACAGCACCAGCATGAAGATGGTGAACAGCACCTTGTTGCGCAGGTCGGGGACCTTGATGATGTTCCCGATTCGAGACACTGCTGCTCCCTGACCCGATCCCGGGCCGACTCGTGTGCCTGCCTGCGGCCGGTCCCCCGGCCGGGCCCCGACCCCGGGACCGTACCCGGGGACGGTAGCCGATCACCCGGTGGCCCACCTCACGCCCCGGGGCGTCCGGCGGGCCCGGGGTTCAGCGGTTCGTGTGGGCGCTGCCCGAGAAGGCCGGGCGGACCTTGAACGGCAGCGGCAGCCGCTCGACGGAGCCGCCGGCCGCCGTGATCGCCGCCTCGGCCGAGGCGGATGCGGCGTGCACCCGGACGGTGACCGGCCGGTTCAGCTCCCCGCGGCCGAGGACCTTGACGAGCGCACCCTTGGAGACGAGCCCCTTCGAGCGCAAGGTCTCGGGCGTCACCTCGTCCAGTCCCGAGGCCTCGATCGTGTCCAGGTTGACCGCCTGGTACTCGACCCGGAACGGGTTGTTGAAGCCGCGCAGCTTCGGCACCCGCATGCTCAGGGGCAGCTGGCCACCCTCGAAGCTCGCCGGGATGGTGTCACGGGCCTTCTGGCCCTTGGTGCCGCGCCCGGCGGTCTTGCCGCCCTTGCCGGCGGTGCCCCGACCGACGCGCTTGCGGCGCTTCCGCGAGCCGTCGGCCGGCTTCAGGTCGTGGATCTTCATTCCGCCTCGGTTCTCTCGGCCGAACCGTCGACGACCGAGAACTCGACCAGGTGCGGGACCTTCGCGAGCTGGCCCCGGACGTCGGGGGTGTCGGGGAGGGTGTGGGTCTTGCCGATCCGGCCCAGGCCGAGCGCACGGAGGGTCCCCCGCTGCTTGGGCTTGGTGCCGATCGCGGATCGGACCTGGGTCACCTGGATCTCAGCCATCAGGCCACCTCGAAGGGTTCGGGCGCCGGACCGCGCTCGGACTCCTGGTAGGCCCGGAGCAGGCCGGCGGGGATGATCTCGTCGACCGGGAGGCCGCGGAGCGCCGCGATCTCGTCGGGACGTCGCAGCGCCTGGAGGCCGGCGACGGTCGCCTTCGCGACGTTGATGTAGTTCGAGGAGCCGAGCGACTTGCACAGCACGTCGCTGATGCCCGCCTCCTCCAGGATGGCCCGGGCCGCACCGCCGGCGATCACGCCGGTACCGGGGGCCGCGGGCTTCAGGAGCACGCGGCCGGCACCGACCTCGCCGATCACCGGGTGGATGATGGTGCCACCGGCCAGGGGGACGCTGAACAGGTTGCGGCGAGCCTCCTCGGTGCCCTTCTGGATGGCGAGGGGCACCTCCTTGGCCTTGCCGTAGCCCAGGCCGACCCGGCCGGCGCCGTCACCGATCACGACGAGCGCCGTGAACGAGAACCGACGACCGCCCTTGACAACCTTGGCGACCCGGTTGATGTTGATGACCCGCGACTCGCGGAGCTGCAGGTCGGACTCGTTGATGTTCATCAGAACTCCAGTCCCGCTGCCCGGGCAGCGTCGGCGGCCGCAGCGATGCGGCCGTGGTAGCGGAAGCCACCTCGATCGAACACGACCTGTTCCACGCCGGCCGCCCTGGCCCGCTCGGCGACGAGCGTGCCGACCTTCGTGGCCGCCTCGACGTTGGAGGTCGCACTGCCCCGCAGGCCCGACTCCAGCGTGCTCGCCGCCACGAGCGTCGTGCCGCTCGCGTCGTCGATCACCTGGGCGACCACGTGACGGTTGGAGCGGAACACGGCCAGACGGGGCCGCGCCGCGGTCCCGCGCACCTGCTTGCGGACCCGGGCGTGACGCCGGATCCTGCTGTCCCGCTTCTGCTTCGCTGCATCGCTCACGACTGCATCTCTCCCGACGTGCTCACTTGCCGGACTTGCCGGCCTTGCGGCGGACGTGCTCGTCGGCGTAGCGGATCCCCTTGCCCTTGTAGGGCTCGGGCTTGCGCCACTGCCTGATGTTCGCGGCCACCTGGCCGACGAGCTGCTTGTCGATCCCGTGGACCTCGATCCGGGTCGGCTGCGGGATCACGAACTCGATGCCCTCGGGCGCCTGGACGATGACGGGGTGCGAGAACCCGAGCGACAGCTCGAGTCCGTCCTTGCCCTTGGCGGCGGCCCGGAACCCGACCCCGACGATGTCGAGGTCCTTCTGGAACCCGGTGGTCACGCCCGTGACCATGTTCTGGACCAGCGACCGGATGAGGCCGTGGAGCGCCCGGCTCGACTTGCTGTCGTCCGCGCGCTCGACGGTCAGGACGTCGCCGTCCTGACGGACCGAGATCGGACCCGGCAGCTCGCGGGACAGCTCACCCTTGGGTCCGGACACGGTCACCGACCCGTCGGTGATCGTCACCGTGACCCCGGCGGGAACGGCGATGGGGGCCTTGCCGATTCGGGACATCAGAACCTCACCAGACGTGGCACAGGACCTCGCCGCCGACACGCTGGCGGCGTGCCTCACGGTCGGTCATGAGCCCCTTGCTCGTGGACAACACGGCGATCCCCAGACCGCCGAGCACCCGCTCGACCTCGT
>CAIYGQ010000111.1 GCA_903925745.1 uncultured Actinomycetes bacterium | reverse complement strand
GGTCGCGATCGGCCGGGTCGCGATCGGCCGGGTCGCGATCGGCCGGGTCGCGATCGGCCGGGTCGCGTCGCTCCCGGCCCCCTCCGGCCGGTCGTCGTCCGACCGGGCCGGTGTCGTTCACGCGGTGCCCGGGCTGGAGCCGGTTCCGGTGCTGCCGGTTCCGGTGCTGCCGGTGCTCCCGGTGCCGGTGCCGCTCGTCTCCTCGATGGCCTGCCGCAGCGACTCCATCTCGTCGACGATCGAGTCCACCTCGGTGTCGAGCCCCAGCAGCTCGCCGGTCTCGGCCTGGGTGACCGACAACTCCACGGTGCGCGTCACGGCCTCGTCGATCCGGGCGTCGAGCAGTCGGAGCCGGTCCCAGGTGGAGTGGATCGTCGCGTCCAGCCGGGCCGCGGACGCCAGCTGGGACTCGAGCGAGCGCACGACCTGCGCGTTCCCGCCCTGCTCACCGTAGGACCGGGCGGAGTCGAGCTCGAGCTGGATGGCCCGGGTGTCGATGCGCCCCCGCCCCTGTTGCAGCAGGTTCCCGGCCGATGCGACCCGGCCCGCCTCGGCGACCGCCACGTCCAGTCGGCGGCCCAGGTCGCCGAGCCGCTCCCGCAGCGGACCCTCCCGCACGCCGCGCAGCGCGTCGTCGAAGCGGCGACGGGCGTCGAGCACGCCCTCGAGCAGGCCGCGCCACGGTTGGGCGAGCTCCCGGGGGGACACGGTCGAGCGGTTCGGGTCCCGAGGTACCGCCGCCAGGAGCCGGACCACCCAGGCGCCGACTCCGCCGAGCACCGCGCCCAGCGGGCCGAGCCCGACCAGGATCCCGGCGGCCGCGCCCGCACCGACCGCGACGATCGCCGAGGGCGACGTCGCCGCGTTCGCGACCTTCGGGGTCAGGAACCGGTCGCGGAACGATGCCATGTCCCCAAGGGTTGCAGATCGCCCGGGTCCACCTGCGCCACCGACCGCTCAGAAGTTGCTGATGACCGAGGTGAAGACGTCGTTGATCGTCGTCGCATCGGTCGCCTGGTACGAACCGGCGTTCGAGGCCTCGGCGATCCGCTTCAGCTCGGCGGGGTTGGCACCCGACCCGTAGGCGACCGTGAAGATCCGCACGGGCGTGGTGTTCTCGCCGTCGTTGGCGTCGCCGACGGTCGCGAGCAGCGCCTCGAGCTGCCGTGAGTCGTCCGAGGTGTCGCCGTCGTCGTTGACGCCGTCGGTGAGCAGCACCACGGCGTTGATCCGCTGCCCGTCGAACGCCGCGACCAGTTCGTCGTACGAGGCCTGCGTCACGTCGTAGAGGGGAGTGCCGTTCAGCGGTGAGAGACCCTCCACCTCCCGCCGGAGTCGCTCCCGGTTCGGCCCGATCGGCTCGATCGGGCTCAGGTCCCGGAACGCCGCGCCGTTCGCACCGGCACCGGTGGTGAACACTCGCAGCCCCACCAGGTCGTCGTCCTTGAACTGGTCGAGGCCGTCCACGATCGCCTGCTTGGCCAGGTCCAGCTTGGTCGGACCGAACGGGTCCTCGGGGTCGGCGGGGTCACCCATCGAGCCGGACACGTCCAGGACGAGCAGGACCCGGGCCCCCTTGCGCTGCTGGGACCAGTTGGCGAGCAACTGGTTCATGACCGCACCCGGCGGAGTCTCGAGCAGCGTCTGGGGTTGGTCCGGGTCGACTCCGTTGGCCGGCGTGATCGGATCGCCCAGCGGGACCTCTGGGTTGCCGGGGCGGAATCCGGCGGCCAGCACCCGCTGCTGGTTCTCGGGTCGCATGACGAAGTCCTCGAACTGCTCGGCGGCCGCCCGCTGCTGGGGACTGACCCAGTCGGCGTCCAGGATGTAGAGGGGGTTGTCGGAGTAGATCGTGCCCTCGGTCGGGTAGATGGCGACCAGCGGTACCCGCGGCGGGCGGGGTTGCTCGCCCTGGTCCAGGACGCCGTCGGGGTTGCCGCGGTTGTAGTCGATCACCGACTTCTCCTCGACGGCGACCGCCGAGGCGTAGTTCAGGGCCGTGCCCCGCCGGTCCGCCCGGAACCAGTTGTTCAGGAAGGTCATCGTGATGTCGCCGTAGTGGACGACGGAGGACTCGATGTCGGTCCCGAACTGCACGATCTGCGGGTTCGCCAGGTCCTCGCCCGACAGCCCGGCGGTCTTGCCGGTCGCCGCGTAGTTCTGCGCGATCAGCGCCGAGAGGCCCGAGGTCGAGAAGTTCGGGTTGGTCTTGCCCAGCTCGAAGGCCCCCCACTCGGGGTGCCCGTAGTCGGCCCACCCGGTGGGGGAGTTGGCCAGGCGCAGGATGTCGGCCCAGCCGATCGGCGTCGCCGGCCAGCCGAGCGCCTCGGCCATCGGCTCGGGCATGGCGATGACCAGCGGGGTGAGCATGAACGACGTCGGCTGGTCCGACACCATCGGCGGCTCGCCCTCGGAGGCCAGTCGGTCGTTGAGGATCTGCCCCCAGGAGCTGGCGGCGGGCGACCAGATCGTGGGCTGCGGACCGTCGGTCGCCACGTCCCAGCCCTCGGCGAGCGCCGTGGTGGCCGCACCCGAGGCCTTCTTGGCGACCTGCACGTCGATGCAGGTGCCGTCGACGGCCGCCCCCGAGCCGTTGAAGGCCGTGGCCAGCTCACCGAGCAGCTGGATCTTCTCGGAGGAGACGGTCACGTCCACGGGGATGCACTCGCTCCGTCGGGTGGAGCCGCCCGCACCCTGCTCGCCGCCCGAGCACGCGGTCGCCAGCAGCGCGGCGGCCAGGATGGAGGCCGCCACCAGCAGCGGCGCACCCGGCCGTCGTCCGACGTGCCGCCGTGCGGTGCGTGACCCGGGTCGCGCACCGCCGGTCACGGGACCTGCTCCCAGCGCTGCTGGAGGTACGACAAGGCCCCCGGGGGCGCCAGGCCCGAACCAGCGGGGAGTGGCGGCCCACCGCCGACTCCGGGTGCCGCCGGCTGGTCGGCCACCCGCCACCCGGCGGCGGCCAGGGCCGCTGCCAGACGGTCGGCGCCCAGTCGATCCAGGGCCTCACCGGGGTCGGACCCCGCGGGGACGGTCAGGATCACCTCGGCGGTCACCACGGGTTCAGGGTAGATGAGGCGGCTGGCGTCGCGACCCTCACCCCGGGCCACCGCCGGCCCGGCGGCGGCCTCGAGCGCCCCGACCACCCCGAACGTCGCCGGTGCCACCAGGAACCGGGCGAGCGGATCGGCGACCGCCGGTCCCGCCCGGCGGGACTGCGAGACCAACTGGTCGAACCAGGAGCTCACCGCCGCGTCGTCCAGGTCGTTGCGGGCCCACTCGGCGGGCAGCCCCACCGACACGGTCTCCGAGGACACCGCCTGGGACCACACGGCGAGCCCCGCTCCGCCCACAGGGGCAGGAAGGCCAGGCCGGAGCGCCCCCCACGTCGCCTGGCCACCCGCCTCGGTCCAGGGTCGTCCACCCAGCGGTCCGACACAGGCCCAGGTCACCCCCGTCGGGCAGGTCCGGGCGAGCGCGTCGGCGCGGTCGACGGCGGCGACCATCACGACGGGGGACCGCGCCAGGACCGGGGTGGATCCGCCCAGATCCAACGGTGGCAACCCGGCGGCAGCCCGGTCGTCGGCGGCGACCTGCGGCCAGGGCCCCACGGTCAGCCACGCGTCGGCCCCCAGGCCGGACGACCCGTCGGTGGCCAGTCGAGCGGCGGTCGCGCCCTCGTCCTCGACCTCGATCCGCAGGTCGTCGACCTGGGTGGCGAGCGACTCGCAGGCGGGCCGCAGGTCGGGGCCGCACCGCAGCGTGGTGGTCGAGGCGTCGCCGTCGCCGCTGCTGCCGCCGCCGGCCGGGCCGACGGAGCCGCCGTCCACGAGCGTCCGTACGAGCAGCGCGGCCGCGACCATGCCGATCGCGGCGAGCAGGGCCAGGAACCGCTTCACGGGAGCTCCTCCAGGCCCGCCGGGAGGTCCTCGGCGACGAGCGTCGTGAGCTGGTCGGTGGTCGGATCCCCGCCGGCTCGGATCACCCGGCTGGCGTGGTTGGCGATGGCCGCCTCGAAGAGGTTCCGGGCCAAGCGGGCGTTGCCGAAGCCCTGCCCACGGGGAGCCGAGTCCAGCAGGCCCCGCAGCGCGGCGACCGCCGACTCGTCGAGCTCGTAGCGCTGCCGCTCGCCCTGGCGCACGACGATCTCGACGAGCTCGTCGGTGGAGTAGTCGGGGAAGTCGACCACCGTCGGGAAGCGCGAGCGCAGGCCCGGGTTGGTGTCCAGGAACTCGGCCATCTCACCCGAGTAGCCGGCGACGACCAGCACCACGCGGTCGCGACGGTCCTCCATGAGCTTCACGATCTGGTCGATCGCCTCCCGCCCGAAGTCGTTCGTCCCGCCGCGTGCGAGCGCGTACGCCTCGTCGATGAACAACATCCCCTGGTCCGCCTCGTCGAACCGGGCGGTCACGAGCGGTGCGGTCTGGCCGACGAATCCGGCGACGAGGCCGGAGCGGTCGACCTCCACCAGGTGGCCGCGGTCCAGGACCCCGAGCGTGCGGTAGATCCGGGCGAGCAGCCGGGCCACCGTCGTCTTGCCGGTGCCAGGATTGCCCGTGAACACCAGGTGGTACGAGGTCTCGATGGTGGGCAGTTCCCGCTCCGCCCGGAGCTGTTGGACCCTCAGGAAGTCGGCGACCAGGTGGACCCGGTGCTTGACCGCCTCCTGGCCGACGAGCTCGTCGAGTTCGGCGAGCAGGTCCTCGAGCGGTTCGGGGGGCGTGTCGGCCGCCGCCGGCGACGCAGTCGACGCGACCGCCGTCGCAGCGGTCGCGGGGCCCCCGGCCGGGCGGGCGTGCTCGGCGGAACGGATGGCGGCGATCATGCGGTTGCGCAGCGTCGAGATCGCCTCGAGTTCCGCCTGGGCGGGCACGGCGTCCAGCGAGACCACCACGTGGGCGATGTCCAGCGCCCGGTCGTAGTAGCGGCGGGCCAGGTCGGAGTCCGGCCGGGTGTCGGCGTCGACCAGGATCCGGAACAGTTGCGAGTCCTGCTCCAGCCACGCGCGGCGGCCCTCCAGTCCACCGCCGGCGCGCAGGTCGGCCGGTCGGGCGAGCGCCAGGTCGCCGCCCACGGGCCGATCCGCGAAGGCGTCGAGCAGGGCCTCGAGCTCGGCGTCGGTGTGGCGCTGGTCGGCGTCGATCACCGCGCAGGACAGGTCGTAGGCCTCCACCGACACCAGACGGTGCGCCTCGGCGTCGCTGAGGTCGTCGACGTCGGCCGCGGCGGTGCGCAGCGCGTCGGCCACGTCGTCGACGAACGAGCCGACGACGACGTCCAGCGGACCGGTTCCCACGGTGGAGGAGGCTATCGGTAGCCTTGCCCGGTGGCCGTCACACCCGTCCCCGTCCAGGCCCGCCGGGCCGCCGAGGCGAAGCGGGCCGTGGCCGCAGCCCCGACCGCCCAGAAGGACGAGGCGCTCGCCGCGGCCGCCGACCTGTTGCTCGGCCGCGCCGCGGACGTGCTGGCGGCGAACGGCCTCGACGTCGAAGCCGCCGAGGCCGCCGGCATCGATGCGGGCCTGGTCGACCGGCTCCGACTGGACGAGTCCCGTCTGTCCAACATGGCCTCGGGCCTCCGGCAGGTCGTCGACCTGCCGGACCCCGTGGGGGTCGTCGTCGACTCGTGGGAGCGCCCGAACGGGCTCCGGATCGAGCGCGTCCGGGTCCCCCTGGGCGTGGTGGCGATCATCTACGAGTCCCGACCGAACGTCACCTCCGACGCCGCCGGGCTCTGCCTGAAGTCCGGCAACGTCGCGTTCCTGCGCGGTTCGTCGACCGCCGTCCACTCGAACACGGCGATCGCCGCGGTGCTGCGTGAGGCGGTCGCCTCGGTCGGGTTGCCCTCCGATGCGGTGGTGCTCGTGGAGGACACGAGTCGTGAGGCGGCGGTCGAGTTCATGCAGCAGCGCGACGCCGTCGACTGCCTGATCCCGCGGGGTGGGCCGTCGTTGATCGCCAGCATCCTGGAGCACGCCACCGTCCCCTACGTGATCGACGGGGCGGGCAACTGCCACGTCTACGTGGATGCATCGGCGGACCTGGACGTCGCCGAGCGCATCCTGCGCAACGCCAAGACCCAGCGCCCGTCGGTCTGCAACGCCGCGGAGTCGTTGGTCGTCCACGCCGCGGTGGCCGGGGAGTTCCTCCCGCGAATCGACTCGGCGCTCGCCGACGTCGAGTTGGTGGGCGACTCCCGGGCCCGTTCGCTGGTGCCGCGCATGGGCGCGGCCACCGAGGACGACTTCTCGACGGAGTACCTGGACCTGAAGCTGTCGGTCCGGGTGGTGGACAGCCTCGACGAGGCGATTGACCACGTGTCGGCCACCACCACGGGCCACTCCGAGGCGATCGTCACCACCGACGAGGCGGCCGCGGAGCGGTTCCTGGCCGAGGTCGACGCCGCGGCCGTGCTGTGGAACGCCTCGACCCGGTTCGTCGACGGGGAGGAGTTCGGATTCGGCG
>CAIYGQ010000110.1 GCA_903925745.1 uncultured Actinomycetes bacterium | reverse complement strand
GAGCTCGCAGGAGTGGTCGTTGCCCCCCACCACCTGCTCGCTGACGGTCGGATCCGACGCGGGCGGCTCGAAGTAGCCCAGGACGTCCACGATGTAGTTGGCGGTGCCGCCGAAGTTCTTGACCGCCAGGTCCTGGAGGCCCCCTCCGGCGAGTGGGACCGTCCCGGTGTTGGTGATGCCACCGACCGCCGTGTAGTTGAGGAACGTGGCCTGCGGAACCGTTCCCGCCGGCGCAGGTCGGGTGAAGCCGGACCCGATCGGCGACACTGCGGTGATGGACGCCTCGACGGCGGTCGCGCGTTGGGGTACGCCGCAGCCGGTCGGGTTGCTGGTGCCCTGTCGGATGAAGTCGCCGCGCACGCCTGCGGTCTGGAAGGTCCGGGTCAGGTTCGGCGTGAAGGGCCCGCCGGCAGTGCGGGTGTCGACGGTCCGGCACGGTGTCACGGTCTGGTACCTGGTGCCGTCACCGGAGTTGGTGAAGTAGCCCTGCACGTCGACGATCACGTGGATCGTCCCGCCGAAGTTCTGCACGAGCACATCGTCCGTCTGGGTGTTGCCGGGAGTGACGGTGCCCGTGTTGGTGATGCCGGTGGCGTCGTTGTAGTTGATGAACGTGGCGTTCGGGACGCTGCTGTCGTTGGGCGCGACCCGCACGAAGCCGGTTCCCACTGGCGAGGCGACCGTCAGTGACACCTCCACCCCGGTCACGCCGTCGGGCACGGCACAGCCTCCGGCGATGCCGCCCTGGGCAGCGAAGTTGGACCCGCTGCCCGCCACCTGGAAGGCGCGTGAGGTGCCGCCCGCGAGCGTGCCGCCGGCGTTGCGGGTGTCGACGACCCGGCACGGAGCGGCCAGGGGGACGTAGCTGGTGCCCGTCGACGCCTCGAAGTAGCCCTGGACGTCGACGATCACGTGGATCGTCCCACCGAAGTTGGTGATGCCCAGGTCCTGGGTCTGGGCAGTGTTGAGCGGGACCGTCCCGGTGTTCGTGATGCCGCGGCCGTTCGTGTAGTTGATGAACGTGGCCGTGGGAACGGTGCCGCCGGCCGGGTAGGCGCGGACGAACCCGGTGCCGGTCGGACCCACCGCGGTGAGCGACACCTCGACGGCCCGTGCCGTGGCCGGGACGCCGCAGCCCGAGCCGTTGCCGCCCTGGCCGGCCAGCGAGGTGGTGCCGCGGATCTGGAAGCTGCGGGTCTCGTTGGCGACCAGGTCGCCGCCGGGGACGCCGGCGGCCCGGGTGTCGACCGCTCGACACGGTGTACCGAGCGCCGTGTAGCCCAGTCCGCCCGCCACCGGCGCCGCGCTCGCAACCGGTGCGGCCGGGCCGACCCCACCCACCGCGGCCGCAGTAACACCAAGAACCGATCCGAGCAGTGCGATCGCCACGAGCGCGGCCGACGCCCGAGGTAGGCGGGGTCGGGTACTCCCTGATGCGTCACCGACTGATCGCTCCGCCCGCCTGCGCATCAGATGCCCTCCGCTCGCTTCGAGGCCGGCCCTCCCCGGCCGGGGTGACCTCGTCGGCCGGAACGATACCGGCCCTGTGCAGGTGATGTCGTTCGCCCGTGATCTGAGCAGGGAGCCGTTGTGCAGCCCCTACGGGGCGACGGTGACGCTGGCGAGCCCAGCGACGTCGGCGGTGACCGGGATCCGCTCGAGGGCGGTGGCGTCGTCCCGGAGCGTGCCGGCCCAGAACGCCAGCGAGGTGTCGACGACCACCTGGTCGTGCGGGGAGGGGGTGTTCTCGAAGGGCCACGAGTGGTTGCCGTCGGTCAGGGTCACCGTCCACGTCGGACCCGGCAGCTTGGACACGGCCTCGAGCTGTGTCTGGTACGGGATGGCCGTGTCGGCAGTACCGGCGAAGACCAGCACCGGGAAGGGGCGGTCGAAGGTGAACTCGCCGCCGGGCTGCGGGTACAGGAACGCCGACATGAGCACGGCCGAGCGGAACCGGGCGTCGACGCAGCACGGGTGGAACAACTTGGCGTACGTCGTGGCGCCGCCGAGCGACAGGCCCGAGATGCCGAGCCGCCCGGGGTCGATCAGTCCCTCGAGCTCGCCCCCGGGCTCGTTCATCGCCAGGACCTGGTCGGTGACGAACCGGATGTCCGCCGGCTGTTGCACGACGTCTCCGACCTGACGCTCCGCCGGGGGGATGGCGTCGGTCGTGAGCGGGAAGTTCGGGGCCACGACGACGTAGCCGGCCCGCGACCAGGCCGACAGCAGTTCCGAGAACTTGCCGGAGTTCCCAGCCAGGCCGTGGGCGTGCACGATCATCGGGAAGGGTCCGGGTCCGCCCGGGATGTGGATGTCGGTCGGCAGGATCCGGCCGGGGGTGTTGCCGGTCGGCCTCGACGGATCGGTGAACACCTCGGTGCGCATGGTGGTGGTGCCGTCTCCTGTGCCGATGGTCGTGGTGGTGGTCGATGGCGCGACGCTCGATGCGGGGGACCCCTCGCCGGCCGTGGTCGTTGCGGTCGATCCGGTCCCGGTCTCCGCCGACCCTCCGCAGGCGGTGACGAGCAGGGCCAGGGCCACTGCGGTCATCAACGGGATCATCCGCACCCCGGTGGATCGCGCCGTGCCGGTGCGCGTCGTCGATCGGCCTGTCGGCCCAGCCTGCGGCATGGCGGCGAGCCTAGGCCCCGCCGGCTCGGCAGTCGTCTCCGTCGGTGGGTTCCGTGCATCGGTTCCGCATGGCGGGCGTCAGGGGCGGCCCGACCGTTGCCGGGCCGGGGTCAACTGCGACAGGGTGATGGCGCAGCGCCGAGTGAGAACACCAGGGCGCGCGACAGGTCGGATTGGTACACCTTGAGCAGGCGCCAACGGAGACTCACCTCGACCAGGTCGGGGGGTGACTCGGCCAGCGCCCGGCGGAGCCGCTCCGGCTGGTGGTTCCATCGTCGGTGCATCCCTCCGTCGTGTTCGAACTCGACCCATCCGTCGTCATCGACCCGGATCACGGTCGCCGACCGCGCCATGTCGTCGTAGTCCGTCTCCTGCCCACACAGGCGCACCTGGATGTGGTGGGGATCGTGACCCCGGCGGTGGGTTCCACAGCCGGTGGGCGCGCGGCCGGGTTCGGCCGGGCCCGGGGGAATGGGGCGACCCCCGGACCCGACCCCGCCGGCGGACCGGCGGTCAGCCACGATGCGAGTTCCGGTACGACTCCGCTGGTTTCTCCTCTCCCCAGAGATCCAGGGCATCGTCCACGGCCCCGCTTCGGTGCTGTGCCCGAACGTTGACAGAGCCCTGTGACAGCGAGATGAACGCCTGCTCGGTGCCGTGCCGGTCGGCCCGGAACGCCTGGATGTTGTGGTCCCGGTAGCCCAGGGCACCTGCCTCGCCGTAGACGTCGAGCGCTGCGCTCAGGAACACGAACGTCCAACCGGCCGCCTCCCGTTCGCTGACCAGGTCACGGATCCGGTCGATGGTGAACTCGACGCTGGCGTTCTCGTGTCCGTCGGTGATCGAGACCACCACCACGCCCTCGGCGGGCAGGCCCCCGGCGATCCGCTCCCGTTCACGGAGCTGCGCCCGGGCGATGATCCGTCCGGTGGCGTCCAGGAGCGGCGTGGCGGCCCGGGGAGTGAAGCGCTCCGGGGTGAGTGGCCGCACCCTGGAGATCGGTTCGGCGTCGAGCAGCACCTCGTGGTCGTCGATGTCGTCGAACTGCACCAGGGTCAGCACTGCGTCGTCGCCGAGCCGCTGCTGGTCCCGGAGCCACGCGTTGAACCCGTTGACGACGTCGCGGGCGATCGCCGTCATGCTGCCGGAGCGGTCCAGCAGGATCAGGAAGTGCGTGGTGGCTCCGATCCGCCCTGAACCTCGCCGTCGTGTCGTGTTCGCCGCGTTGCAGTTCTGCTTCCCCCCGTTCTGCTTCCTGCCGGTCCGCTTCCTGCCGGTCTGCTTCCCGGATCCCCGGGACGTCCTGTGCTGCTCGTCGCTCGTACCCATCGGCTCCTCCGTCTCGGTCGTGGTCTCGGTCGTGGTCCCGGTCGCGGTCCCGGTGATGGTCCGGGTGCTGCTCCGGGTGTTGGTGCTCCGGTTCGCCCGTCCTGTCGGACGCTCCGGTTCGGAGGAGTCCGGGGCCCCGCACGTGTGACACCGACCATCGGACCAGCGCTGCTTCGGACCAGCACTGGGCCGGACCAGCACTGCGGCGGGTCGGGCGAGCCCGGGCCGGCGCGGGTCCGGGTGGTCACCGGCCTGGTCCACAATGAGGTCGGGCCCCGTCGCCGGTCTGGCCGGGGTAGTCGAGGGGAAGCGAGCCGGGACCGTGCACGATGACGAGTTGCCACCAGCGGACGGGGTCGCCCGGTTCGAACTGGCCGAGGGGGAGTGGCGGTCCGTGGTCGGACGCCTCCTCAACGCCGTGGGTGATGACGAGCGGATGCCGACCGGCGGGCTCCACCTGGTCGTCGGAGGCGGTCACCGCAGGTGGGCGGCCACCGACGGGTCCCACCTCTTCGTGGTGCACGGGGCCGACGACGACGGCCACGGCTCGTTCCTGGTGCCCCCTCGGTTGCTGGAGGCGTGGCCGGTGCTCGCCGCCGACCACGGCGCCGTCACCCTGGAGCTCCCGGTGTCGCCCGACTCCGACGTCGAGTCGGCCCGGCTGGTGGGTGCGTCGGGGTCGACGCTCGCCATGGACTGCGCCCTCTCCTCAGACCTGGATGTCGACGGGATCATCGCGGCGCAACGCCGGTTCGAACGCATCGGGTGCGTCGTGGACGCCGCCGAACTGGAGACCGCCGTCCGGGTGGTGTGTCGACCGCCGGCCGGTGTCCTGGACGACGATGACCTCGTGCTGCCGATGATCTGGTTCGGCTGCGGTCCGGAGAAGGTGACGCTCAGCGTGCTCTGGGGCGAACTGGGATCGACGACGTTCGAGCTCCACTCGACGCCCCGCGATCCCGGACCGCCCGGTTCCGTTCCGCCGGGTTCGGTTGCTCCCGGTTCCGAGTCCTCCCCGTGGACATCCCTGCCGGTGGCCCCGTCGTCGCTCCGGGCCCTGGTGGCGGCGCTGTCCGAGGGCGAGGTGCGCCTCTCGTTCCCGTCGGACCGGGCGCAGGGCCTGCTCGTCGAGCAGGACGACCTGGTCGGGCTGCTCATGCCGCTCGACGCCGATGGGTTCGTCCGTGACCACGTGGAGGGACAGCTGGTCCAGCTCTTCGGCGACGAGGTGCGCTACACGGACGCCGATGGCGACTACGTGCTGACGACCGATGGCGTGCCCGTGTACGCACGGCTCGTGCCGACCGACGGGTTCTCGTGGCTGGTGGTGTTCGCCCAGGTGCTGACCGACGTCGAGGAGGCTCCTGACCTGCTCGCCGAACTCAACCAGCTGAACGTGGCGACGCCCCTCGCCAAGATCTCGGTCGAGTCGGGAACGGTTGCGGTGCAGGGCGAGTTGGTCGCGGAGACGCTCGACACCGCCGAGGTCGTGACCCTCTACGAGCGCGTGCGACGGGTCGCGGCCGACCTGGGCCCGGCACTGGCGGTTCGATTCGGCGGTCGGCCGGCCGCACCCGGCGAGGAGTCGCGCTGGTCGCACTACGGGCGGACGGTGCTGCACGCCGAACTGGACGCGGGCGAGTGGAGCCGACTGAACGGGCCGGATGGCCTGGGGTCCTGGCCGTTCGACTCGCCGGTCTTCGTGATCACTGCGGCCAACCCGGCGGGTCGGATCCGCAGCGACGGCGAGAACGCAGCGGCCAACGCCCGACTCGCCGCCACGCTGGTCCGGGCGCGCGCCGGCTTCTGTCGCGCGCTGGGGACCAGCGGGGACGGCACCCACCGGGAGGAGAGCTTCCTGGTGTGGGGTGTCACCATCGAGACGGCGCTCGACGTGGCGGCGGAGTTCGGCCAGGACGCCCTGTTCGAACTGACGGTGGACCGGATGTCGGTCGTCGGCGTCACGGCCGACCGCCGGGTCGACATGGACCGCACGGTCGACCGCCGGGTCGACATGGACCGCACGGTCGACCGCCGGGTCGACATGGACCGCACGGTCGACCGCCGGGTCGACATGGACCGTCTGGATGGCGTGGCGACCGACCCGGCTCCGGGGGACGGGCTGGGGGATTCCTCAGGATGAGCGCTCCGCGGGCGCGCTGGGTGCCGGATGGATGTCACAGGCGTCTGCGACGATGCCCCCGTGAGGAAGCGACCCGACAGCCCGACAGGACATCCGAACGGCAACCCGATCAGGTCGGTGATGTCGCCGCCCGGCTCCTCGGGGAGCAGGTGCCGTCTCGTCGACATCCGTTGGGTCGATCGTCTCCCCCTGCCCTCCGTCCCGTCGCTCGGCCTCGACCCGGGTCCCTCCGGTCCCTCGAGTCCGGGTGGGCGAGCGTGCTCGCCCCGGCGACCGGGGCGGCGGCCCTGAGCGGCGTCACGGAATCGTCCGAGCCCGCGGCCGACGGCTCGGACGACCGATCGGTCGGCCATCGAACACCTGCAGGTGCAGGGGACGCGGTGCTCGCCGTGTTCGAGGGGCCCGCTCGCGCCCGCATCGTCGATCGGCTCGCCCGGCAGTACCGGGTGTCCCCGGATGTCGCCGAGGAGTGGTGTCAGGACGCATACGTGAAGGTGTCGGAGCACTTCGCGGTGCCCGGCCGTCGAGCTCCGGATGATCCGACCGGCTACGCCTATGCGGTGTCGCGCAACGTGGCGAACCGGCAGTGGGGACGTGGTCGCGACAACCCAGAGGTTCCGGTCGGCGACTGGGACGATCCGCCGTCACCGTCGGACGGCGATCCGAGCGAGGCCGTGGAGCGACATGATGGGGATCCCGTGCGCCTCGAGCTCGAACTGGCGGCGCGATCGGGCGGCTGGGAGCCGTGGCTGTTGTCGGCGACGCTGAGTCTCGTGACCCTGGCCTCGTCGGATGGTCCCCTCGCCGGTCTGCCCCGGCCTCGTGCTGCGATGCTCCAGGTGCTCGGATGGCAGGCACTCCACCTGGCGGGCCGCGGCGACCTCTGCGTCGCCGAGGCCTCGGACAGGGTGCGACAGACCCGGAGCCGGGCGATCCGGCGCGTGACCACGGAGGTCCGGTCCGCCTACGACCGAGCTGCGGCGCGAGGTGAGGTTGCTCCACATGGATGACGGCATGTGGATCTACGGGGCCGCCCGGGGCCGGGGCCCCGTGCACTCGGCGACGGTGCACGTCGCACCCGACGGTTCCGTCGAACTCGGATTCGCCGCTCCCGGGCCGGCCGGGACGGCGACCGTCGCCTTCCCGGACGGGAGCTCCTGGACGGTGGACGAGGCGGACCCCTCGTCCCTGGTGGCCATCCACCTGCCCGACGCATCGGACCGGGCGTGGGCCCTGGTGCGCCACCTGCTGGGACCGGACGCCGAGGAACTCCAGGCCATGGCCGAGTTCGCAGACGGCGGTGCCGGCTCGGGGTCGGCCTCCGCGCTCGCACCCGATCGTCTCCCCCGGAACCCCAGGGGCTGGTCATCCGACCCGTACGACTCCTCGGCCCGGGCCGGGGCCCTGGTCGTCGTCGCGGACGTGGCCACGAGTCGGACCGAGCCGCCGCTGGTGCGCATCGCCGGTGCCGTGACGCTGTCGGGGCAGTCGGGCGGCGGGCCCGAGTCGCAGGTGTTCGGCCCGCTGTCGGGGCCGGCGCTCAGGATGGCCGAGCGCCTGTCCGAACTGGTGCGCCCCGACGACGTCGACGCGCTGGGAGCCGACCTCCGCCTCGAGCTCGCGGGCGCGATCGACCGGGCCATCGGGTCGGAGTCGTCGACCCGCCCCGGCCTCGACCGGCTCGCCGACCGCCTCCGGGGCGACCGGCTCGCGCCCGGCTCCCCGGACCCCGCTGCCGCTGCGAGCGAGCAACCCGTCGCCGCCATGATCGATTCGATGGCGCAGGTCTCCGGTCCAGCGGAGTCGTCCCACGCCGCCCTGGCTGTCGATGACCGGGTCGGGGACCGCTGGCCCCGGATCCAGCACGCCGACCTGCTGGTCGAGTCCGCCGACGGGACGCAGCGGACCCACCCGGTGCGCGTCGAGTGGGTCGAGGACCTGCGCCTCCGCGTCCACCTCCCCGAGGACCTCGACGTCAGCTGGGTCGGGGTCCTGCGGGCGTCCGACCTGTTGCAGCTGGCGCTCGCACCCGTCGCCGAAGCGGCGGGCGCCGACGACGACCTCACCGGTGAGGGCCGGGACGGTGCGGGTCGGGACGGTGCGGGTCGGGACGGTGGGGGTCGGGCCGAGGCCCCGGGCCCATCGGGTCGTTCGGCCGATGCCGTGGTGCCGTCGGGCTACTCGGTGGCCGACCTGGCGCTGGTGGTCCGGCCGGAGGGTTCACCCCGGGCCGCCGCCCCAGCCGGTGAACTGTTCCGTGACGCCGTCGACGCCGGCCGGCAGGCTGCCCGCCTCACCCGGGCGGTGCTCGACGGATCGACCGACGGCTGGCCCGACGAGCTGGCTGCGGCGTGGAGCGAGTGCGCCGACGCCTGGGGCGCCATCGGCGATGCCTCCCGGCGGAAACTGGCGTCCATGTACGCCTCGGGCGTCCGCCGGGCCGCCGTCGGGGCCGAACTGGGCCTGCCCGACCGGGTTGCCCTGGAGCTGGTCCGCTGGGGCTGAGCCCGGTCAGGGTTCGAGCAGCGCGTCGCCGAACTGGCGGAGGATCCGACCATCGGGGGCGAACCGCTCGAACCAGTCCGCGTGTTCCTCGAGCAGCCGTTCGAACCTCTCCGCAGCATCGTGCCGGTGGACGTTCGAGGCGAACAGCCGGCGCCCCATGCCCTCGGTCGCCACGCCGAGTTCCCGGCTCCGTTCGACGAAGTCCTCGACGTCGACCCCACGGAGCAGCTCGTAGCTGAACGAAGCGACGTGGATGTGCTCGATGACGTCGACGAGCTCCAGTTCGCCCGGCTCGACCTCGACGGCGGCGACGACGTCGCCGAGGCCCACATGGTGCACCAGGAAGGGCACGTTCGCGATCCGGTACCGGCCGCCACCGAGCGGAACGGCCCACACGCACTCCGAGGGCACCTCGGGATGGTCGAGCGGGATCCGCAGGTGCACGTGGTCCGTGGTGACCGACGGGTGGTCGGGCGTCGGACCGGTCGTGGCCCGGTCGTCACACCGACCGATCGGCGGAGTTCCGGGGGCGGCACCGGTCACCGGTGCGGGCGCGGCGGGTTGGTGGGACTGTCGGGCGTCGTCGGTCGGGTGCACGGCGGTGTCGTCCTCGGGATCGCAGTCGGGCCGGTGGGGCCGATCCGTGCGCAGCGCACGTGCGACGAGCCTGCGTCGTGGGGAACGCCCTGTCAGCGGGCAGGTGTCCCCGTGGAGCGGACAGCTAGCGTGCGCGCATGGAACAACCGAGGATCGACGTTCGTGGAGCCCGCATCATGGTGACGGGGGCGAGCGGCGGCCTGGGCGAGGCGATCAGCGTGGAGCTCGCCCGCCGGGGCGCCGACCTGGTGCTGACGGCCCGTCGGCGGGAGCTGCTCGTCGACCTGGCCGCCCGCACCGGCGGCGAGGTCGTCGTGGCCGACCTGGCGGACCGACTCGACGTCGACCGGTTGACCGAGGAGGCGCTCGGCTGTGACGTGCTGGTCCTGAACGCCGGGGTCGGAAACGACGGCCCCATCCGGGAGGCGACATCGGACGGAGCCGACCTGGTCATCGATGTCAACCTGCGAGCCCCGATCCAGATGGCGCTCGCGTTCGTCCAGCACGCGCTGGACGAACGCCGCCGGGCGGCGGTCGTGACCGTCGGCTCGCTGTCGGGGATCGTGGCCACGCCGAACACCCGCATGTACAACGCGACGAAGTTCGGCCTGCGCGGCTTCACGTTGTCACTCCACCAGGACCTGCTCGACACGCCGGTGCACGCATCGCTCGTCGCGCCCGGCTTCATCCGCGACGCCGGGATGTTCGCCGACAACGACATCGACCTGCCTCCCGGTGTCCGCACGAAGTCACCCCAGGACGTCGCCGACGCCGTCGTCCGCGCCATCACGGTCGGCGGGGCCGAGGTGTTCGTCGCGCCTCCCGAGCTCCGTGCCGCGGCCAAGTTCTCGGGCCTGCTGCCCGGCCTGTCGGCGTCGTTGCAGCGCCGGCTGGGGGTGGCGGAGAAGACCTCGGGCCGTTGACTCCTGGGCGCGTCGCCAGTGATCCGACGCGCCCAACCGGCGCAGTGGAATGATGGATGCCGTGAACAACATGACCGGTGGACTGGCGAGCGGGATCATGACGCAGGTCGTGATCACGATCATCGTGATCGGCGTCGTCACCGTCGGACTCATCTGGTTGATCCGTCGCTCGATGTTCGGCCAGAGCCGGGCGAAGCAGCAGCAGGCCGCGCAGCTGCAGGCCACGGGTGCCAAGGCTCGGGCGATGATCACGGCGGTGCAGCCGACGGGGATGGTCGTCAACCACATCTACCTGCGCAGCGTCGTCCGGTTCCGACTCGAGCCCCTGGACGGGTCGCCACCGTTCGACACCGAGAAGACGATGATGCTGGCCCAGACGAACATGCCGCAGATCGGTGACCTGTGGCCGGCCTGGTACGACCCCGCCAGCCCGCAGGAGTGTGCCGTGGCGCAGGTGAACGCCCTGACGCCCGACCAGATCCCGATGTTCCGGGAGTTCGGGATCCCCCACCCGCTCGATCGTGGCTGATGCGGCGGTGGTGCTGGTCTCGGGCGGGTTGGACTCGGCCACGGCGCTCGCCTGGGCGGTGGATCGTGGCTTCGGCTGCCACGCCCTGAGCCTGCGGTACGGCCAGCGGCACGAGGTCGAGCTCGAGGCGGCGGCCAGGGTGGTGGCCGATCAGGAGTCGCGTCGCGGCGTGCGCATCCCCCACGAGGTCCTGCAGTTGGACCTGGGTCGACTCGGTGGGTCGTCGCTGACCACCGGGGGGCCGGTTCCCCACCACGACGACGTCGAGCAGGTGCTCGCCGCCGCGGCCGAGTCCGTGCCGTCCACCTACGTGCCCGCCCGCAACACCGTGTTCCTGAGCCTGGCGCTGGCCTGGGCCGAGGTGCTGGGCGCGGCCGACATCGTCGTGGGGGTCAACGCCGTGGACTACTCGGGCTACCCGGACTGCCGGCCCGAGTACCTGCGCGCCTTCGAGGCGCTGGCGAACCTGGCGACCCGCGCCGCCACCCAGGACGGTGTCCGCACCTCGGTGCACGCTCCCCTGGTCGACCTGACCAAGGCCGAGATCATCACCCTGGGGGTGTCGCTCGACGTCGACTTCTCCCTCACCAGCTCGTGCTACGACCCCGACCCCACCGGAGCCGCGTGCGGCGGGTGCGACTCGTGCCTGCTCAGAGCCGCCGGGTTCCGCGAGGCCGGCGTCGACGATCCGACCCGGTACGCAGTGCGTCCGCCGATGTCGACGGGTTGGTGATCGTGGCCTACCGGGTCGTGGAGCTGTTCGCCACGCTGCAGGGTGAGGGCGCCCACGCGGGCCGGAGCGCCGTCTTCCTTCGCTTCACCGGCTGCAACCTGTGGTCGGGTCGGGAGGAGCACCGAGCGTCCGCGGTGTGTCGGTTCTGCGACACCGACTTCGTCGGCACCGACGGCCCGGGCGGCGGTGTGTTCGACGGACCGGCCTCACTGGCCGACGCCGTGGCCGGGTGTTGGCGGGACTCCTTCGGTGACGGTGGCACCCCGTGGGTCGTCTGCACCGGCGGCGAGCCGTTGCTCCAGTTGGACGGGGACCTGCTCGATGCGCTCCACGAACGGGGATTCGCCGTCGCGATCGAGACGAACGGGACACTGCCCGTCCCGGACGGGGTCGACTGGGTGTGCGTCAGCCCCAAGGCCGACGCGACGCTGGTGGTGGAGCGGGCCGATGAGGTCAAGGTCGTGGTGCCCCAGGACCGAGGTGATCCGGCCAGGTGGTCGTCGATGTCGGCGGACCACTACTTCGTCCAACCGATGGACGACCCGGACGGGGACGTCTCCCGGGCCAACACCGAGTGGGCGGTCCGCTACTGCCGGGACCATCCGCAGTGGCGGCTCAGCCTGCAGACCCACAAGTATCTGGGCATCCCCTGAGCCGGACCGGGAGCGAGCGGGTGGAGATCTTCAAGGAGTTCCGGATCGAGGCCGCGCACCGGCTCCCGAACGTCCCCGACGGCCACAAGTGCAGCCGTCTCCACGGCCACTCGTTCCGGATCGCCGTCCACGTCACCGGCGAGGTGGGAGCCGACACGGGCTGGGTGCGTGACTTCGCCGACGTGGCCGCGGCGTTCGGGCCACTGTTCGACCAGCTCGACCACCGCTACCTGAACGAGGTGCCGGGCCTGGAGAACCCCACCTCTGAGCACCTGGCCCGGTGGGTGTGGGAGCGACTCGAGGGTCCGCTCCCGGGTCTCAGCCGGATCGTGGTGCACGAGACGTGCACCAGTGGGTGCGAGTACCGCGGCTCCACCGGACCGCAGTACCCGCACCCGACCTGAGGCCCCGGGCGGTCACGCCGCCAGGGCGAACGCGCTGGCGTGCAGGAGCGAGGAGTCCCAGGTCAGGATCTGGCCCTGCACCCGGCCCGACCGGAGGTGGTGTTCCTCGCCCAGCCCGACGCCGGGGACGACGTACCGTTCGGCCTGCTCGACCCGTTGCAGGAACCGCAGCGCCCGGTCGAGCGACGGCCGCCCCTCCACCTCGCCCGGTGCGTCGAGCAGGATGCTGCGCACCATGGGCATCCACTGCGCCTGCAGCAGGTCGGGTGATCCGAACAGTTCCACGGCCACCGGGTGCTTGCCGTGCTGCACCACCACTCCGCACTGCCCGGTGAGCGGGCCGAGCTGTTGCAGGTCCTGCAGGGCGCTCCGGAGGCCATCGTCCTGATCCAGCAGCCGGTCGGCGTCGGCCACGTTCCGGGTGGGCGAGTCCACCATGGATGTGAAGAGGTGGGCTTCGACCCCGGACCACACCGCCGCCTGGTCGCTGGCCTTGGACCCCGTCTCCACCACATGGTGGTGGACGCCACGCTGCTTGTTCCGGCGGACCCGGCTCGGCGCGAACGACTCGCCCTTGCGGAAGTCCCGGGTGCCGGACCACCGACCCGCCTCGACGCAGGACACCGGGACCTGGATCGAGGTCCGGGGCGGCACGATGACGCTGACGTTGAACGTGCGCTGCTGGAGGCCCCCACTGATGGTCTCGCCCTCGACCAGGAGCACCGGTTCGTCGCCGGCGTTCGTCACGTCGACGGTGGGCACGCTGGCCGACGGCATCTCGCCGATCACCACGGGTGCGGCGGCGCCGGTGAGCACCTTCGGGTGCGTGACGTCCGGCAGGAAGACCGGGATCAACGTGACGTTGCAGCGGGTGATGCCGCGACCCAACGAGATCCGGCTCAGCAGGTCGACGGGCGGGTGGGGGATGGACGGCGAGGGCATGGTGGCTCCTGGTCACTGGGTCGGCCGGTTCGTGGACCGGCCGGGCCGCCCGGCGGGCGACCTCACTGACCCCGAGTCACCGTGACACCTCGTGTGACAGCACCCTGCCCGGTACCCCGTCCGTCGGGGGCGCCGGTCGTGTCGCGGCGGGCCCCGCCCCGGTCCCCGGACGCGGAACGACCCGGGCCATCGGCCCGGGTCGTTCCAGAGGGAGGTTGGTCGGGTCTGGCCCGACCGTTCGTCTCAGGCCTGGCCGGCCGTGAACGAGTAGGTGTGCTGACCGTCGGCCCCGGTGAAGGTCTGGGTGAAGTTCTTCGGCCCGGTCATCGTGAAGATTCCGCCACCCTGCACGTCCGGCGGGACGTCCACCAGTGGGATGGCGATGTTCGGGATGGTGACCCCGGCCAACAGCGAGTTGAGGGTGCTGCCGAGCGTGCCGCCGGCACCCAGGCCGACGTACACCGCACCGCCCAGCACGTCGTCACACAGGCCCAGGCACGGGATGTTCGACACGATGATGTTGAACAGCGAACCGATGTTGTCGAACAGCGCATCCAGCACCAGGTCGATGATCGCCTGCTCGTTGCTGGGCAGCGTCGCCGATGCCAGGAGGCTGTTCAGCACGGACTTGAACGTGTTGGCGAGTCCGTTGGCCCCGGTCGACAGCGAGTTGATCGTGTCCTCCTCGGCGGCCCAGGTGTAGGTGCCGAAGACGGTGAGCTTGTTGCTCGGGTTGAACACGTCGAGGATGTCGAGCGGCTTGATGTTGTTGAACGTCACCGGAGCCTGCTGCCCACCCGAGAGGGCGTTCGTCTCACCCTCGCTCAGGTCGTTCACCTTGTCGCCGGTCACGACCCAGGCCTCGGCCGAGTTGGCCTGACCGATGGTGACCTTGAACGCGACGTGGATCAGGTAGGCCTCGTCGTCGCAGTTGGGGATCGCGACGCACGCACCGAAGACGCGGACCTCGTCCTGCGAGTCGTTCGAGGTGATGCTGGTCGCCTTGAGCGACCAGTTCTTCGGCGCCGCCGGTGGCGGTGGCGCACACGCAGCGGCGATCAGGCCGATCGCGGACACCAGGCCGATCACGGCCAGCTTGACGGAACGTCCCCTCATGGTTTCTCCCTCGGTCGCCCGGCCTCGGGCCGGGTGGTCGGAGCCACGCCCGCACCGAACGTGACCTCCTTCACCTTACGGACCGGACCGTCATCCGTCCACATCTTCCGAACGAGGTTCAGGGCGTGTTCAGGAGGATCGGAGCCGTTCGCCACTCAGCGCATCGAGCGGAACGCGCTCCGTACTTCCGCCACGAAGAGGTCGGGCTGTTCGAAGGCGGCGAAGTGCCCGCCCCGGTCCAGTTCGCCGAAGTGGCGCAGGTCGACGAAGCGCTGCTCGGCCCACCGCCGGGAGGTCCGGAAGATCTCCTTCGGGAAGATCGAGCATCCGACCGGCACCGTGACCGGCGAGAAGTCGGGTTGCTTGAACGACTCCCAGTAGAGGCGGGCCGAGGACGCGGCTGACCGGGTCGTCCAGTACACCATGACGTTGTCGAGCAGCTCGTCGGCGCCGATCGCGTTGCGGGGGTCACCGTCGCAGTCGGTCCACGCCCAGAACTTCTCCACGATCCAGGCCATCTGCCCGACCGGCGAGTCGGTGAGCCCGTAGCCGAGCGTCTGGGGTCGGGTCGACTGCTGGGTCGAGTACCCGTTGTCCCACTGCTGGTAGTGGTCGAAGGCTGCGAGCGAGCCGAGCTCGGCCTCGGTGAGGTCGTCCATCATCCCGGGGTCGGGAAGCACCACCGGCATGTTCAGGTGGATCCCGGCCAGGTGATCCGGGTGGTGCGAACCGAGGGCGGCGGTGACCATCGACCCCCAGTCGCCGCCCTGTGCGCCGAAACGCTCGTAGCCCAGTCGGAGCATCAGCTGCTCCCACGCCGCGGCGATGCGCATCACGTCCCACCCCGGGGCGCTCGGCTTGTCGCTCCAGCCGAACCCCGGGAGCGACGGGCAGACCACGTGGAACGCATCAGCGGCATCGCCACCGTGGGCCACCGGATCCGTGAGCGGACCGATCACCTCCAGGAACTCGACGACGGAGCCCGGCCAACCGTGCGTGAGGACCAGCGGCATCGCGTCGGGGTGCGGAGAGCGGACGTGGGTGAAGTGGATGCCGAGTCCGTCGATCGTCGTCGTGAACTGGTCGAGTCCGTTCAGGCGCGCCTCCACGCGGCGCCAGTCGTAGTGGTCGCGCCAGTGCTCGACGAGTTCCCGCGTGATCGACAGTGGCATCCCCTGCGACCAGGGTTCCTCGGTCCCGGCCACCGTCTCGGCCTCGGGCCAGCGTGTCCGTTCCAGCCGGACGCGCAGGTCGTCCAGGTCGGCGTCACTCACCGAGATCGTCAGCGGGGTGATCGCCCCGGTGGAGGTGCTCGTGTCGTCGCTCACGACCGGCAGGCTAGGTCCCCGGCCGCCGTCCCTGCGCCCGAGCCGGAGGGGCCGGGCCCGGATCGGAGGCCGGACGTCGCCGTGTCACCGTGCGGTGGGAGACTCCCGGCGTGGAGCGAGCGGTGCCGCCGGTGATCGACGAGGTCCTCGCCGGGTTGGACGCGGTCGATCCGGGTGTGACGGATCGGGCGACGGCGACCCTCGCCGAGCTTCGGGACCGGGTCGAGGCGCAGTGTGCCGTTGCGGTCGAGCTGCTCGACGGCAACGGCGTCGGGTCCGTGCTGAGGGTCCCGAAGGGTCGGCTCGCCGACCTCCAGCAGTGTGAGCGGCTGGCGGTCGCCCGGCACGACCGGCCCGACGACGGCCCCCCGGGTCCGGCCGCACTGCGGGGTGTCGCGCTCGACCGGTTCGTGCTGCTGGAGGTGACGCGGGGGCCGATCGCGGATCCGGTCGACGAGTTGTTGTCGGTGCTCGACGTGCAGGGGGAACTCGACACCTGCGACCAGGTGGTCGCTTCCGTCGCCGCCGATCCGCACGTGGTGGACGACCTGGCGGGAGCGGCGGCCGCGTGGCGTGGGGTGCCGGACGAGTGGTGGCCGCGCCTGCAGAGCGCGGCGACCGCCCAGTTCGCCGATGGCCGGGTGGTCTGCTCCGGTCGGCTCGATGTTGAGCTCGGCGGCGTGTTGTGCGACCTGCCGGGTGTCGTGGTCGAGGTGAAGTCCGGGGCTCCTCGGGCCTCCCACATCGAGGAGGTGGCGCTGTACGCACTGCTGGTCGGCTGGCGGGACGGGCTGGCCCCGGCCCTGGTGGCCCGGTGGTACCCGAACGAGCCGGTGGCCGTCATGCCCGTCGACGCCGGGCTGCTCGCGTCGGCCGCCAACCGACTCGCGGACGCAGTGGAGCAGTGGGCCCAGCTCAGCGTCGGCCGCGCGCCCCGGGAGTCGCCCGGTTCGTGGTGCCGCTGGTGCCCCGATGCGGCGGTGTGCCCGAGCGTCGCCGGCGCGCTGGTCGACGACGCCGCGGCCGATGACGACGACGAGGTCGAGTGGGAGCCCCCCGACGACGGGGCCGAGCCGTGAGCGTCGACGGCGTCGATGGGGCCGGGCTGCTCGCGGCCGCCCGGGCGGACCTGACCGCCGGGCTCGACGGTGTGCTCGGCGACCGCCTCCGGTCGTCCGGCGGAGGAGCGGGAGGGCGGCCCCGGCGCGTGCTGGTCCGGGACATCGACGTGCCGGGTCGCTGCCCCGCCCGCTTCGCCCATCCCGAGGACTCCGTGTGGGGGGACCTCACCACGACGACGGCGACCCGCACACTGGGCCGGCTGGTGCTGCGCCGCTGGGAGGGGGTCGGCCCGCCGGCGAGGGCGCTCGACGACCTGCTCGCCCGGCCCGACGAGTTGCCCGACTGGTTGGCCGACGGCCTCGAGCCACTCGACCCTGCGGCCCTGGCGGCCATCCGGGCGTCGGTGCTCGCCTGGGTCGCGGACGCCCGGACGCCTGTCCGGTCCCGGACGGACCTGGTCTGGGACGGACCCGGCGGCCCGGTCGACGTGCCGGGCCGGGCCCTGCGGCTCACGGCCCGCTGGGACGCACGACTGGGCCCACGCCGTTCACCGACCACGCTCCTGGTGCACTCGCCCCGGGCCGCCGACCCCGAGGTCGACCGGCTGCTCGCCGGGTTCGTGGCGCTCGTGGGCTGCTTCTGGTCCGAGGCCGTTGCTGAGCGGGTCCGGTTCTCGACGGCGGGCACGGGAACGACGCGCGCCGTGGCCGTCACCGCCGACGTGCTCGGCGCCGCAATCGAGCGGGTGGTCGAACTCGTCGGGCACGCCGTCGAGCCGGAGTCGGCCCCCGCACTGGCCGGCTCCTGGTGCCGGTGGTGCCACCGACTGCAGGACTGTGCCGTCGGCCGAGGGCACCTGGGTCAGGTCCACGACCCGCCCGGGTGATCCCCCCGGTGCTCTGCGGTGCCCTCCGGGCGCCGGGGGCGCTGTGGCTCAGGGAGCGGGTTCGACCGCGACGGCCGGGCCGCAGGTGCTCGGCGTCGTGAGCACCGGATTGCATCGTGCCTGGATCCGGGTCGGGAACTCCACCGAGTAGCCGGACCCGAACTTCGGCTCGTCCTTCGGGAAGTCCGTGTGGACGACCTGGCCGCCAGAGGCCAGGGCGCGGTCCCGCTGGGACACGCTCGGGTTGACCACGTCGGCGTCCGCCCGCGTGCGCACCAGGTAGCCCTGCTCGACCAGGCTGCGGATCGTGCTGCCGTCTCCCGGATCGTTGACCTTCAGGACACCGGCGTGCGGAGCGCCGAATCCGGCGCTGGTGAACATGACCGCTCCCTGCAGGTTCGGATGCATCCCCAGGTAGCGGTCCTGCACCGGGCCCGCGTTGTCGATGAAGAACAGGAATCGCCCGCGGGTCTCGGCCACCGACGGCCAACCGTCGGTGGTGACGGCCGTCGACAGGTCGGGTTCGGATCCGCGGACCTCGTCGGGCGTGATGAGCCGGTCGCCGAGCACCGAGGTGATCTCGGCCTCGACCACTGCGAGCTGGGCGGCGTCGAACGGCGTGATGGACGTGACGTCGAAGGGCGCCGGCAGCGGGTCCTCCTTCATCTCCAGGTTGATGATGATCGGGAGGTGCGCCGGGTTGGCGTCCGAGAACGCCCGGAGCTCACCCAGGCAGCCGAGCAGTGTCGGACAGGTTGAGAGGTAGTTGATCTCCTGGATGTGCAGCACCTTCGTCCCGGGTCGGTCGACGCCGGTCGGGTACGGCTCGTTGAGGAGCTGGGCGGCGAGCGGCCGGGCGAACCGGCCGCCCTCGGGGTCGGCGAAGAGGTCCAGTTCGAAGGTCCGCAGGCCCGAGGCGAGCTGCTGGGGCAGTGGGCGGTGCGAGTAGTTGAGCTGCGCCGGGTCCAGGCCGGCGCCGGCCAGGTCGGGGAAGAGGTTCGACCCGATGGTGAGCACGTTCAGGAGTCCCGGGCTCGGGGCACGGTTGTAGGAGTTGTGGGTGCCCAGGTACTGCAGCTCGTTGAGCCCGACCAGGTCGTCGCCCTGTGGCACGGTCGGCTCGACCGGCGGCGTCGGCGGCATCGTGCAGGCTCCGAGTACCAGCACCGCACCCGTCAGCGCCGCCGCGAGCATCCGGCGGCGCCTGGCTCCCCGGTCGGATCGTCTGGTGGCCGGTGCCGTCGTGGTGCCCTGCATCGTCCCTCGAATCGTCCCCGTCCGCCCCGGTGGCCCCTCCATGCTGCCGGTCCGGTGGCCGCCGGGCAAGGTGGCGTTCAGGGCGGATTCACCCAGGGTTCACCGGGCGGGTGGGCTCAGGACTCGGGCGGCGAGCCGACGATGTAGATCAGGTCACCGGTGGCGACCACGACCGCCGAGGCGGTCCGGACCTCGACCTCGCAGAACACGACCCGGGTTCCGCGGCGGGTCACCCACCCCTCGGCCACCAGGTCCTCCTGGCGCACCGGTTGCAGGTACCGGACCGACATCTCGATCGTCGAGTAGATCCGGCGGTCGTCGTAGGCGGTGCCGATGGCGGGGACGACGGAGGTGTCGATCAACGTGGCGATCGCACCTCCGTGCATCAGTCCGGTGGCCTGGTTCAGCTCGGAGCGCCACGGCAGCCGCATCCGGGCGTAGTCCCGCCGGAGCTCCTCCACCTCGATGCCCACCAGGTTGGGGAACCACTGCTGGTCGGGACCGCCGAAGCGGGACCACCGCTCCTGGACCGAGGGGCTCAACAGGTCGAACTGCTCCGCACGCCACGACGACACGTCGAGAGTCTGCCCGACGTGGCGCCGGTGGTGCGCCGGATTCGGGCGGCGCGGCGGCCCACGGGACCCGGCGCGCCCGGATGCGGTTCCGGGGCGCTGCGGTGCCTAGCGTGTCGGTGCAGTCGTCCGCACCGGTCCGTGGGCCGGTCGACCCGAGGGGGACCCATGCCCGAGGCCTACATCATCGACGCCGTCCGCACACCCGTCGGCCGACGCAACGGATCACTGGCCCACATCCACCCTGCGGACCTGGGTGCCCACACCCTGCGGGCCCTGGTCGATCGCACGGGCGTGGACCCGGGTGCGGTCGACGACGTGGTGATGGGGTGCCTCGATGCGATCGGCTCGCAGGCCGGTGACATCGCCCGCACCGCGTGGTTGGCCGCGGGGCTCCCCGAGCACGTCCCCGGCACCACGGTGGACCGGCAGTGCGGGTCCTCCCAGCAGGCGGTCCACTTCGCGGCGCAGGGAGTGATGTCGGGCACGCAGGACCTGGTGGTCGCAGCCGGGGTCCAGAACATGTCCCGCATCCCGATCAGCTCGGCGATGCTCGTCGCCGAGCAGTTCGGAGACCTCGATCCGTTCTCGGGCTCGACCGGGTGGGTGGACCGCTACGGCGACCAGGAGATCAGCCAGTTCCGCGGTGCCGACCTGATCGCCGAGCACTGGGGCATCAGCCGTGAGGACATGGAGGTCTTCGCCATGGAGTCCCACCGACGCGCCCTGACGGCGACCGCTGAGGGTCGCTTCGACGGAGAGATCGTCGAGCTCGCCGGACTGCGCCACGACGAAGGCCCCCGCGAGCCGAACCCCGAGAAGATCGCGTCGCTGCCGACGTTGCGGGAGGGTGGACGGATCACCGCTGCGGTCGCATCGCAGATCTCGGATGCGTCGGCGGCGATGCTGGTCGCCTCGGAGCAGGCGGTCCGAGACCACGGGCTCACCCCGCGGGCCCGCATCCACCACCTGTCCGTGCTGGCCGACGACCCCGTGTTCATGCTCTCGGCGCCGATCCCCGCCACCCGCCGCGCCCTCGAGCGCTCGGGCCTGACGCTCGACGGGATCGACCTGGTCGAGATCAACGAGGCCTTCGCCTCGGTGGCGCTCGCGTGGGCCAAGGAACTGGACGCCGACCTGTCCCGGGTCAACGTGAACGGCGGGGCGATCTCGCTCGGCCACCCGCTGGGTGCGACCGGCGTCAGGTTGATGACGACGTTGCTCAACGAACTCGAGCGCACCGGCGGACGCTACGGACTGCAGACCATGTGTGAGGGCGGCGGGCAGGCGAACGTGACCATCATCGAGCGGCTCTGAGCTGCGTGGTGCCCGGAGCGTGCGGGTCGCCCCGACCCGGAGCCGCCGCTCCACCGGACCCGCAGCCTCCCGAGGATCCCCGGGTTCTCCTTGAATCCCGGGCCGGGCTGCCGATGGGTGCAGTGGGAACACCAGGACGGCAGCCGGCCCCGGTCCCGCCCCAGGGCGGGCCGGCCGGCAGCCCACCCCGCGGTCGGCACCGAGTACCCAGACGACCGGGAGGACACGGGGCGTGGTGAACGAGGAGGACGACCCCGAGACCGCCGCGAGCGCCCAACTGGCGGGGTGGTTCCTGGATCCGTCCCAGCTCGACCCCGAGCAGCGCCGTCCCGGGGTCGTGACCGGACTCACGGTGCTCGTTGTCGATCCGACCCCGGGGGCGGTCGCGGCCGTGACCGCACTGGTCGCTGCGGTCAGCGGCGACTTCCGGGTGGACGTCCTGGTCGCTGCGGCCGACGGTGCCGAGGTGTGGTGGCCCGACCTGGACGGGCGACTCGACGACCTCGGCGTTCGACACCGGCTGGTCCCGGTCCCCGGACCGGGGACCCCAGCGGCGTTCGAGGCGCTCTCGGCGGCGGCGGGCGGCGAGTTCGTCGTCGTGGTGCGCGGGTCGCTCCCCGATGTGTCGTCGTTGGTGCCCGGACTGCTGCGTGTCTGGATCGACGGCGGAGACGCACTCGTCCTCCCCGAACGCTCGACGTCGTCGGGGAGTCCGGCGGATCCGGTTCCGGTCGCCGAGGTCGTCGCCGTCCACCTGGTCGACCTGCTCGGACTGGGCGACGGCCCCGTTCGGGGTCTGGTCGTCGTCCGCCGGTGGCTCGCCCGACGGCTGGGTGACGAACTCTCCCGCGTCGCGGACCCGGCCACCGAGGTGCTGGACCGGTTGCGAGCCGTGGGGGCGACCCTCGTCGAGCTGCCCGTCGACCCGGCCTGAACCACGGGGGCGCCGTGCCCTCCACCCGGACTGGAACGCGTTCCAGTCCCGCGACCTACGATCGCGACGTGGACTTCGACGACACCCCGGAACTCGCCGGGTTCCGCGCCGAGGTTCGGGCCTTCCTGGACCAGCACGCCTCGCTCCGCCACGGCGCCGACCGTGACTGGTCCCGCACTGGTGCGACCACCGACGAGGCGGTGGCCGAGGACTACCGGCGCCGCTGCCGGGAGTGGCAGCGGCTGCTCGCCCGATCGGGCTGGGCGGGAATCACCTGGCCGACGGCGTTCGGTGGCCGCGGTGGGACCCCCGCCCAGCAGGTGGTGTTCAACCAGGAGCTGGCCCGCTACGACGCGACCTCGGGGTTCATCACCGCCGCCCAGGCCCTCGTCGGGCCGACGCTGATGCGGCACGGCACGCCGGAGCAGCAGCAGCGATACCTGGGTCCGCTGTTGTCCGGTGACGAGTGGTGGTGCCAGCTGTTCTCGGAGCCGGGCGCAGGGTCCGACCTGGCGGCCCTGGCGACGCGTGCGGAGTTCTCGGGGGGCACGGGCCCGGACGGCGGAGACGAGTGGGTCGTCAACGGCCAGAAGGTGTGGACGTCGAACGCGCAGTACGCCGACTTCGGGATCCTGGTCGCCCGCACCGACCCCGGAGCCCCGAAGCACCGCGGGCTCACGTTCTTCATCGTCGACATGCGGACCGAGGGGATCGAGATCCGGCCGCTGGTCCAGGCGCAGGGTGTCGCCCACTTCAACGAGGTGTTCCTGAGCGACGTCCGGATCCCCGCCGGCAACGTCGTGGGCGAGGTCGGCGACGGCTGGACGGTCACCCGGACGACGCTGCGGAGCGAGAGTTCGATGATCTCGGGTGCCGGCCAGGCGACGCCGTTCGCCGCCGTGCTGGACCTGGCGCGGCGCTGCGGCGCGACCGACGACCCGAGGATCCGCCAGCGGCTCGCTCGCGTGTACTCCGACGAGTTGATCCTGCGTTGGATGGGGTGGCGGACGCAGACCGCAGTGATGCAGGGGCGCCACGAACTGGCGCTCCACGGTTCGCTCCTCAAGAACTTCTTCACCCGCGCCTTCCGTGAGCGCGTCGGCCTGGCGCTCGACGTGCAGGGTCCCGAGGGCGCGTTGTGGTCCGACGCCGAGGGCGACGGCTTCTGGCAGTACCAGGCGATCAACCAGTTCGCGTCGCGCATCGGGGGCGGGACCGACGAGGTTCACCGGAACAACCTGGGTGAGCAGGTGCTGGGACTGCCCCGCGAGCCGAGCACCGACCGGGAGGTCCCGTGGAACGAGAGCGTCCGGTCGTGATCGCACCGGGGGTGACGCGGTGATGCTCGAGGGTCGGACCGCCCTCGTGACGGGGGTCGGACCGGGGCTGGGCCGCGACGTCTCGCTGGCACTGGCCCGGGAGGGCGCCGACCTGGCGCTCGTGGCCCGTTCCGACCGGGTGCTGCCCGGGGTCGTCGACGAGGTCGAGGCGCTGGGGCGTCGGGCCGTGCCGATCCTGGCCGACATCACCGACCCCGATGACTGCGGCCGGATCGCCGCGGTGGCGGCGGAGGCGTTCGGGGGACGGCTCGACATCCTGGTGAACTCGGCCTTCCACGGCGGTCGACACGAGCGCTTCGAGGACGCCGACCTGTCGAAGTGGCGTCGGCCGATGGAGGTCAACCACTTCGGCACCCTGCAGGTGACCCAGGCACTCCTGGGCATGCTCAAGGCGGCGGCCGCTGCGACCGGTGACGCCCGGATCGTGATGGTGAACACGATGTCGGTCCACCTGCTGGAGGAGCGAGCCGGCTCCTACGCCGGCTCGAAGGCGGCCCTCGGGGCGGTCACCAAGACCCTGGCACGCGAGCTCGGCGGGTTCGGGATCAGGGTGAACGCCGTCCACCCCGGCTACATCTGGGGCGAGAGCGTCCGGATCTACTTCGAGTGGCAGGCCGAGGAGCGGGGCGACGGGACGACGTGGCAGGACGTCCACGACGAGCGCGCCGCCGAGACCTGCCTGGGCTACCTGCCGGACAGCTCGGAGATCGCCGGAGCGGTCGTCTTCTTCGCGTCGCCGCTGTCGAGGTGCGTGACCGGTACCGCGCTCCCGGTCAACGCCGGGCACTGGCTGCCTCCGTCGGCCTGACCTCAGGAATCCCGACGCTGTCGGCGTCTCGTCCGGCGGATCCCGAGCGTGGCCCCGATGCCCATGCCGATGAGCGTGGTGACGAGCACGACGATGCCCAGGGGCAGCGTGACCGTGGTGAAGATGAAGCTGACCTCGGCCGACTCGAAGTTCGCGAGGATGAACACGATCAGCAACAACGCGGCGACGCCAACGCCGACCTGACGGGGGGTGGGACGGAAGCCGCCCGACGCCGAGGCGGTCGGGTCGGGCCGGGAGGGCTGGTCCATCATGATCGTCGGCCTCCTGGGGCGTTCAGGCGTTCGGGTCAGGGTAGGGGAGCGCTCCGTCGTGGTCCGTGATCCACTGGCGGATCTCCCGTTGCATCCACTTCGTGTCGAACAGGTCCATCTGGCAGCTCAACCTGCCCCCACCGGCGTAGGTCAGGACCGATGCCCCGGGGACGTCGTAGAACGAGCCGTCGGGGCGGGATCCCGGCAGCCGGTTCGACCAGTGGTTGAGGATCCGGCCGGTCGAGGTGTCGAACGCCACGGAGTGGATCGGGAACGACCAGTCGTCCAGGCCCTGCATGGACTCCCGCAGGAACGTCCGGATCGCCGGCAGACCGTGGGACCAGCCGTGGACCGAGTCCAGGTAGCTGGCGTCCTCGGTGAAGAGATCCCCCAGTCCCTCCCAGTCGCCGGCCTCGTGGAGCGCCCGATGCCGGGCGTAGCAGTCCCGGAGTTCGGCCTCGTCCCAGTGGCCCGTGCGTGTCGTGGTCACCTGCACCTCCTGTCACCCGGCGCTGCTCAGCGCATCGAGTCGATGAGTTCGGCCTGCTCGTCCAGGACCGCCAGCACCTCCGAGGCAGGTCCTGACGGCACCCGGAAGACGCACTCGGTGACTCCGATCCCGGCGAAGTACTCGAGCTTCTCGGCGCTCGGGAGCGACCCGAACGGCACGATGCGGGCGTCGTCGGGATCGCGGCCGGCGGCCTCCAGCGCCTCCCGGTAGCGGGGGATCGACTCGCCGAGACCGGCGCCACCGATCGGGATCCACCCGTCCGCGTACTCGGCCAGGTGGGCGAACATCGTCGGGCCGGCCCCGCCGCCGATCAACACGGGCACGCGGACCCGGGGTTTCGGCCACGACCACGACGGGGGCAGCTGGACGAACTCGCCGTCGTAGGCCGCGACCTCGTCATCCCACAGCGCCTGCATGCAACGCACGTGCTCTCGGGCCCGGGCCCGCCGTGTCCGGTACTCGACGCCGTGGTCCTCCATCTCGTCGACGTTCCAGCCGAAGCCGACACCGAGCTCGATGCGGCCGTCGGCAGCGTTCTGCAGGGTGGCGACGGCCTTGGCGGTGACGATCGGATCCCGCTGCGCCGGGAGCAGCACCCCGGTTCCCAGGTGGATCCGCTCGGTCCGTCCGGCGGCGACCGCGAGCGCGATCAGCGGGTCCACCGTCCGCTTGTACTCCTCGGCCAGCTCGGCGTCACCGGTGGGTGGCGGCGTCCGTCGAGAGGTCGGGATGTGGGTGTGCTCCGGGATCCAGATCGAGTCGAATCCCCTGGCCTCCGCCTCGACCGCCAGGTCGGGCACCTCCATCGCCACGTCGGTGGCGAACATGGTGAGGCCGAAGCGCACGAGCCGACTGTACCGGCGGGTGGCAACCGGGGTGTGCGGAGCCGGTTCCCCGCCGGACCGGTTCGCCGGCCGGGCGGGACCGGTTCAGTCGGGACGCGGAGCCCGGGTGGCACCCGGAGCGGTCCGCGAGGGGGGCTTCGTCTCCGCGAGCGCACCCTCCAGGTCCTCGACCCAGGCCTGGTGGCGCTGGTAGCGGCCGAGCCACCTCCCGTCGACGACGCCGGTCCGGTAGCCCAGGGCGGTGCCGGCGAAGAACGCGGCGCCGATCAGGCCCACGATGACGATGGTGAACATGTGTCCTTCCCTCGGTCGATCATCCGAGCCGGGCGGCCGTTGTCCTGGCCGGCCGGCTCACGTCGGCCCCGCGAAGGTGAACCTACTGCAGGGCCGGACCTTCCCCGGGCACCGGGTGTCACTGTTCACACAGCGTTGACGAAGGGCGCCGGAGCGCCGGTCCACCGCCCGGGCGCTGGGATCTGACGGGTCGTCAGGTAGGGTGCGCCTCCGAACGGGAAGCGGGCGGTCCCTGTGCCCGCCGAGAGACGGAGCGTGGTGGCCACATGGGAATCTGTGACGGCAGGGTCGTGATCGTGACCGGGTCGGGTCGGGGGATCGGTCGGGCCCACGCACTCGAGTTCGCCCGGCAGGGGGCGGCGGTCGTCGTCAACGACCTGGGCGTCGCCCAGGACGGCAGCGACCCGTCCGACACACCGGCCCAGCAGGTGGTCGACGAGATCGTGGCGGCCGGTGGACGGGCAGTCGCCTCGGGTCACGACGTGGCCGACTGGGATGCTGCGGGCGAGATGGTGCAGCTGGCGATCGACACGTTCGGTTCGCTCGACACCGTCGTCAACAACGCCGGCATCGTGCGGGACCGCATGTTCGTGAACTCCGAGCAGTCCGAGTGGGAGGCGGTGCTCCGGGTGCACGTCCTCGGGCATGCCGCACCGGCCCGACACGCGGCGACCTACTGGCGGGCGCGGTCCAAGGCCGGCGAACCGGTCGCCGGTCGCATCGTGAACACGTCCTCGGGTGCCGGGCTCATGGGGTCGGTCGCCCAGACCGCCTACTCGGCGGCCAAGGGTGCGATCGCGAGCATGACGCTCGTCCAGGCCGTCGAGCTCGCCCGCATCGGCGTGACGGCCAACGCCATCGCCCCGGCGGCCCGCACCCGCATGACCGAGGAGGCCTTCGCGGAGATGATGGCCGAGGTCCCCGACGGCGCATTCGACGCCATGGACCCCGCCAACGTCGCCCCGCTCGTCGTGTGGCTCGGATCCGATGCGTCGGCCGACGTGACCGGACGGGTCTTCGAGGTCGAGGGCGGCGTCATCGGCCTCGCCGACGGCTGGCGCCACGGCCCTCGGGTGGACAAGGGCGCCCGGTGGGAACCCGACGAGGTGGGCGCGGTCGTCGCCGACCTGCTCGCAGAGGCCACGCCGCCGACCCCGGTCTACGGGGCCGGCTGAATCCGACCCGGCCGGGCACTCGAACGCCCGGATCGGGCGGCCGAGTCCCGCCGTCGGCCGGTGTCCGGGGCGTTCAGCTGAGGCGCTCGACCACCATGGCCATGCCCTGGCCACCGCCGACGCACATCGTCTCGACGCCGAAGGTGGCGTCGGACTCCTGCAGGTTGTGGATCAGGGTGGTCATGATGCGGGCCCCGGTCATGCCGAACGGGTGGCCCAGTGCGATGGAGCCGCCCCGGGTGTTGAGCTTCTCCATCGGGATGCCCAGGTTCCGCTGCGACGGCAGCACCTGGGCGGCGAACGCCTCGTTGATCTCGAACAGGTCGATGTCGTCGACGGTCATGTTGGCCCGGGCGAGCGCCTTCTTCACGGCCTCCACCGGTCCGAGGCCCATGATCTCGGGGTTGAGGCCGGTGGCGGCCGACGAGACCACGCGGGCCAGCGGGGTCAGGCCCAGGGCTGCGGCCTTGCTGTCGCTCATCACCAGCACCGCCGCGGCGCCGTCGTTGAGCGGACAGGCGTTGGCGGCCGTGACGGTTCCGTCGGGCCGGAAGGCGGGCTGGAGCTGACTGACCTTCTCCAGCGTGGTGCCGGCGCGGATGCCGTCGTCTGCGGTGACGAGACCGTCGGGGGTCTCGACGGGGGTGATCTCGGCCTCCCAGAACCCGCTGTTGAGGCTCTCCTCGGCCAGGTTCTGGCTGCGGACACCGAACTCGTCCTGGTCGGCCCGCGACACGTTCTCGAGCTGGGCGACGTTCTCTGCCGTCTGGCCCATCGCCAGGTACATGTCCGGAAGGCCGCTCGGCGGGGCCCAGGTGGGGGCGCCGCCCTGCGCGCGCTCGGCGGACCGGGCCTCGGCGTCGGAGAACACCGGGTTCTTCGGGCCGTCGGCCATGCCGAACGGGAAGCGGCTGGAGGTCTCGACCCCGCCGGCCACGAACACGTCGCCGTCGCCGGCCTTGATGGCGTGGGCGGCCATCCGGATGGTCATGAGCGAGGACGAGCAGTAGCGGTTGACCGTCGCACCCGGCACGTCGTCCAGCCCGGCCAGGACCGCAGCCACCCGGGCGATGTTGTGGCCCGACTCACCGCCGGGCTGTCCACACCCCCACAGCACGTCCTCGATCTCGGTGCGGTCCAGGGCGGGGGCCTTGTCGAGCAGGGCCGTGATGATCCGCGCCGACAGGTCGTCGGGTCGCATGTCCTTCAGTGAGCCCTTGCCCATGCGCCCGATGGGCGTGCGGGCGGTGGCGACGATCACGGCCTCGGTCATGTGGTCCCCCTGCGAGTGTGCCGGTTCGGATGGATCGCCGAGGCTACCCAGCCCCGCTCACGCTCGGCCAAACCGGCGGCGCCCGGTGGCGATCGTCAGAAGTTGCAGCCCCAGTAGATCTGCGGCGGGATCAACTGGGCGCTCAGCAGAGGAGAGGTCGAGGCGGAGGGCCCGAACTTGTTCTGGCAGAACTGGACGCTCGTCGGACCGGGGACACCCGGGTAGATCTCCAGTGGCGTCACCGCTGGATCGGAGCAGTCGGCGGTGTAGTGGATCGACTCCGAGTAGGTCCACTTGTTGAGGACGACCGACCCGGCGATCCTGACGTGGGCGTTGGCGACCGGGGTGGCGGGAGTGCGGAAGCAGCCGAACGTGAGCTTCGGCGTTCCCGGCCCGGTACCACCGCTCGGTGGTGGCGGCGCACAGGCCACGAGAGCCAGGGCGCCGAGTGCCATCACGGCCACAGCTGCGGTTCGGATTGATCGCATCGCCGATTCCCCCTTCGCGCCGGCGCCAGCACCGGCCTGAACAGGAAACCACTCTGGGCGCGAAAGGTCAACGTGGGCGGGGCGGGCCCGGCACCGGCCGGGTCGCAGGATCAGCTCAGGGCAGGAACCGGCTGATCGTCTCGGCCACGCAGGCCGGCTTGGTGGTCGGTTCGCCGTCGGGACCCTCCACCTGGACCGTGACCCTGACCACGACCTGCACGCCACCCTTGGCCTCGGCGGCCTCCACCACCTGCCCCACGCCCCGCACCCTGGCGCCCGACGGAACCGGCGATGGGAACCGGACCTGACCCAGTCCGACGTTGACGCCGAGCGAGGCCCCGCGGACCTCCAACAGCTCGGGCAGGAACAGGTTGACGAGTGACAGCGTCAGGTACCCATGGGCGATGGGCCCACCGAACGGGGACTCGGTCCGGGCCCGCTCGACGTCGACGTGGATCCACTGGTGGTCACCGGTCGCATCGGCGAACTGGGCGATGCGCTCCTGGGTGACCTCGACCCAGTCGGTGGCACCCAGGTCGGCGCCGACGAGCT
>CAIYGQ010000109.1 GCA_903925745.1 uncultured Actinomycetes bacterium | reverse complement strand
GTGAAGGCAGAGGAGGCCCCTTCGGACGCCTAGACTCTCCGCTTTCCTGCGCAGAAGGTGCCTGAGGTGGCAGAGATCGAGATCGGGATGGGCAAGGACGGCCGCCGGAGCTACTCGCTCGACGAGGTCGCCATCGTGCCCAGCCGCCGGACCCGGGACACCGACGACGTCGAGCTGACCTGGCAGATCGACGCCTACACCTTCGACATCCCGGTGATCGCGTCGGACTCCGACGGCGTGACCAGCCCGGCGACGGCGGTCGAGATGTCACGGCTGGGTGGGGTCGGGGCCCTGCACGTCGAGGGTCTCTGGACCCGCCACGAGGACCCGGCGGCGCAGCTCGAGCGCATCGCCCGGGCGGCCGCCGACCCCGAGGCCGACCACGTCGGCGTGCTCCGTGAGGCCTACGCCGCTCCGGTCGACCCCGACCTGATCGGCCGGCGGATCGAGGAGGTCCGATCGGCTGGAGGCACCGCCTGTGTGTCGGTCAGCCCGGCGCACACCGAGACCCTGCTGGAGCACGTCATCGCCGCCGAGCCCGACCTGCTGCTCATCCACGGGACCGTCACCTCGGCCGAACACGTCACGACCTCGGGCCACGAGCCGCTGGACCTGAAGCAGTTGGTCCGACGACTGGAGGTTCCGGTGATCGTCGGCGGATGCGCCAGCTACCCGGCGGCCATGCACCTGATGCGCACCGGAGCTGCCGGGGTGTTGGTCGGCATCGGGTCCGGGGCGTCATCCACGACCGCCCAGGTGCTGGGGGTCGGCAACGCCCACGCCACCGCCATCGCCGATGCCCGGGCGGCCCGGATGCGCCATCTGGATGAGACCGGGGTCTACGTGCATGTGATCGCCGACGGTGGCATGACGACCGGGGGCGACATCGCCAAGGCGATCGTCTGCGGGGCTGACGCCGTGATGATGGCGGCGCCGCTCGCCGCTGCCACCGAGGCGCCGGCCGGTGGTGCGCTCTGGTCACTGGGAGCGTTCCACCACGAGCTGCCCCGCGGCCGTCTGCGGCGGGTGGAGCCACAGGGTCCGCTCGAGCAGGTCCTGTTCGGTCCCGCCACGGGTCCCGATGGCCGCACCAACCTGATGGGTGCGCTGCGTCGATCGATGGCCGTGTCGGGGTACGGGTCCCTGAAGGAGTTCCAGAAGGCGGAGCTCGTCGTGACGTCGCCCTCGGTCGTCCGCCCGGGAGTGCTCGATCGTGCGGGCGAGCCGGGAGCGTCGATGTGACCGGCGCCGAGGACGAGGCGGCCGCCGTCGTCGCCGACCAGCAGACGGTGCTGGTCGTCGACTTCGGGGCCCAGTACGCACAGTTGATCGCCCGTCGCGTGCGGGAGGCGCGGGTCTACTCCGAGATCGTGCCGCACACGATCACCGCTGCCGAGGTGGCCGAGCGGGCCCCGGCGGCGCTGGTGTTCTCGGGCGGACCGAAGTCGGTGAACGTCGAGCACTCCCCGCGGATCGATCCGGGGATCTACGACCTCGGTGTCCCCATCCTGGGGATCTGCTACGGCGCCCAGCTGATCGCCGACCAGCTCGGTGGCCAGGTCGGTGGTGGGGGATCCGGTGAGTACGGCCGGACCGAGCTGCGGCGCCTGGAGGGGGTCGACTCCGACCTGCTGGGCGATGACGAGGATCCGCAGACCGTGTGGATGAGCCACTTCGACGCGGTCACCCGCGTCCCGGAGGGCTTCACGGCGACGGCGGCGTCGGACGGCGCTCCGAACGCGGTCATCGAGTGCCCGGAGCGGCGGATCTGGGCGGTCCAGTACCACCCCGAGGTGGCCCACACGCCGCAGGGCCAGGCCCTGCTCGAGCGGTTCCTGCACCGGCTCGCCGGCTGCGCCGACACCTGGACGATGGGGAACTTCATCGAGGCCTCGGTGGCGGCGATCCGGGAACAGGTGGGTGACGGCCGGGCCATCTGCGGCCTGTCCGGTGGTGTGGACTCGGCGGTGGCGGCCGCGCTGGTCCACCGGGCCGTCGGCCCGCAGCTCACGTGCGTGTTCGTCGACACGGGACTGATGCGCAAGGACGAGGGAGAGCAGGTCGTCGAGACGTTCCGGCGCCACCAGGGAATCGAACTGGTCCACGTCCGGGCCGAGGACCGGTTCTTCGACCGGCTGGCCGGCCTGACCGACCCCGAGGACAAGCGCAAGGCGATCGGCGAGTTGTTCATCCGCGTCTTCGAGGACGCCAGGGGCGGGGTGGAGGACGCCCGGTTCCTGGTGCAGGGCACGCTCTACCCCGATGTGATCGAGTCCGGTACGGCCCACGCCGCCACCATCAAGAGTCACCACAACGTGGGCGGCCTGCCGGACGACCTGGACTTCGAGCTCGTCGAGCCGCTGCGTCTGCTGTTCAAGGACGAGGTGCGGGCGGTGGGCTCCGAGCTCGGCCTGCCCGACGAGATCGTCTGGCGTCAGCCGTTCCCCGGACCGGGTCTGGGCGTGCGCATCATCGGTGAGGTGACCCCCGACAAGGTGGCGGTCCTGCAGGAGGCCGATGCGATCGTCCGTGAGGAGCTGCGTGCCGCCGGTCTGGAGCGTCAGATCTGGCAGTCGTTCGCCGTGCTCCCCGACATCCGCACGGTCGGGGTGATGGGCGACGAGCGGACCTACGGTTACCCGGTGATCATCCGGGCGGTGACGTCGGACGACGCGATGACCGCCGACTGGGCCCGGATCCCCTACGACGTCCTGGAGTCGATGGCGTCCCGCATCATCAACGAGGTCCCCGGGGTCAACCGGGTCGCCTACGACATCACCTCGAAGCCGCCCGGCACCATCGAGTGGGAGTGATCCGAGTGGGAGTGATCCGGACCCGGTGGGGCTCGGTCGACCGGCTCCGGAGGCCGGTACCGGCGGGGTTGTGGGGTATCCGCGCGTTGCGGTGACGAGACCGGTACACTCGCCCTGCTGAGTGTCAATGTGGCCACTGAGCGTGGGATTGCGGTGCGAAGCGTGACATTCGTCCAACGTTTCGACACGTGATTGTCACGGGCCACCCGGATGTCGTAAGGTGACCGTCACATGAGTACCGCACATGCACTCCGCTCCCGTACGTTCCGCACCGTCGCCGTCGCCGTGATCGCCGGCGGGCTGCTGCTCTCCTCGCTGGGTGGGGGTTCCGCCTCCGCCCAGAGCATCGAGGAACTGCGCGCCCGGGCCCAGGCCATCGCCTCGGAGCTCGAGGTCATGCGCGAGCAGGAGGCGGTGCTCGGGACCCAGATGCTCCAGGTGCAGGAGAACATCGCCGCCACCCGCCAGCAGATCGAGGAGACCAAGGCGGCCATCGAGGATGCGAAGGGCCGTCTCGGCACCGCCAAGGCGCAGGCCAGCCAGTACCTCGTGTCGGCCTACATGGGCGCCGGAGTCGGCGACGACCTGACGGTCGGGGCGACCGACCCGAACGAGGCCGTCAACGAGAAGGTCCTGCTCGACACACTGCAGGGTGATCGTGAGCAGGTGGCCGAGGATCTGCGTGCCGCACAGCTCGACCTGGAGCAGAAGACGGCCGACCTGGAGACGGTCAACGCCCAGCTCGCCGCCCAGGAGGCCGAGCTCGCCAATGTGAAGGCGGAACTCGACCGCACGATCGCCGGCCAGGAGGAACTCCTCGCCGACACGACCGCCGAGCTCCGGGCGGCCATCGCCGCCGAGGAGGAGCGACGCCGTCGAGCCGCCGAGGCGCAGGCCCGAGCCATGGCCATGGCTGCGGCCCAGCAGCAGGCCGCCCAGCAGCAGGCGGCGGCCCAGCAGCAGGCCGTTCGCCAGCAGGGCGGTGGCCAGTCGAGGGGCTCGAGCGGTGGTGGGGGTGGCGGTTCGGCTGCCATGCCGTCGCAGTCCTACGCCGCCTCGGCCGCTCCCTACACCGGTTCGAACTCCGCCATCTCCTTCGCCATGGGCAAGCTCGGCACCCCCTACCGCTGGGGTGGTACCGGCAACGGCGGCTACGACTGCTCGGGGCTCGTGCAGTCGGCGTTCAGCTCGGCGGGCAAGAGCCTGCCCCGGGTGGCCTCGGCGCAGTACGCCGCCACGCAACGGATCGACTACTCGCAGGCCCAGGCCGGCGATCTGGTCTTCTGGGGTGGGGCCAGCGCCCATCACGTCGGGATCTACGTCGGCAACGGACAGGTGCTGCACGCCCCCCGGACCGGTGACGTCGTGAAGGTCGCCCCGCTCTACGGCAAGCCCACCTTCGGTCGGGTCGGCTGACTGCCCGACTCCGGTCCTGCTCGATCGCCGCTCGGCCCCGACCCAGGTCGGGGCCGAGTCGCGTCCCGCCGGTCGGGGGGTGGGGGTCAGGTGACGGGCTGGTCAGGTGACGTGTGTGCCCGAGGCGACGGGTCGGGTGTGCCTCAGATGCCGGCGAGGCGGTCGATGACCGGGATCATGTCGTCGAGCGCGCTGGCCGACAGGCCGATCGCCGAGATCCCGAGGAGCTCACGCCGTTCCTCCAGGTCGTCGACGATCTCGTCGACCGTCCCGCACAGCGCGTGGGGGCTGCGCCGGGCCTGCTCCGGGGTCAGGCCGAAGCCACCGGCCATCAGGTCGTAGAGCTCGTCGCGTTCGTCGGTGACGATCGCCAGGTGGATCCG
>CAIYGQ010000108.1 GCA_903925745.1 uncultured Actinomycetes bacterium | reverse complement strand
TGGAGCCCGAGAGGAGAATCGAACTCCTGACCTGCTCATTACGAGTGAGCTGCTCGAAACCTCTGGATCCCTTGCGGGACATGGGATGTACGGGACCGGGAACCGGCCGAAGCGCACAAATCGAGCACAGATTCGAAGCCACAAACGCGTGGGCTGTGCGAAACCCGCAGCGGTTCAGGAACCACCGCTCGGGTCAAGCTCGACCGGCGCGTAGCTCCAGCGCCGGTTGTGGTGTGCGCTGTTCCGTGGCTGGTGTTCGGCGGGGTCGTGCCCAGTGTGTTCGAAGTTCGCCTCGTTGGACCGCAACGACAACTGCCGGCGGGTGGTGACGACGGGGTGCCACACTGGTCCATGCCGCTGCCGGGGCCGACGCTGCGAGGAATGATGGAGCCACACCCGTACGGATGGATGCGGGTGACGGTGGTCGCTGCGATGGTCCTGCTCGCTGCGGCATGCGGCGACCCGGAGGGGGTGGGACGCGGGGTCGGTGGCGGCTCGCCGACCTCCAGCTCGCCAGAGACCACGACGACGTTGCCGGCGCCCTCCGGCGGTGCTGCTCCTTTGCTGGAGGCTCTTGGACTCTCGATCCCGCAGGAGTGCCCCATACCGTGGGAGCCCGTGTACGCCCAGAGCGAGGTCATCTACCCCGAGACGTTGCCGACATCCGAAGCCCGACCCGAGCGGGGCGAGTCGCTCGACGTGCTGGCCCGCATGTTCGACCCGCCCGACACCGACGGCGACGGCACTGCTGATGTCGTCGGCGACACTGCAACCACGGGCGAGACCGTCGTGATCTCCCGGACCGCCGGCGACTTGGTGCTTGCGTCCGACGGCGGCGCTGTCGGCACCTTGGGCGGCGCCAGCTGGATCGGCGACCTCGACGGCGACGATCGCGATGAGATCGCGGTCTTCTCCAGCTCCGAGGGGCTCACCGACGGTGGCTACCCCGTCTACGTCGTCCCGGGATCGACGACCAGCGGGCGCCACGACCCGGCGGCCGCCGGGGTGCGACTCCCCGTCAGCAGCACGGCGTGGCTGCTGCCTGCCGGTGACCAAAACGGTGATGGGAACGACGACCTTCTGATGTCAGCTGGCGGTGCAGGCCGAGTCGTCGACGGGTCGCAGATCATGGCACCGGGTCCGGGGGGTGTGCTTGAGGAAGCGCCCGCTGCGGTGCCTGGCACACCCGAGGGCTGGTTCAACGGAGTTGTGCAGTTGGCGCCTGACGAACCGCCCGTGCTGGTGAAACTGGCAGCCCGAGAGGACGACGGGGTGTCCCTCGAGATGTGGACAGATCCGGTCGTAGTCCTTGCGACACGGCGGGTACCACTCACGCTCGACCAAGCACGAGGGATGCAACTGACTGCCTACCGCTCGGGTGGTGACCGTCTCATCGAGCTGGCGTCGGGGATGGACCGGTCCGGAGCTACGACGGCCTGGGCGTGGAACCTCGATCGACCGTGCGCAGGAGCGACGCCAGCCGGCTGAACCCCGACCTGAGCCCACCAGTCGCCGCTCCCCGGACTTCGTGCCTCCTGCGGGGGACTGCTGCACAACTCGGTGACATCATGACCGGGCCACCCGATCAGGGAGTCGACAAGCGCCGCTGAGCGCGTTTGGTTGGTTTTCACTGTGCGCGAAGTGTGCGCTGACCCGCCCGAATCGGACGTCATCCACCACTGGTCCGAAAAGCGAAACCGGTCGGACCCCTGCCACCACAAGGGATCCGGCCGGTTCGAGTCGAGCCCGAGAGGAGAATCGAACTCCTGACCTGCTCAGTACGAGTGAGCTGCTCGAAACAGCTGGATCCCTTGTGGGACAGGGGATGTACGGGACCGGGAACCGGTCGAAGCGCACAAATCGAGCACAGTTTCGAAGCGACAAAGGACTACTGCCGGGGGCCCGAGGCCTGATCGGTCGCTGCGCCCTCGTGCACCACGCCGACGGCCGACGCCTGTCGGTGGCGTTCACGGTCGCCCTCCTGGTCCGGCCAGACGGCGCCGTAGCAGTGATCGCTGCCGTCCTCCGTGACGAGGCCCGACGACGGGCCGAGGAAGAGGCGTTGTGCACCGAGCTTGCCGAACTCAGTGACGCCGCCGATGCCGGCCCGTCCCACCGGCTCGAGGACACCTCCGACGTGGAAGGACGCACCCGGCGCGAGCGACGACCCACGTGGTCAGGGCCGGGCGCCTGGACCCTCGGCGACGGCGACCGGGACGTCGGGGGCGACACCCGGTCAGAAGGTCATGGTCGCCAGCACAGGGATTTCGACCAGCGGCGGCCTTGCCGGACCACGTCCGGCGGCCTTGCTCAGGCCGGGGTCCGCTCGGTGGTCCATGTGACCGGGCAAAGAGGCCGGAACAGCGCCGGCAGCGTGGTGCGGACCACCGTCGCCGACGACATCCACCAGTAGAGCAGCGGGTACAGCGGAGCGACCCACCAGAGCTTGGTGATGCCGGTGTCGTGGCGGGCGTCGAGGTGCATGCCCCACAGCACCTGGAAGATCCCGACGCCCAGCACCAGCGCGCCCCACCGGCCCGGAATCGGGGTCTCACTCAGATCGCTCCGAAGGCCGAACGGCAGGAGCACGAGGTACACCAGCGTCACGGCGTAGAGCGCGTGGCACCACAGGATCGAGAGCGTTGCCTCGAGCACCAGCGGCCAGAGGACCCGGTTCTCCCTGCGGAAGATGGACCGGGCATGGGTGCGGAGTGCCTCGACCAGGCCGGTCGCCCAGCGGGTCCGCTGCCGCCACCACGCCCGCAGCGTGGTGGGGACCTGCATGCCGACGAGCGCCTCGGGTTCGTAGGTGACGCGCCACCCGCGAGTCTGCAGCCGCCACGAGAGCTCGATGTCCTCGGTGTGCGTCCGGGGGTCGAACCCGCCGGCTGCGACCACCACCTCACGACGGACGAGTGTGCAGATGCCTGACATGGTGCAGACCCGGCCCCACGCGGCCTGGCCGCGGCGGAGCGCCGAGACCGTGCCGGAGAACTCGCACGCCTGGAGCGCGCCGAGCAGTGTCGAGGTGTCCGACACCCGTGGGTTAGCGGTCACCGCGGCGACGTCGTCGTGGCGGAGCATCTGTGGGACGAGCCACTCGAGCACGTCGCGCTCGGGGTGCGAATCGGCGTCGAGCTGGAGCACGAGCTCGGTGTCGAGCAGCCCGAGCGCGACGTTGCGCGCGGCGGCCTTGCCGCCGTTGCGATC
>CAIYGQ010000107.1 GCA_903925745.1 uncultured Actinomycetes bacterium | reverse complement strand
GTGTCCCAGACCGGCGACGACGTCACGGTGGAGACCCGCCTCGGCGGCCAGTGCACGGTGTCCTCGGCGGGCACCACCTACGCACCGGGCAGCGAGGTCACCCTCATGGTTCGTCCCGAGCGCCTCGTGCCGGCGGGCGCGCCGCTGCACGGCACCGGATCCGGCGCCGGCATCCGGGCCACGGTCACGTCCATGGTCTTCCAGGGGCCCGTCGTCCGCTGCCAGGTGCGCACCGATGCCGGTGCCGACCTGGTCGCCCACCTGGGGCCGGAGGACGACCCCGGCTCGTTCCCTGTGGGATCCGAGATCGAGATGACCTGGTCCCATGACGGTGCCTACCTGGTGCCCGAGCCGATCGCCGCCGACGAGGCCGGCGTGACGTCCATGGAGGACGACCAGACCGCCGCCTGAGCGGTGCCAGACCCACAGAACCCGGGGGCTCCCACCCCTGATCAACCCAGTGACCCACAGAGAACAAGAGAGAGGTGTCCGCCATGGTGAACCGAGTGACCCGACGCACGTTCCTCGTCTCCAGTGCCGCGCTCGGCGGCCTGGCCGCCGGATCGACCGCGCTCGCCGCCTGTGGCGGCAACGAGGAGTCCGGGAGTTCGACCTCCGGCGGCGGCGGTGCGGCCGACACGCTGACATTCGACAACTGGACGCTCTACATCGACAAGCCCGGCGACGACCTCTTCGGCGAGGGCGGCACGTTGGCGGAGTTCCAGAAGGCCACCGGCATCAAGGTCGACTACACCGAGGGCATCAACGACAACAACGAGCTGTTCGCCAAGATCCAGCCGTTGTTGTCCAAGGGCGACCCGATCGGCTCGACGATCATCGCCCCCACGTTCTGGATGGCGGGCCGCCTGCTCCAGCTCGGCTGGCTGGACCAGTTGCCGCTGTCAGAGATCCCCAACGCCGCCAACCTCATCCCGAGCCTGCAGAAGCCACCGAGCGACCCGACCGGTGAGTACTCGCTGCCATGGCAGTCGGGGATGGCCGGCATCGCCTACAACCAGGCCGTGACCGGCCGCGAGCTCACGACGATGGACGACATGTGGGACCCGGCGTTCCGGGGCAAGATCGGGATGCTCACCGAGATGAGGGACACGATCGGCCTGATCGCCATGTCGCTCGGCATCGACCTGGCGAATCCCGACGACCAGGACTACCAGCCCGCCTTCGCGAAACTCGAGGAGGAGGTGGACAACGGCCAGATCCGCCAGTTCACCGGCAACGACTACGTCGACGACCTGGAACAGGGCAACTTCGCGGCCTGCGTCGGCTGGTCCGGTGACGTCGCCCAGCTGTCGGTGTCGAATCCCGACATCAAGTTCGTCGTGCCCGAGTCCGGGGGCACGCTCTGGTTCGACACGATGGTGATCCCCAAGGGCTCGAGCCCCGAGCAGATCCAGGCCGCCGGCAAGTTCATGAACTTCGTCTACGACCCGGTCAACGCCGCCCGCATCACCGAGACGGTCCAGTACATCTCGCCCGTCCAGGGCGTCCAGGAGCAACTCCGGTCGATGGGCGGTGAGGCCGCGGCGCTCGCCGACAACCCGCTGTTGTTCCCCGACGCCTCCACGCTGGCGCTCCTGCAGACCTGGGGCACCCTCAGCGAGGAGAAGGAACAGCAGTTGGACGAGGAGTTCGCCCGGATCTCGGGCGCCTGAATCGACGACGGACCGGGACCGAGGACGACCGCCGTGGCCGCCGCCACCACCGATGACACCGGGCTGCGGAAGGGCAGGTTCGCGCCCTACGGGCTGCTCAGCCCCGGGATCATCTGGCTGCTGTTGTTCTTCCTGGTCCCGGTCGTCATGTTGGTCAAGGCGTCGCTGTCGACCAAGCCCAGCCGCTTCGCCGAGCCGGAGTTCGCCTGGGACTTCTCCAACTACACGAGCGCGCTCAGCGAGTACTCGCCGGAGTTCCTCCGGTCGTTCCTCTACGCCGGCACCGCCACGGTGCTGGCGATCCTGGTCGGCTACCCGCTGGCCTACTGGATCGCCACCTGCGGAGGGCGCTGGAAGAACTTCCTGATCGGACTGGTCGTCGTCCCGTTCTTCACGTCCTACCTGATCCGCACCATCGCGTGGACGTCGATCCTGCAGGACGACGGCCCGGTCACGGCGTTGTACCGGCTCCTGCCGTGGGTGGGCAGCGACGGTCGGCTCCTCGCCACCCCGACCGCTGTCATCGGTGGGCTCACCTACAACTTCATCTCGTTCATGATCCTGCCCATCTACGTGAGCCTGGAGAAGATCGACTTCCGCCTCACCGAGGCGGCCGCCGACCTGGGGAGCACCCCGTGGCGGGCGTTCCGCAAGGTCGTCCTGCCGCTGTCGCTGCCCGGCGTGTTCGCCGGCAGCCTGCTCGTGTTCATCCCGGCGGCCGGCGACTACCTGAACGCCCGCTACCTGGGGTCACCACAGACCTCCATGATCGGCACCGTGGTGCAGAACAAGTTCCTGGTGCAGTTCGACTACCCGCAGGCCGCGGCGCTGTCGCTGGTACTGATGGTGATCATCACCGTGATGGTGCTCGTGTACTCGCGGTTCATGGG
>CAIYGQ010000106.1 GCA_903925745.1 uncultured Actinomycetes bacterium | reverse complement strand
TCGTCCACCGCCGAGTACTGGCCGGTCAGCCCGATGACCGACCGCACGCGGTCGGCGTCGGCCACGACGTCGTGGCCGTCGACGGTGGCCGTGCCCCCGTCGGGGCGCAGGAGCGTCGCCAGCACCCGGACGGTCGTCGTCTTGCCCGCGCCGTTCGGGCCGAGCAGACCCAGCACCGTTCCTGCGTCGACCTCGAAGCCGACGCCGTCGAGGGCGGTGGTGTCGCCGAAACGCTTGTGGAGCCCGTCGACGGTGACGATCGGCGCCACCGGATCAGGACTCGAGCTTCTCGGCGCGGTGGCGGGCCTCGACGAGGCGCACCGTGCCGGACCGCGAGCGCATCACGAGTGACTGCGTGGTGGCGCCGGCCCGGTCGTAGTGGACCCCCTGCAACAGGTTGCCGTCGGTGATGCCCGTGGCCGAGAAGAAGCAGTTGTCGCCGGCGACCAGGTCGTCGGTTCCGAGCACGCGGTCCAGGTCGTAGCCCGCATCGGTCGCGGCGGTCCGCTCGGCGTCGTCGCGGGGCCAGAGCCGACCGATCAGCTCGCCACCCATGCACTTGAGGGCCGCGGCCGCGATGACGCCCTCGGGGGTGCCGCCGATCCCGAAGAGGATGTCGACTCCCGAGTCGGGCCACGCGGTGGCGATGGCGGCCGCGACGTCCCCGTCCCCGATCAGGCGGATCCGCGAACCGGCCTCCCGGATCTCGGCGACCAGGTCGTCGTGTCGTGGTCGGTCCAGGACCGTGGCGGTCACCTCGGTCACGTCGATCCCCTTCGCGGCCGCGACCGCCCGGAGGTTGTCGGTCACCGAGGCGTTCAGGTCCACCGACCCGGCGGCGTCCGGGCCGACGGCGATCTTCTCCATGTAGACGCACGGACCCGGGTCGAACATCGTGCCCTGTTCCGACACGGCGATCACCGCGACGGCCCCGCCCCGGCCCTTCGAGGTCAGCGTCGTCCCGTCGATCGGGTCGACCGCGATGTCGACGCTCGGCTGTCCGCCGTCCCCGACGACCTCGCCGTTGTAGAGCATCGGGGCCTCGTCCTTCTCGCCCTCGCCGATGATCACGGTGCCCGTCATCCTGACGGTCCCGAGGATCAGGCGCATGGCGTCGACGGCCGCCCCGTCGGCGGACTCCTTGTCGCCTCGTCCCACCCAGTGGGCGGCCGCCAACGCGGCGGCCTCGGTGGTTCGGACCAGCTCCAGGGCCAGGTTGCGGTCGGGTGCGGTGTTCGGCATCCCCGGACCTTACCGTCCCGCCGCCGGCCGGTCGGGAGCCCGCGGCGGTGGCTCCGGCGGTGCGCGAGACTGCGCCCGTGGCCGATCCGAGTCAGTCCGGTGACCCGTCCGATGCGCCACCCCCGGAGGATCCGTCACCGGGTGGTGCAGCGCAGGACGAACCCGCCCCGGATCGACCGTCGCCGGACGACGCCGCGGCCGCCGAGCGGATCCGGCGCCGGCTCGGCGAGGACCGGGTCGACTACGACTGCGCCCCGTGGGCCGGAGAGAGCCGGGCGCTGCTCGCATCGCTGCTCGACTCCGACGGCATCGAACACGCCTGGCAGGGGACGACGCTCACGGTGCACGCCCGCGATGCCGACGACGTCGACGACCTCCTCGA
>CAIYGQ010000105.1 GCA_903925745.1 uncultured Actinomycetes bacterium | reverse complement strand
CCGGTGAAGTCCGCACCGACCAGGTCGGCGGGCACGCACGTCACCCCAGCGTCCTCCAGGCGGGCCCGGGCGGCGGCGTCACCGAACCGGGCGACACCGATCACGTCGTGCTCGGAGGCCAGTGCGACGGCGACGGACTCGGCGACCTGTCCGGTCACCCCCGTGATCATGTAGGTAGTCACGGTCTCCGACCCTAACGACTCAGCCGCCACGACGGCGCTGTCGCAGGCCGGTGGGACGCTGCGGCCACGAGGCCCCAGGGAGGACCGAACGTGAACGAAGCAACCATCACCATCCACCTGGACGAGTTCGACGACGTCCTGGGTGACACCGTCGACGATCTGGTCCGGCGTCACGGCGAGGAGATCGCCACCCACCTGCGGTCGTTCCTGATCGGCATCGCCACCGTGGAGGTCGTCACGTCGACCGGCCGACGACTCGAGTGGCGGTGCTGAAGGTGGACCCGAACGCGGGGACCGCTCAGGCCGACAGCACCCGGGCGACTCGCTCGTAGCGGGGATCGTTGTCACCGAGGAATCGACCGACCCATCGGAGTACCTCGGCCACGTCGACCGCCGTTCCTCGCTCGATGATCGCGTCCAGGTCCACCCAGTCCTTCGGTCGGTCGAACACGACCTTGCAGACCATCAGGTGCTCGACGGCGAGCACAGGAATGCTGACACCGGCGAACGGCTGGTCGACCACTGCGACGGCAGCTGCCTCGTGGAACCTGTCGTAGGAGAAGAACAGGTTGAGCGGCGTCCTCCCCCACCACACCCTGACCTGACCGTCCGAACCGATTCGTGTGACCGCGCCACTCACGTCGACACCGATGGACTCCAACCGGTCGAGCACGATCGCGGACTCGTCAGGCGAGACGAACACGTTCAGGTCCACGTCCACGGTCGACCGCGGCTCGGCGTAGTAGCCGAGCGCCAGCGCGCCGCCGAATGCGTGAGCGACTCCATGGAGCGCTGCGTCGATCGCCAACACCTTGTCCGGCAGGCTCGGTTCGGGTCCGGTCACGATGACAACCTGGGGAAGGTCAGGGGCGTCCGCGGCGGGGGCGGGTAGGCGTCGGCCAGCAGGAGCACGTCCACCAGTCGGCGACCGGACTCCTCGGCGTTGCTGGGAGGCGGAAGGTTCGACGCCGGCAGCGCCGAGTCCACCCGGAGTCGCTCCCCCGTCGCCTCGACGAGTCGCCGCAGCGTCGAGAGGGTCGGGTCCCGCCGACCCCGCTCGTAGTCCGACACCACCGACTGGCTCACACCGGCCCGTTCCGCCAGTTCCGCCTGGCTCAGGCCCCGCCGTCGACGGGCCGCCCGGATCACCGATCCTGCGTCCATGCCCGGAAGCATATCGCTGGGCATCGACGATCGTCGATGCCCAGCGATCACGGCAGCGGGTCCGGCCGGATGCCCGCCCCACTCGGGACGGGCACCCGGGACTCACTCCGAGGCGTCCAGGACCAGCAGCTGCCGGTCGGCGACCGTGGTGCCGTAGGCGTACAGGACGTACAGGCCACCATCGGCGATGTCGACGTCCACCGGCGGCAGCCCGGTGGCGCAGTCGGTGTTCGCATCCGAGGCGACCACCTCGACCGACCCGGGGGTGGCGGCGTAGGCGGTGCCCAGGTTGCCGGTGTCGGCGTCGACCTGGTCCAGGTCGCTGAACAGGTCCCAGGCTCCGCACTGGCCCTGCGGGGACAGCGTCAGGAAGTCACCGTCGTCGATCGCCTGCACGCCCACGTCGTTCAACACGACCATGGCCTGACCGGCGGCCGGCTCGGTGATCCCGTCGAGCTTGCCCAGCATGGTCGAGGCGACGGCGGCATTGGTGCGGTCGGTCTGGTCAGTCGCACCGATCACGCCCACGAACCGGGTCGTGCCGTCGTTCAGCACCTCGGTGTTCTGGCCGAGCGGCTGACCCTCGGTGGCACCCTCCGGGTAGAAGGACACGACGAGCTCGTCCTCGCCGTCGGACCGGCCGAGCATCGGGTTGGACTCGATCTCGAGCGGCACCGGG
>CAIYGQ010000104.1 GCA_903925745.1 uncultured Actinomycetes bacterium | reverse complement strand
ATGAACGCTGGGGCTCGAGCAGCAGCAGGTCACGGAGGACCAGAACCGGAGGCGGTTGGGGGGTGCCACGCAGTCTGCGGACCGAGACGACCGGCCCAGAAGACGACCGGTCACGTCCGCCCGGTCACCTGACCGGACCCGTCGACCGTACCACGAACCCACCACCGATATAGGGGTCGCGCGCGGGGCACGTCTCGCGCACCAGAGCCGCAGATCGGGGGTGGAGGCCCCGCTAGCCCCGGATGACAGGTACCGGACTGTCCACCTGGACCGTTCCGTCGGCGTGCGCCTCGACCCGGATCGGCCCGTGTGGAGAGGGCACCACGGCCCGGGCCCACTCCAGGTCGCCCAGTGCGGGAGCGACCCGGACCGCGGCGTATCCCGGCTCGGCCGGGGTGATCCCGAGCGTGTGCACCACCAGGTCCCGGCTCGGCGTCGAGGACCACCCGTGGCAGCGGGTGCCACCCTGCCAGCACTCGGGCCAGGTCGTCTCGCCGGCGTCCAGGAACACGGACCAGTCCCGGCACAGCCCGGTGATCAGGTCGGCGCGACCGGCGCGGGCCAGACCATCGTGCACCACGTACCGGAAGAACGGCTGGGCCTCGACCATCTGCTCATCCACGTCCCAGTCGGGGTCGGGGTAGCCGTTGACCAGGTGGATGAACCCGTCGGCGGCGCCGTCGGCGGTGAGCGGATCCATCACCCAAGAGTGCCGGATGAGGCGGTCACGGTCGACGAGCCGGTCGACGACGGCGGCGATCCGGTCGGCGGGCACGATCCCGGCGGCGAGCGCGGCGGCCCCGGGGTGCTGCGCAGCGGCCCGGCGTACCTCGCCGTCGACGATGTGGTCGACGTACACCGACCGTGACGGATCCCAGAACCGGTCGAAGGAGGCCGCCACCTCAACACGACGTCCGGTCGCCCACTGGACCGTGCCGACGTCGCCGAGCCATCCGGCCATGTCGGCCACGTCCTCGAGCGCCCGGGCCCACAGCGCGTTCAGCGTGGACGAGCAACCCTGCGAGTACACGCTCGACCAGTCGAGCAGGACCCAGCCACTCACGTCGGACAGGAGCCCGTCGGAACCCTGGTACGCCTCGAACCACCGCAGCGCCCGGATCGCGACGGGCAGCAGTTCGGCGACCAGCGCGCGGTCGGCGGTGTAGCGGTACAGGTGGTGCAGCGACCTGATCCAGTGCAGCGACCAGTCGGGTACGAACGTCCGGTCGTCGGCGGCGAAGTCCGATGCCGCCGCCATGACCAGCATCCCGTCGTCCCGGGTCTGGGCCGCGAGTTCCGGGTGCCACCGGGGCATGGACCAGTCGGGGTTGGCGACCAGGTCGACCATCTGGTGCACCACCGAGTCGCCCGTCCAGGCCCGCTGCTCCCGGGTGGGGCAGTCGACGTAGGCGTCGAGTGCGCACAGGTCCACGGTGCGCAGACCGACCCGCCAGATCTGCTCGAGCAGCGGGTCGGAGCACTCGAAGCCCGCGCCAGCCGGCCGGGGCCTGTGCCGGTCGGCGATCGCGACCCGCAACGACACCTGGCCTGCGGCGTCCGGAGGGCGGCGGAGCGACACGTGCAGGTGTTGGGCGCCGATCACGTCGAACGATTCGAACTCCTCGACTCCCCCACCGGCGCACACGTAGCGCAGTCCGGCGTGCTGGCCGAGCGACACCAACGACCCGTCGTCGGCCACGTGCTCGCTGCCGGCAAGGTCCACCACGGTGCCGGCCGGAGCCTCCACCTCCACACGAACGGTGCCCGCGGCGATGCGACCGAGGTCGAACGACCGGAGTTCCACCGAGCCCGCCGGCGCGGACGCCGGGACATCGGCGACGGTGGACCCGGCGAGCCGAGGCGCGGCCTGGTCGGCGACGACCTGGAGCACCGGGTCGTCCAGCCGCTCGACCTGGTCGGTGGTCGCCGACCACACGAGCGTTCCGTCGTGCACGGCTCCTCCGGGGAACCCGCTGCGCACGGGCGGTCGCAGCACACCGAACGGCTCGCTCGGCGGGTGCGGATCGCCGTGCGCCCCGGTGTGGACCGGCGTCAGTTCGGCGGCCCGACGCCACTCACCGTCGTCGAAGTCGGGCAGGTCCCAGCCGTGCGGGTACCGCCGGGCGTCGAAGGACTCGAGCGGCAGGCAGGCCACGTCGCCGGGAACCGGAACGGGCGTCCAGGCCTCGCCCGGCGCCCCCCGCCACTCACGATCGCTGACGATCCACTCGTCCCCGATGAGCGCCTCGATGACCAACGCTCCCCCGCCGAGCGTGTACGACGGCGGCACAGGGGTCCACCACGAGGTCGCCTGCCCGAAGTGCCGGGCGGTCACGGCCAGCACGTTGCGACCCACACGCAGGTGCGGGGCCAGGTCGACCAGGTCGTAGTGCGCCCGTCGCGGATCGGAGCGGACCGGGCCACGGGCCACCTCGACGCCGTTGACCCGCAGGATGTGGCGCCCGTCGGACCACAGGCGGCACGGCGCCGACCCGGGCACCGCCTCGACGTCCACGACCCGACGCAACAGCACCACCCGGTCGACCGGCTCGGCCAGGACGGGCCGGGTGGCGGTCTCGGTGGCGATCGGCGGGCGACCGGCCCAGATCCAGCGGGCCCGCCACCGATGGGTGAAGGGCGGCGGGTGGTGGAGTCGCACGGCGGGACTGTAGGCCGCGACGCCGCACGACCCCGGCGTCAGTCGACGCCGCCCTCCGACGTGAGCAGCTGCTGGAACCAGCGGTACGAGTCCTTCGGGGTGCGTCGGTGGTCGTCCTCGTAGTCCACGTGGATCAGTCCGAACCGGGCGTCTCGCCCCAGCACCCACTCGATGTTGTCCGCGTAGGACCACTGGAAGAACCCGTCGACCGGGAGGCCCTCCTGCACGGCGGTTCGGACCGCCTCCAGGTGGGTGCGGGCGTACCAGATGCGCAGGTCGTCACGGACCCGACCGTCGACGAGCCGGTCGTTCATCCCGAACCCGGATTCGGTGATGACGATCCGCTTGCACGCCGGGTGTGTGGAGTAGCGGCGCAGCAGCTCGAGCAGTCCGTCGGGCTCGACGGGGATCCCGACCGATGACCGCACGTTCGCCTCGGCGGTGCGCAGGGTGGGCACGGGCAGCCCACCGACCAACGGCACCCGCCGGAGCGGGAGCGGTCCGTAGTACTGCAACCCCATGAAGTCGTAGTCGAACGCGGCGGCCTCCAGGTCACCGTCCTGCACGTAGCGGCGGAGCGGTCTCAGGAACACGCTCTCGTCGAACGGGTAGCCGCGGCCGGCGGCCGGATCCAGGAACGAGTCGACGAGGAATGCCTCGAAGCGGCGCTGGGCGCGACGCAACGACCCGGTCGCGTCGAACGGCGCGCACAGGGTGAACACGTTGGTGGTCCCGATGCGGGCGTCGGCACCCAGCACGTCACGCATGCGACGTCCCGCCTCGGCGCACGCCAGGTTCATGTGGTGCAGCGACGACAGCGCCTGCATGGGGTGTGGGCCGGGACGGGTGTGGATCCCGGCGGCGATGTGGCCGACGACGGACAGCGGTTCGTTGAACACCATCCAGTTCCGGACGCGGTCCCCGTAGCGTTCGGCGACGGCTGCAGCGAACCCGGCGAAGTCCTGGACGATCCCGCGCCGCGTCCACCCGCCCTCCCGCTGGAGCGCGGACGGCAGGTCCCAGTGGTGGACGGTCAGCCACGGTTCCAGGCCACGTTCCAGGCAGCCGTCGATCAGGCGGTCGTAGTAGTCGCCACCGGCGGGGTTCCACGGACCGCGTCCGTCGCCGTACACGCGCGGCCAGCTGATGGAGAACCGGTTGGCGTCGACACCCAGGCCGGCGATCAGGTCCAGGTCCTCATCCAGTCGGTGGTAGGTGTCGATCGCGTCGTCGCCGACGGGGCCGCCGCGGATGCGTCCGGCGTGCCCGGCGTCGTCCCAGACCGAGGGTCGCTTCCCGTCGGCGTCCCAGGCACCCTCGACCTGGAACGCGGCCGACGCCACTCCCCAGGTGAAGTCATCACCGAACTGGTCGCGGCTCAACACGGGTGGCCTCCTGGACTGGTCGGGCCGGAGCGGTTCGGCCGGTGTCGCCGTCGGACGCTACGGGTGGCCGGAGACGGGCCGCAACCGTCGGGACCATCGTCCCTCGCCCCGGTTGCGATGTGCCCGATGAGTCCCCCGTGACGAGCTGGGGACGGAGGAGCGGATGGCGGCGGTGACGACGGCGGCGGCCGGTGACGGCGGTGGTACGGGCGGTTCCCGCACCTTGGGCGGCGGGGCGACGGAGGAGCCGCCGGCGTTGTTGTCGGTGGGGTTCCTGAACGACCTGTTGGACCACCTGTCCCCGGTCGCGGTGCTGGCCGCGGTGCGTGACGACGACGGGGTGGTGCGGGACTTCGCGTGGCGTTTCGCCAACCACGGCGCCTGCCACGCAGTGGGCCTGACCGGCGACGAGCTGCTCCACACGACGCTGCGGGGCACACCGCGTCGCCCGGGGTCGCACAGCGACTCGGTCGCCGTGCTGGACGCGTTCCACCGAGTGGTTGACAGCGGGGTGGACACGAGTGTCCACCTGCCGTGGCCGGCGGACGCAGAGCCCTTCGGGGCGCCGGTGCGGGTGCGCCGGTTGGGCGACGGCGTGATCGTCGAGTGGGCGACGGTGCTGGAGGGTGGCCGGGAACCCGGTGACCGGACGACCGCTGACAGGCCGCCCGGCAGCATCGGGTCGATCGACCTGCGTGAGCCCCGGTTGGATGGTCCGCTGGAGGTGCTGCTGGACGGGGTGGGCGACGGGATCGTGCACACCGATGCGGAGCACCTCACCCAGTTCGCGAACCGACGCGCCGCCGAGATCCTGGGGGTCGACGCGCTGCCCATCGGAGTGGGAATCGCCGACCTGGGGTTGCCGCCCTCGCTGCACGGCCGTTGGTCCCAGGCGTTGCGTGCGGCGCTCGACACCGGTGAGCGGGTCGTGTTCGACCACACGGCTCCGGCCGACATCACCCGGCACGTGGAGGTGGACGTCCGGCCCCTGATGAACGGGCCGCACCCCCACGGCACGGTCACCACCGTGCACGACATCACCGACCACGTACTGCGGGAGCAGAGCCTGGCCTCGCTCGCCCGCCGCGATCCGCTCACCGGTCTGGACAACCGGTCCGAGGTGACCCACGAGCTGGGTCGGGCGCTGGCGCACGCGGCCCGCACAGGTCGTCCGGTGGCGCTCCTGACGGTCGACCTGGACGGCTTCAAGTTCGTGAACGACTCCTTCGGCCACCACGTCGGCGACGACCTGCTCCGGGCCGCGGCCGACCGGCTGCGCGCCGTGGTCCGGGGCGGTGACCTGTTGAGCCGAACCGGCGGGGACGAGTTCGTGGTGGTCTGCCGCGACCTGCGACGGGCGGACGACGCGCTGCGGAGCGCGTGGCGGATCGTGGAGGCGTTCCGGACGCCGTTCCCGGTGCGGGACGTCGAGGTCGTGACCACGGCGAGCGTCGGGGTGGCGGTGTCGAACGGGCAGGAGCCGGTGGACGAGGTCATTGAGCAGGCCGACGCCGCGGTGTACGCGGCGAAGGCCCATGGCCGCGACACGGTGTCGACGTTCGACGCGGTGCTGCAGTCCGAGGTGGAACGGCGGCACCACATCGAGTCCGACCTCCGCTCGGCGCTCGCCCGTGGCGGGGTGCGCCCGATCGGCGACCTGGACCTGTGGTTCCAGCCGACGTACCGGCTGGCGACGGGCGAGGTGACGGGGGCCGAGGCGCTCCTGCGGTGGCGGCATCCGAGCGGCGGGGTGTGGGACGCGGGTTCCTTCGTGGATGTCGCCGAGGACTCGGGGGTGCTGGCGGACCAGACGGCGCGCATCCTGTCCCTGGCGTGTTCGGAGGCGGTGGGGTGGCCCCTGAACCCGTCGGGGGCGCCGTTGTCGGTGCAGGTGAACGTGTCGCCCCGCCAGTTGGCCGACCACGGTCTGGTGCACCGGGTCGACGACGCGCTGGAGGCGTCGGGGTTGGATCCGAAGTTGCTGTGCCTGGAGGTGGCCGAGACGTCGCTGTCGCGTGCGAGTCGTGCGGTGGGTCCGAATCTGGAGAGCCTGGCCGCCAGGGGTGTGTCGTTGGCGTTCGACAACTTCGGCTCGGGCATGGCGTCGTTGACGCAGCTGCAGGACTTCCCGGTCGACGTGGTGAAGCTGGACCGCTCGTGCACGACGGCGGTGGTGGACAGCGACCGGGCGCGCAACGTGGCGGCGGGAACGCTGGCGGCCGCCGAGCGTCTGGGGTTGGGGGTGGTGGCCGACGGGGTGGAGACGGAACGGCAGGCGGCGGTGCTGGGCCGGATGGGCTACCGGTTCGCGCAGGGGTTCCTGTTCTCGCCGGCGGTGCCCTCGGCGGACCTCGCCGCCCTCGCCACCACAGCAATGGCGATATAGGGGTCGCGCGCGGGGTACGTGTCGCGCGCTGGAGCCACAGAACGCTCCTTCAGAACGGCAGCAGGTCCTCCTGCAGCGAGCGGAGCTCGTCGAACATCGCCCGGCAGGCCGCCTCGTCGACCGGCGAGTTCGGGTCCTCACGGAGCGCCCGGAACGCGAGTTCGGGATCGCCCTGGATGGCCGCGTCGACGATCAGGTCCATGAGTTCGACCTGGGTGCCGATCCACCCTGCGAGCGGCTCCCCGAGTGGCGGCATCTCCTCGGGGTGGATGCCGTCGCCGTCGACGGTGGCGCCCACCTCGACGATCGCGCCGTCGGAGACGTCCGGCAGGAAGCCCCGGTTGGGGACGTTGACCGCCATGATCCGCGTCGGGGTGTCGGTCCACATGGCGGCGATGATCGGGACGACCTCCTCGTCGCTGTGGCCCATGGCCTGCAGCGGGAGCGGGAGCCGGGTGGTGGCCGCCCACGCGGCGGCCCGCTCGGCGACCTGCGAGACGGGTTCGTGGAAGTCCAGTGGTGTCGGCATCCAGTCGGCGACGTCCATGGCGAACGGGACGTACTCGCCGATGTGGCTGTCGACCGAGCACGGCACGAGCCCGTGGTCCCGGACCATCCGGGCCACGAGCGGCGAGTAGTTGAACTCGATCAGCCCGGCGCCGACGAGCGAGCGGTCGAGCACCTTGGCGACCTTCTGGGATCGGGGCGAGTAGTCGTGGAACCGTCGGGCGAAGAACGCCCGGATCCGCGGCAGCAGGTCCTCACCGGTGCGGACGTTGCGGAACTCGGTGAAGAAGGTGAAGTGGTTGATGCCGGAGGCCTTCGCCTCGACGTCCTTGCGCTTCACGCGGATCCGGCGGCAGATCCGGTTGACGCCCATCGGCATCTCGTGGCACATGCCGACGTTGCGCACGCTGGTCGCCCGGTTGATCGCCAGCGTGACCCGACTCATGGGGTTCGACAGGTTGATGAAGAACGCGTCGGGGCAGTATCGCTCCACGGACCGGCAGATGCTCAGGGTGTTGTTGATGCTGCGCAGCGAGTGGAACACGGCTCCCGGGCCGCCGTTCTCTCCGTTGATCTGTGAAGAGCCGTGGCGGCGCGGCACCTCGTAGTCCTGTCGCCAGCTGGGGAACCGGCGGAACTCGGCGCTGGAGATGACGAAGTCGGCACCCTCGAGCGCCTGTCCGGCCTCGGTGGACGCCTCGATCCGGATGGGTGATCCGGCGGCGCCGTTCAGCTTCTCGGCGAAGCGACGGGCCCGCTCCAGACGGTCGGCATCGACGTCGTGGAGCACCATGCGTGCGCCACGGAGGCGGGAGGTGTGGACGACGTCGTTGACCATGACCGGCCCGAACGACATGCCGCCGGCCCCGACGAGGGTGATGGTGGGTGTGCGCTCCATCTGCATGAATCTAAGGGTCGCGCGCGGGGTGCGTCCCGCGCATCACAGCCGCGAAAGCGGAGAACCTCACGCCAGGGTGAAGGCGACCTCCCGGGCGGCGGTATTGTTGAACAGGGTGTTGCTCGTCACCCGCACGTAGCAGGTGGTGTTCCTCTGGACGCCCGGCGGAGCGACGTCGGTCGCCCGGAAGCACCCCCAGGGCAGGTCGGTGGACGGCTCGGGCCCCCGGAAGATGGACACCGTGGTCGACCCGCTGCCCGTGGGCGTGGCGGTCGGGTTGAGCGACGACAGCGGAGCGCAGTCCTCGCCCGGCTGGAAGGTCGGATCCGACGTGGTCGTGCGGCAGATGTCGACGTAGATCAACTGGTTCGGCACCTGGCCGTTCCAGAAGAAGGTGACAGCCTTCGTTCCTCCGAGCGGCACACCGGCCACCGGGTTCTCGGCCAGTACCGCCGGCCCCGTCGGCACCGTGGTCGTGGTCGTGGTCGTGGTCAACGTCGTGGTCGGCGGCACCGTGCCCGTGGTCGGCGGCGGGGCCGGTGGCGTGGCGCAGGCAGCCACCACCGTGACGACGCCGGACACGAGCACCGCCAGCGCCAGTGCCGGTCGTCGGGTCCTTCGGATCGTGCGGGTCGTGCGGGTCACGTGCCTCGTGTCGGTCATGGTCGCTCGCCTTCCGTGTGGTCGCCCCGGCGCGCGACCCGGTGGTCGCCCCGCCCGTTCACGCCGGATCCCCGGTCGCTGCCGTCGCTGCCGTCGCTGCCGTCGCTGCGTCGAGCGTGAGTCCGTGCGTCGTCTTCTCCCAGTGGCTCGGTGCCGTGACGAGCTGCACCACGGCCCGCAGCGCGGCGATCGACATGAGCACCCAGTAGAGGGGCGACAACAACGCGGCCACGAGCAGGTCGGGGCGCCGAACGACCCGCGCGGTCACGACCGACACGTAGACCACCGACAGGTTCCCGAGCACCCACACGGCGACGGCCAGGTAGTACGCCCAGCCGGGGTACATGGCCTGGACGAACGCGGCCCGGGTGGTCAGCCAGATCAGCGCCAGTCCCCAGAACCACAGGTTCATGACGGCGAGCAGGGGCGTGCAGCCGACGAACATGACGAAGTGGAACACACCCCGCCATCCCAGGTCGTCCACCAGCGTCCGCGGGTGCCGCCAGGCGACCTGGAACGTCTGCAGGTAGCCCTTGTACCAGCGGCTCCGCTGCTTGACCCAGTTGAGGACGTCGGTGTTCGGCTCCTCCATGGTCACCGAGTCGAGGATCCCGATGCGCCATCCTCGGCGCTGCAGCCGGATCCCCAGGTCGCAGTCCTCGGTGACGTTCCAGGGGTCCCATCCGCCGACCTCGTCGAGCGCCCAGCGGCGGAAGTGGTTGCTGGTGCCGCCCAGCGGGACGGTGGCGTCGGCCAGCACGAGTCCGGGTAGGTACAGGTGGAACCAGGTGGCGTACTCGGTGGTGAACCAGCGCGTGAGCAGGTTGCGGTGTCCTCCGTAGAAGAAGAGTCGGGCCTGCAGGCAGACGACCTGGTCGCCGGCGCGTCGGAACGCCTCGGCGGCGCGGCGCAGTTGCAGCGGTTCGGGGTGGTCCTCGGCGTCGTAGATGGTGACCAGGTCGCCGTGGGCAAGGCGGAGTCCGACGTCGAGCGCCCGGGGCTTGGTGCGCGGTTCGCCGGGCGGCACCAGGAGGACCCGCACCGGAAGGTCGGTGTCGATCCTGCGGGCGGCGTCGATGGTGGCGTCGTCGTCGGCCTCGAGCAGCAGGATCACGTCGAGTCGGTCCCTCGGGTACTCGAGTCGTTCGAGCGCGGCGAGCAGCCCGGGCAACACCTCGGGTTCGCCGTAGGCGGGGATCAGCACCGAGTAGAAGGGCAGTTCGGCATCGGGGATGGCGCGGGCCTCGGCGTCGGAGACGTGCATGGCGGGGTCGTGTCGCAGTGCACGCCGCACGAGCGAGGTGCGGTGCCAGACCGTCACCGTGTAGAGGAGCGACGCGAGGGTGGTGATGGTGACGGCGACGGCGACGGGTGCCACGAGGACCAGCGCGACGAGGACGCCGATGCCGACCACCCACCGCCAGGGCCGCGACCGGGTGGCGATCGGCCGGGCGGTCGCACCGGGGTTGACCTGCTCGACCCGGGTGAGGGCCAGGCCGAGCTGCCGGTCGGCGTCGGGGACGTGTTCGACCCTCATCCGCCGGGCTCCCGGGGTGGGGGCAGCGAGGCGGCGTTCTTGGTGGCGGCCGACACGACACGGCGGCCGAACGTGACGATGAAGCTGCGCAGCGCGACCTCTCGTTCGCTCAGGTCGCTCCCGGCGCGGCCCTGGACGAACTCGTCGGCGTTGAATGCGAACTGGTCGGCGATGTCCTCGGTGACCTCGGGGGCGACGAGCCGGGCGCTGTCGACCTCGTTGAGCAACAGCACGACCCGTTCGTAGCGGACCTGGTCGTTCTGTCGGACGGCCCAGATCCAGTAGAGGGTCGTCCACTTGAGTCCGTTGGCGGGGTCCTGCCAGCGCAGGACGGTTCCGGTGACGCCGCTGCCCAGGTCGACCCGGCGCACGTCCTGCATGCCGTAGCCGTGGAACTGGTAGCAGGCCTCCAGGCCGAAGTCGCTGAACGACTGGAGGTTGGAGGTGTTGATGACATCGGCGAGCACGGGGACGTCGCTGCGCAGGTCGGTGGTGCCGTAGCCGCGGTAGCTGAACCGGACCCAGGTGGAGTCCTCGCCGAAGAACCGCTTGCCGTTGGCGAACGTGGCGACGGGTTCGGCCTCGAAGCCGTCCAGGTCGGCGCCGGATCGCGCGAACCCGGCGAGCCGCGGGGTTCCGACCGAGGAGGCGATGGGGTCGTAGCGGGTGAGGCCGTGGTCGAACACCCCGGCCAGCAGCGCGACGAACAGGAGCACGGGCAGTGTCCGGCGGACGGTCGGGACGGCTCGCTGGATGGTGGAGGTCCGGCTGGGCCCGTTGCGCTTCGGCAGGTGCAGGCCGAAGCGGTGCGCGACGAGCACCATGAGCAGCACGCCGACGTTGAACGTGATGAGTCCGACGCCAGGGTGGAGCACGTCGATCGAGGCGGTCTCTCCGGCGTACCGGCCGACGAAGATGATGAGCAGGATCCGTGCGATGTTGAGCACGACCATGAGGACGGATCCGGCGGCCAACCAGGCCAGCTTGCGCCGTCGGCTGCCGCGCAGCACCAATGCGACGGCGCCGGCGAGGAGCAGGAAGCCGACCAGGCCGTTGGCCCCCGAGCAGGCCGAGGCGATCTGGACCCTGAAGCCCTGTTCGCCGTGGGGGATGATGAACGACGTGTCGTCACCCTGGACGGCCCGGGCGAGCGGGATGACCGACAGGATGATCCGCACGGCGCCGGCGGTCAGGTCGCTCAGATGGTCGAGCAGCGACTGGACCGCCCATCGGGAGGGCATGGGCCAGGCCAGGAACAGGAACAACACGGCGGCCTTGGTGCGCCACAGCATCCGCACACCGAACAGCAGGGTGATGACGCCGGCGACGAACAGCGGCATGGTGAGCAGGTCGATCCGCCACAGCCAGTAGACGACCGACATGCGTGGCGGCAACAGGATGAGCGCGACGAGCGCGGCAGCGATCAGCGGTACGGCGACGATCCGGTCGACCATGCGGTCGTGGATCTCGGGTTCGCCGGCGTCGGGCCGAGAGAGCGCGTAGCCGAGCCCCATGCAGATCAGCGGGACCAGACCGAGGTACGCGAGCGGAGTGTCGACGGTGATGCCTCGGAGCAGCGACCACAGCGACGTGTGGTAGGCCACCAGCACGAGTGCGAGACCGGCGGCGGTACGCAGTCCGACGCTGCGCACGTCCCGGTCCTCCCACCCCCTGGCGGGACTGGGCAGCGTGGTGGTGGTCGCGGTCACGGGGTGCCTCCGGCACTCGGTCCACCGGCGACGGCTGCGCTCCGGCGGCGTCGGACGAGAAGTGCGAGTGCGGCGCCGACGACGACGACCGCAGAGATCGGCAGCAGCGCTGTGATCGGGCTCTCGGACACGACCGGTGGCGGCAGGGGCACGGTGGTCGTGGGTGTGCCCGGGGCGACGATGCCGAGCGACGCCAGCTGCGTCGGCGCACCCTGCGCTCCGACGCAGCTCTGGACGACCGGCTGT
>CAIYGQ010000103.1 GCA_903925745.1 uncultured Actinomycetes bacterium | reverse complement strand
GAACTCATCCGGGAGGTCGGTCGACTGCTGGGATCATCACGGGTCGGTGGAGCCACGAGGGACCGACTGGGCGCAGCTGTGGACCTGGCCGTCGGACTCGGTCGCATCGTGCCGGTCGACGGCGACAGCTTCGCCCCGCCCGGCTGAACGGCCGCAACGGGACGCTCACCGGGAGGAGGACGCGTGTACCTGGAGGAGGACGATCTCGTCGTCAGTCCGACCGACATGGTCGCGTTCACGGCGTGCACCCACGTCACGTGGCTCGACCGCCTGGCGGCCGCCGGCCGGATCGAGCGGCCCACCCGGGACGACCCCATGCTCGAGCTGCTCCGGGGTCGGGGGCAGGACCACGAGACCAGGTATCTGGAACACCTTCGGGCCCTGGGCCTCGACGTGGCGGATGTCGCTGAACACCGGGGCGCCGGAGACGGCGGCGACGGGGCGCTCACCCGGATGGAGCGGCTCCGTGGACGCGCCGGGTCCACCCGGGCGGCCATGCAGTCGGGGCAGGACATCGTCTTCCAGGCGACGTTCCTGGACGAGTCGCACTCCCCCAACTGGCGGGGACACGCCGACTTCCTCCGCCGTGTCGAGACCCCGAGCGATCTGGGCGGGTGGTCGTACGAGCCGGAGGACACCAAGCTCGCCCGACTCCTCAAGGCCAGCGCCGTGCTCCAGCTCGCCGTCTACGCCGAGCAGATCGCCGAGGTGCAGGGCCGCCCCCCAGAGTCCATCCACGTGGTGCTCGGCGACATGGCACGCGCCTCGATCCGACTCGACGAGGTGGCTGCCTACCACCGGATGGTCCGGTCCGGGTTCGAGGCGGAACTCGCACGCACCGACGAGGAGTACCCCATCCCAACCACTCACTGTGGTGTGTGTCGCTGGGTGGCGCGTTGCAAGCAGCGTTGGGAGGCCGACGACCACCTCTCGCGAGTGGCCTTCATCACCAGGGAGAACGTCAGGCGACTCGAGGAGGCCGGCATCACGACGCTCGCCGCGCTCGCGACCTCCCCTCCCGAGCCGGTGCCGGCTGGCGTCACGGCGACGACCTTCGCTCGTCTCCGGAGTCAGGCCGCCCTGCAACACCGCCGGACCCCCGGTGCTCCGCCACCGTGGGAGTTCGTACTGACCGAGGAGGGTCAGGTCGAGGAGAACCGCGGGCTGGCAGCACTCCCTCCACCCGACCCCGGCGACCTCTTCTACGACATCGAGGGCCACCCCTACGCCGTCGACGGGGGACTGGAGTACCTGCACGGTGTCGGGTGGGTCGAGGACGGTGAGTTCGTCTTCGAGGGTGGCTGGGCACACGACCCACGGACCGAACGCCGGGTGTTCGAGCAACTGATCGACCACATCGTCGAGCGGCGCCGGGCGCACCCGGGCATGCACGTCTACCACTACGCCCCCTACGAGACGACGGCGGTCGGCAAGCTCATGGGTCGATACGGAACCCGGGAACAGGAGGTCGACACACTCCTGCGAGAGGACGTGTTCGTCGACCTCTACCGCGTGGTTCGGCAGGGCCTACGGATCGGGAGCGAGTCGTACTCGATCAAGAAGCTCGAGCCGCTCTACATGCGACCCCGAGAGGGTGACATCGGGACCGGGGGATCGAGCATCGTCGAGTACGAGCGGTGGCTCCACTCCGGCGACCCTGCGATCCTGAAGGAGATCGAGGACTACAACCGGGACGACGTCGAGTCGACCGTGCTGCTGCGCGGCTGGCTCGAGGAGCGCCGACGCGACCTGGAGGCCGCGGGCGTGGAGGTCCCCCGGCCCGAGTCGCTGGAACCCGAGTCCACCGGCTGGGAGGACGAGGAGCTCGACGACCTCCTGGAGCGACTCGCCGGCGACCGGGACGAGCCCCGCCCCGGAGGTGACCGGCCATCGTCCGACGAGTACACGCAGCAGGTGCCGGTCACGACACCGAGCCCGCGGGCACCCGGCGATCCGGAGACCAGCCCTCCGGTCGTGTCGACGTTCGCCCAGCCAACCGACCCTGCGAGCGAGCCACCGATCACGGCGGCGAACGAGTTGCCCGACGAGTGGACCACGGCCTCGTCGGGTGCGTGGACGCCGGCAGGCTCCGTCGCCGCCGGCGACGACGAGACCGCAGCGCGCTGGCTGTTGGCCGACCTCCTGCAGTGGCACCGACGCGAGGACAAGCCCGAGTGGTGGCGCTACTTCGCGCGCATCCACGACTACGAGCCGAACGACTTCATCGATGACATCGAGACCGTCGGCGGACTCCAGCTCGAGGGCGTCGTGGAACAGGTCCGCCGCTCGTACGTCTGGAGGTACCGGTTCGACCCCGACCAGGACTGCAAGCTGACCCCGGGCAACATCGTCATGGACCCGGACCACGCACGTGCGCTCGCAGCGCAGGGGCTTGGCCGGAAGACCTCGACGGTGCACGACGTCGACCCCACAGCCGGAACGATCGACATCATCCGAAGCACCCAGTGGGATGGGCCGCACCCGGGTTCACTGGCGCCGAGCGGCCCGCTGCCGACCACCGCACTCCGTGCCGCGCTGCGGTACGTGGCGAACGCCCTCCTGGACCACGGCGTCGACGGACCGGGACCGGCGCGTGCGGCACGCCAGCTGCTCGCCCGACGCCGGCCCGAGATCATCGGGAGTCCAGCGGGTGCACCGCTCCGTCTGCCGTCGGAGTCGGCGGGCGACGCAGCGATCCGGGTGGTCGGATCGCTCGACCACTCCTACCTGCCGGTTCAGGGTCCCCCGGGGAGCGGCAAGACCTACTCCGCGGCAGACGTCGTCCTCGACCTGGTCGAGCGCGGTCAGCGGGTGGGCATCACGGCGTTCACCCACCACGCGATCACCAACCTGATCGAGGAGATCGCCGCGCACGCACACGACCGGGGACTCACGCCGCGGATCCTGCAGAAGACGACGGTCGGAAAGCGAGCAGCCGACGACGATCTGGTCACCCTCGTGACCAAGCCCGACGACGTGGTCGCTGACCTCACCAGCTTCGACATCATCGCCGGAACAGCATGGCTGTGGGCTCGCGAGGACCTGCGAGCCTCGATCGACACGCTCATCGTCGACGAGGCAGGTCAGCTCTCACTCGCGAACGTCGTGGCCGTGTCGACCTCGTGTCGGAACCTCGTGCTCGTCGGTGATCCGCAGCAGCTCTCGCAGCCGTCCAAGGGGGTGCACCCCGAGGGGGCGGGGGCGACCGCGCTCGAGCACGTCCTCCGAGGTCGGCGAACCGTTCCACCGGACCGCGGTCTGCTGCTCGACCGGACCTGGCGGATGCACCCCGAGGTGTGCGCCTTCATCTCGGAACAGGTCTACGAGGGACGGCTCACCAGCCAGGAGCACCTGAACGTCCAGCGCATCGGCGGCGACGACTCCTGGGCCGGGGCGGGTCTGCGCTGGGTCCCGGTCCACCACCAGGGGAACCGGACCTCCAGCACCGAGGAGATCGACGTGATCGGCCGGATCGTCCAGTCGCTCCTGGGACGACCATGGATCGACGACACGGGCACCGAGCGCACGCTCGACACGGACGACATCCTCGTGGTGGCCCCGTACAACGCCCAGGTGCACCGCCTGGCCACAGCCCTACCGCCCGGTTCCCGGGTCGGAACGGTCGACAGCTTCCAGGGACAGGAGGCGGCGGTCGCGATCCTCTCGATGACCACCTCGAGCGCCGAGGACGCACCTCGTGGGATGGACTTCCTCTACAGCACCAACCGGATCAACGTCGCGGTCTCGCG
>CAIYGQ010000102.1 GCA_903925745.1 uncultured Actinomycetes bacterium | reverse complement strand
GGCATCGGCGCCCTGGGGGCCCGCGGCCGCAAGGCCCAGGTGCCCTTCGGGCCGTCGATCGTGCTGGGCGGGTACGTGGCGATCGTGCTGGCCGCGCCCACCCTGGAGGCGTTCGGCGGCACCGCCACTGCCTGAGCGAACCCTCCGGAACGGGGGGAAGTGCCCCTAGGCTGGCGTTGACACCCTGACCGGGGGTCCGTGAGGCTGGGCGGGTTCTCGACCCGCTGTGGGACCGGGCTGGGGACGCCTGCAGACCACACGCCACACAGGGAGCGAACGCATGGAGCTGCGCCACCACACGCAGCTGGGGACGGCCGATCGTCCCACCGGCCGCGCCCGGATCCGTGCTGCTGGTCCCGGCGCCTGCGGTCGCTCGCACCACAGGCCCGTCGCCGGTCAGGCCGGCGTGGGGCTGGTCGAGTCGCTCGTCGCCGTGGCGCTCCTGTCCACCGTCGTCCTGGCGCTCGCCTCGGGGATGCTGTCGCTGCTCGGCACCAGCCGGGCCAACGCCCAGACCCAGAAGCTCGAGGCGGCCGTGACCGCCTGGACGGAGTCGCTCAAGGTCGTCCCCTACGTCGAGTGCGCCACCCCCGCCGACTACGACCTGGCGAACCCGCCCGCCGGGTGGACCGCCCCCACCGGCGGAACGGCCACCGTCACCGCCGTCGAGCACTGGCAGCCGGACGCCGCCGGGTTCGGCACCTTCGGCTCGGCCTGCACCACCGACGCCGGCGCCCAGCGGCTCACCGTCCGGGTCGCCACCGACGATGCCGAGCGGACCGCACAGGTGGTCGTGCGCCGACCGGTCGACGGGGTGGGGCCGTGAGGCGGCACCCGTCCCCCAGCCAGTCGGGCGCGACCCTGATCGAGGTGCTCGTGGCCTCGGTCGTCGCCATCGTCATCGCCGTGCCCATGCTCAGCTGGCTCAACACCACGCTGAAGGCCACCGCCACCGTGACCGACCAACTGGGCCGCTCCAACGAGACCGGCCTGCTCAACGCCTACTTCCCCCGGGACGTGGCCACCGCCCGGTCGGTGGTCTCCACCGGCCAGCTGTCCACCCTGGAGGACTGCGGGCCCGGCCCAGGCCAGGACGGCCGGGCCGTGCTGGTCGTCGTCACCGCCGGCTCCGACCCGGAACGGGTCGTCTACAGCGAGGCACCGTCGTCGGCCACCGGGACGGCGACCAGCCTGTGGCGTCGCACCTGCGACCCCGCGTCGTCCGCCGGGCCGGTGCAGGGGACCGAACTGTTCCGCAACATCACACCCGGCTCCACCGTGGCCACCTGCCCCGGGCTGGCCGGGTCCACCTGCGGGCTGGGCGCCACGCAGGTCACCCTGTCGACCACGCCGGCCGTGTCCGGGGTCGCCGTGCAGGTGGCCGCCACCCGCCGGGCGACCGACGACTCCGGCGGCGCCGACGACCCGACCCGGCCCGGGAGCCGGCCGCCCATCGCCAAGGCGGTCGTCACCCCGTTCAAGGGCTACCGGGACACCACGTTCACCATCGACGCCCGCTCGTCCATCAACCAGGTGGGCGGCGACCCGCTGAGCTTCACCTGGACCGACCCGGCCGGTGCCGTCTGCGCCCCCGTCGACGGCGACCCGGCGGTGCGGTCCTGCACGTTCGACGCCGTCGGCGTGGTGGGCATCGGCCTGAGCGCATCGGACGGCCAGACCACCGGCAGCGCCACGGTCAACGTCGAGGTGCTCAACCGTTCGCCGCAGGCCGCCGCCCCACAGGTCGACCCG
>CAIYGQ010000101.1 GCA_903925745.1 uncultured Actinomycetes bacterium | reverse complement strand
GCGGGAGGTTGACGCCGACGGGACTCAGGGCACGGTGAGCGTGAAGGTGCGGAACGTCTGGTTGTCGCTCTGGCCGCTGCCGATTCCGCTCCACGCCTGGACCAGGAGCTGGAGGGTCTGGCCCGACTCGAGCGGTCGGGCGGCGCGAACCGGCTCGAGCCAGCCGGTTCCGATCCGGAGGGTGGTGTCGCGGCGAACGGTGCCGTTGACGGGACCCACGATGAGCCCCGAGGTTCTGGCAACCGCTCCGTCGATGGACTTCCACGGGTCGAGCGGCAGGTCCCTGCCGTCGGCGGCGTCGCTGCACCCCTCGCTGAACACGGTCGTGCCGCCGGTGCCGAACTCCGTCGGGACGGCCTCGATGGAGGCGATCACGCAGATCCGCTCGGCGGCGTCGACGTAGTCGGCGGTCCTCGGGTCCGTGAGCCGGATCGCACCGTCGACCAGGTCGCCGATCACCAGCGTCCCGCTCGGTGGTGGCGTCTGCTCGGGGGTCGGCCAGTTCACCACCGGAGGGGCGGGCGGGGCCGACGGGGGAGTGGTGGGTGCCGGCGGAGCAGCCGGCACCGTGGTCTCCGACGGGCCGGCGGCCGATGGTGCGTCGGTCCCGGCCAACGAGCTGGAGCAGGTCACGGCGGGATCGCTGCACGCGTCCACGGTCGACAGTCCCATGATCTGGCAGGCGGCGTTCGGGTCGTCGCACCCGGGCACCGGCAGCGTGGAGGGTGGCGTGGTCGGCAGCGTCGTCGGAGAGGTTGGGCCGAGGTCGCGTTCGACGGGTGCGGTGGCCACGTCGACCGGATCGTCGCCATCGGTGATCACCGACGTCGACGGGTCGCCGCGGCCGGTCACCACGAGCGCAACGACGACCAGGGTCGCCACGGTTCCGAGCACCGCCCCGCCCCGCCCGGCGACACGTCGCCGTCGCATCGAGCGACCGCGGCTCACGATCGCATCGAAGCGCTCGTCGTGGTCGACGGCCGCCGGGTAGCGGCGCACGGCCGGTCCGGTTCCGTCGGTGAGGTCGATGTTGGCTTCAGGCGATGGCATGGGGGGACTCCGGCCGGGGGCCGACGTTCGGCTCGGTGGCACTCGTCGCCGCACCTGTTGGCGCAGGCATCGGCGGGGGCGGCGGTTGTGTTCGGGTGGCGGGGATCCCATCGGTACCGGGTGTGGGATCCGAGCCGTTCAGGTCGGTGCGCAGTCGCGTGGTTGCACGGTGGAGGTGGTTCTTGACCGCACCGGCCGAGATCCGCAGCGCATCAGCGACCTCCCGCTCGCTCATGTCCGCGTAGTAGCGCATCAAGACGACGTCGCGCTGTCGGCTGCTGAGTCCGGCGAGGGCGCGGGCCAGATCGACCCGCAACGCGACCTGGTCGGGCGCGGGCACGTCCCGGTGGAGGTGTCGGAGCTGGGCATCGCGCATGTCGTCGCGGCCTGAGCGTCGGACGTGGTCGATGGCCAGGTTGCCGACCACCGTCATGACCCAGGCGTCGGGGTTCGGGTGCCTGTGGACGGTCCTCCAGTGACTGAACGCCCGGGCGAGGGCCTCGGCGGCCAGGTCCTCACCGGCGGCTCGGTCCCGCACCATCCGGACGGCGGTCGAGGTCACGCGGTCGTGCACGCGGTCGAAGAACTGACGGAAGCCGTCCTCACCGGATCGCCCCGCTCGTCCCACTCGCACACCTCCCCCCTCGCCCACGGGTCGCGCTCGCCGCCACCGGCCCGGGGACGATCCGGCGACCTCCGACTGATCGATACGACCGTTCCACGAACGACCGACCGGTTCGGTTCACATCCCCCATCGGCATTCTGCCCGAAGCGGCGGTGGGCCGACCGGAGCGGGGCCGTGCGAGCCCGCCCCATCCACAGCGCGACCGCTCGTGGTGCTCAAGTCATCACGTTCCGTGGCGATCACCCTGTTCCGGGTCGCCCCGCTCAATCCTCAATACCGGGACCATCGGACACTGGAGTGCCGGTCGCGGGACGCCGGAACGGAGCGGGGAGCGGCACCGCATGGTCGGCCCGGAGCTGGCCGCACGCCGCATCGATGTCGCGCCCGCGCGTGTCGCGGATCGTGACCGCCACACCGGCTGCCGCCAGGCGGTTCCGGAACGCGTGCACCCGGTTGCGGGACGACCCCACCACCGCGTAGCCGGGTGTCGGGTTCAGCGGGATCAGGTTGACGTGCGCAGCGAGCCCGCCCGCGATCCCGGCCAGCCGGTCGGCATCCTCGAAGCGGTCGTTGACCCCGTCGATCAGGGCCCACTCGAAGCTCAAGCGCCGTCGGCTGCGGCGCCGGTACTCCTCGCACGCGTCGAGGAGCTCGGTGAGTGGGTACCTCCGGTTGATCGGCACCAGTTCGTCTCGGAGCACGTCATCGGCGGCGTGGAGCGAGACCGCCAGTCCCACCGGCAGTCCGGCCTCGGTCAGCCGACGGATCCCGGGAACGATCCCCACGGTGGAGATGGTCAGGTGGCGGGCGCCGATGCCGACGGCGTCGTGCAGGCGTCGGACCGCCCCCCACGTGGCGTCGAAGTTGGCGAGCGGCTCACCCATCCCCATGAAGACGACGTTCGACACGCGGCGACCACCCGCCGCCCAGCGGGCCCGGATGACCTGTTCGACGATCTCGCCGACTCCCAGCTGACGCTCGAAGCCGGCCTGGCCGGTGGCACAGAAGCCACAGGCCATGGCGCAACCCGCCTGGGTGGACACGCAGACCGTCGAACGGTCCGGATAGTGCATCAGCACGGTCTCGACCGCCGCACCGTCGCGCAGGCGCCACAACCACTTGGTGGTGGCACCGTCATCGGCGCGCTGTTCCGCCGCCGACTCGAGCGCGGTGGGCAGGTCATCGGCCAGGTGGGCACGCAGATCCGCCGGCAGGACCGTGATGTCCTCCAGGGGTCGCCCTTGGCGGTAGAGGCCCTCCCAGAGCTGCTCGAGTCGGAAGGCTGGTTCGCCGCCGAGCAGCGAGCCGAGCGCCTCCCGGTCCGGGTCGTAGCGGGTCGGCGCGGTCGGCGCCGCCTCCGGGGCATCGTTCGTGCCGCGGTCGGTGCTCAACGCCGCGCATCCCCGGTCGGACCCAGGTGGCCGGCTCGACGGCGGTGGAGCGTGAAGCCCATCGACGCGTACAGGCGTTGGGCCGGGGCGTTGTCCTGCTCGACGAACAGCGATCCGACGGTGGCACCGCGGCGGGTCTGGTGGTCCAGTCCCGCCACGGCGAGTGCCCGTCCCAGGCCCCGACGGTGCCGTGCCGGGTCCGTGGCGATCACGAAGATCTCACCGAGCGCGGGCTCGTCATCGGTCGCCGGGTGCAAGCGTGTCCAGCAGAAGCCGTCGAGGCCGTGGTCTCCGTCGTGGACCAGGACGTCCTCGGCCCGGAACCACTCGGTGCGCATGCGCTCGATCAGCTGCGCCGCATCCCAGCCCCCCTGGTCGGGATGCCAGTCGAAGGCCCGGTTGTTGACCGCCAGCAACGCGTCGTCGTCGACGCCCGGTCGGAACCGACGGAAGCTCCAGCCCGCGAGTGTCGACAACTGGTCCCCCTCGAGTGGCAGCGGCCGCCGGAGCTCGTCCAGCAGTCGGACCACCGGGCCCGCGTCGGCCGGCTCCGGCTCGTCGACGTCGCGCCACACGAGCGCATCCGCGCGGTGCTCCGCCGGGATCCGTCGGGGTTCGTCCACCAGCGGCGGAGGCTACCGTGCGCCCGTGTCCGACCCCCCGACCGACCGGCCCCGTCGACGGGTCCGCCCGCGCACACCCGCCGGTCGCGCCCGGGTCGTCCACCGTCTGCTCGCCGAGGAGTACCCCGACGCGGTCTGCGAGCTCGACCACCGCAACGCCTACGAACTGCTCGCCGCCACGATCCTCTCCGCCCAGTGCACCGATGCCCGGGTCAACCAGGTCACCCCGACGCTCTTCGCCCGCTACCCGGACCCCGGATCGCTCGCCGCAGCCGACCCCGAGGAACTCGAGGAGATCATCCGCTCCACCGGCTTCTTCCGTTCCAAGGCGGCGAACCTCATCGGCATGGCCGCCGGTGTCGTCGACCGCTTCGGCGGCCGGGTGCCGTCCCGGATCGAGGACCTGACCTCGCTGCCGGGTGTCGGTCGCAAGACCGCGAACGTCGTCCGGAGCGTGGCGCTCGACCTGCCCGGACTGCCGGTCGACACCCACGTCCTGCGCCTCACCCGACTGCTCGGAATCACCGACGACGACGACCCCGTCCGGGTCGAACACGAACTGAACCCCATGGTTCCCGCAGGCGAACGGGGCGAGTTCAGCCTCCGGCTCATCCTGCACGGGCGCCGGGTGTGTGTCGCCCGACGGCCGGACTGCGCGCGGTGCGTGCTCGCCTGGATGTGCCCCTCGGCCAGCGTCTGAGGCGGCCGACGCGTTTCGGTGGACGGCCCGCCCGGAGTGTGGTGGACTCGCTCCAACCAGGTTCCCGCCACCTGGTAGAGGCGCTCGGGCTCCCGCCGCCCGACGCGCCGCCCCGGCGCCCCTTCGGGGGCGCCGGGTGCGTTTTGGTCCGGTTCCGCTCCCGTCACCGTCGGGCCCCGCCCTCCCGCTCTACTCGAGTTCCCCGAGGGTCCGACCGAGCCGTCGCGACGCCGCCCGCAGGTGTCGCTCGATCTCGTACAGGTCGCCGACGAACTCGTCGAGTTCGGTGCCCTGCACCGTCCGCACCGCCTCGGCGAGCCGCTCGAGCGACTGGTCCAGGGTGGACTGCAACGAGGCGAGGTCGGCGTGGAGGCTCACGAACTCCTTCCTACCACCGACCCCGGTGCGGGTACGTTGAGACGGTGCTGACCCGCCTCGACCTCCGCGGTGTCGCGGATCCCGTCGCCGACCTGCCGCGCCCGCAGCGGGACGACCCCGACGTCCTCGCCGCGGTCCGCGGGATCCTCGAGTCGGTCCGCATGGAGGGCGACCGTGCGCTGCTCGAGCTGACCGCACGGCTCGACGGTGTCGAGCTCGCCTCGACGCGGGTACCGCCCGAGGCGCTGCTCGAGGCGTTGCGCTCCCAGCCGGCCCCGGTCAGGGAGGCGCTCGACCTGGCGGCCACCCGGATCCGGGCCCACCACCTGGAGCAGCTCCGGCCTGCCGTCGTCCACGAGACGGGCGGGGTCCACATCCGCTCCTACAGTCGACCGGTCGACCGGGTCGGTTGCTACGTCCCCGGCGGGCGAGCCGCCTACCCGTCGACGCTGCTCATGACGGCCGTCCCGGCGCTGGTCGCCGGGGTGGACGACGTCGTGGTGTGCGTCCCACCGGACCGGACCACCGGCACCGTCGCGCCCGTGACCCTCGCAGCTGCCGCAGTGGCGGGTATCGGCGAGGTGCACGCAGTCGGCGGCGCGCAGGCGATCGCCGCCATGGCGTACGGCACCGAGTCGATCGCGCCGGTCGACGTCGTGTGCGGTCCGGGCAACGCGTGGGTCGCGACCGCCAAGCGTGAGGTCGCCGACCGTGTCGGCGTGGCCGCTGCGTTCGCCGGCCCCAGCGAGGTGGTGGTCATCGCTGACGGGTCCGAGCCCGCGGAGTTCGCGGCGATCGACGTGATCCTCCAGGCCGAGCACGGCCCCGACGGGCTCGCGTGGTTCGTGACGTGGGACGCAGAGGTCGCCGACCAGGTCGACGCGGCCGTCGTGGCGCTGACCGATGCGGCGCCGCGGCGCGACGAGATCGTCGCAACGCTGACCCGGAGCGGATACCTGGTCGTCGTCGACACACCAGAGGCCGCCATGGCGGTCGCCAACGCCGTCGCGCCCGAGCACCTGGAACTCCAGGTCGCCGAGCCGGGTCCGCTCGTGGACCTGGTCCGCAACGCCGGCGCCGTGTTCGTCGGTCCCTGGTCCCCGGCCTCGATCGGCGACTACCTGGCCGGTCCCAGTCACGTCCTCCCGACCGATGGGACGGCCCGGTTCGCCTCGGCGCTCACCGTCGACGACTTCCTGAAGCAGCACCACGTCGTGACCGTCGACGGCGACGGATTCGACCGCCTGGCGCCTGCGGTCGAGGCCCTGGCCTCGGCCGAGGGACTCGACGCCCACGCCGAGAGCATCCGGCTGCGGCGTCGACTCCGGGACGGCGGCCCGGGGGGTGGACGCTGATGGGTCGGCCCCGGGTCCGTGACGACCTGTCGCTCGTCGAGGGCTACCACTCGGCGCAGGTCGACGTGGCGGTCCGGCTGAACACGAACGAAGCTCCCGAGCCGCCACCGGCCGGGTTCACCGAGGCGCTCCTGACCGCCGCCCGCGGCGTTGCCTGGCACCGCTACCCGGACCGGAGCGCAACG
>CAIYGQ010000100.1 GCA_903925745.1 uncultured Actinomycetes bacterium | reverse complement strand
GTGCCGTCCTGGTCCGGTCACGCCGACGGGTCGTCGTGCCGTCCTGGTCCGGTCACGCCGACGGGTCGTCGTGCCGTCCTGGTCCGGTCACGCCGACGGGTCGTCGTGCCGTCCTGGTCCGGTCACGCCGACGGGTCGTCGTGCCCGTGTCCCGCCGGGCGGGGCTCTGGGAGCCTGCGGACCCGGGCCGAGGTCCGGCACCGGGGCCGTCACAGGGGGTGCAGCGGTGGACGCATGGGTGGACCCACATCCGGACACCCGGGTCGGCCGGGCCGGCGCCCTCGTCGTGGAGTTCTGCGACGAGGAGTTCCGGGTGGTCGATCGCCTGACCGTCGGACGGGTCGCGGACCTGGAGGTCGACACGAACCCCTACCTGCACCGCGTCGTCGCGGAGTTCCGCCACGACGGCGTGCGCTGGTGGCTCCGCAACGTCGGATCCCGGCTGGTCGTGCGGGTGCGTTCGGAACCCGATGGCAGCACATCGGTCGTGGCCCCCGGGTCCGCCGTGGCGCTCGTCTCGCCCGCCTTCACCGTCCGCTTCACCGCCGGCCCCGCCACCTACGAACTCCACGGGGTGGTCGAGCTGCTCGAACGGGAGCTGGACCTGCGGACCGGCGGCGAGACCTCGGGTCAACACACCCTCGAGTGGGGCCGAGTCGAGCTGAACGCCGAGCAGCGGCTGCTCCTGCTCGCGTTGTGCGAACCGCTGCTCACCGACCCCGACGACGGTCGCCTCCCTGCGCACCGGGTCGCGGCGCGTCGCCTGGGCTGGACGTTCACGAAGTACCACCGCAAGCTCGACAACCTGTGCCTCAAGGTGGCGCGGGCCGGTGTGACCGGGCTGCACGGCGACATCGCCGGGTTCGCCACCGAGCGCCGGCAGGTGCTCGCGGAGCTGGCGATCGCCAACCGGTGGGTGACGCTCGCCGACCTGGCCGACCTGGATGGCCCCACGGCCGATGACGGGCGTGGGGCGGTGACCTGACCGACCGGACCCCCCCGGCTCGATGCCCCGAGTCAGTCCAGCAGCGCCAGTCGCACCGCCGCCGGGGTGCCGTCGCCGACGAGCCAGCCGATGGCCGGGGTGCCGGCCAGTTCGTCGTGGAGTGGCAGCGACGCGTGGACCAGGGTCGGGTGGGCGTCGGGGTCGCAGTCGAGGAGGAACGCCCGCCGGTTCGACCGGAGCATCCGGGGTGCATCGGCGAAACACCGACCGACACCGTCGGCGTCCGCGGTCGCCAGCACCCTGAAGGTCTCGGTCCGCCGGATCGCCGCGCCGAGCCGTTCGTCGAACTCCGATGCCGAAGGAACCTCGGCGTCGTCGTCGATCCGGACCGCTGACACGCCGGTGAGTGTCGATTCGAACAGGTCGTCGATGTCGTCGACCACGACCAGGACCTGTGGCGTTCCAGCGCGACGGGTCGTCGGGGCCGGCTCGGCGAGCAGCCGTCCGAGCTCCTGGTGGAACGCGGCTGCGGCGACCACGCCGTCCTGCGCCCCGATCCGCAGGACCGTGACGTCCGGAGTGGTGGTCTCGATCGAGGCGGCGACTGCGTCCATCAGGGTGGTCCGACCGGAGCGTCGGGGGCCGAGGATCAGCAGGTGCGAGGTTCGCAGCTCCAGGTGCGCAGGTGACAGGTCGGCGATGTGGCGCCCGATCGGTGCCGTCCAGTCCCCGGCTCCGGGCAGGTCGGAGACGCGGTCTCGGCGGGGGATGCCGGGCGTCGCCGGGGTCGGCTCGGTGGAGGTGGCTCCCGTCGCAGGCGGCAGGGCGACCTGCACTGCGTGGCCCCACAGCACGCCACGTCCGGGTGGGAGGCTGCCGCCCCCGCGGTTGGTGCCGACTCCGATCCCGGGAGCCGGTTCGTCACCGTCGACCGGCCGGAGTTCGAGCCGGTGGCCGGTCGCGGCGACCACCTCGGGGGGCAGGTCTCCCGGGCGCAGGCTCGACACGGCCAGGCGGACGTCGTCCCGTCGGCTGGTGGTGGCGAGCCGGACGATCAGGTCGACGGCCTCACCCCGGTTGATCCGCTCGTGGCGGTCGGCGAAGGCGTGCCAGTCGTCGACGACGAGCAGCGTCCGTCGTCGGCCGGGCCCGGGTGCGGCGAGCGACCGCAGCAGTCGGAGGGTCCGCGCGACGTCACTGCCGTCGACGACGTCGACCCTCCCACCGACGAGCTCGGCGAGGCCACGAGTCGTGTCGACCACGTGGATCGCCGCACCCCGGACCGACTCGCCGTGCACCAGGGCCGCCAGGGCCGTGCTCCGTCCCGATCCCCCGGCGCCGGTGATGAGCAGTCCGCCGCCCCGCCAGATGTCGACACCGGCCACCTCGACCCGTTGCAGGTCGGGACGGTCGAGCAGTCCCAGTGCAGTGGTGTTCCTCCCGTCGGCTCCAACGTCGCCGAGTTCGGCGACGGTGACCCGGTCCGGCAGTGGCGGACACCAGGGTCGGCGCGGTGCCGGCAGCTCGAGGAGCCCGGCCGCAGCGACGGCGGCCCGGACCGCGGCGTGGAGCTCGGTCCCACCGTCGCTCGGTGATGGGCCCCGGTCGCCCCGGGGGTCGTCACGGGGCGCCGCCGGTGCCGCCGGTCGACCGGACGGTCGACCGGACGGGTGGAGGGGAGCGACCGTGATCGGCGTCGGCCCCCGTCGGAACGGCGCCGAGGAGAACGCGACGCGGATCGGCACGGGTGCGGCGTCCCCGATCCTCAGGAGCGCGCTCCCCGGCGCGGACCGGTCGAGGCGGGCGGCGTCGGTCGATCCGAGCACGTCGCGACTGTCGTCGTCGTCGGCGACCCGCAGCGCGATGCGCAGCGTCGTGTTCGCCCGGATCGCATCGGTCACCACACCCGCCGGCCGCTGGGTCGCGAGGACCAGGTGGAGCCCGAGGCTCCGCCCACGCTGGGCCACATCCACCACGCCGTCGACGAACGCCGGGAGTTCGCGCGCCAGGGTCGCGAACTCGTCGACCACGACCAGCAGCGAGGGCAGCGACTGGCCCCTCCGCTGCGCACGCTCGCGTCGACGCAACTCGGCCCGGAGCGACACGACGACCCGCCCGCCCAGGGCGTCGTCCAGATCGGTGACCATGCCGACCGTGTGGGGCAGGTCGACGAGGTCCCCGAAGGCCGTCCCGCCCTTGTAGTCCACGAGCAGGAACTGGAGCGAGGTGGGCGGGTGGTGGAGCGCCGCACCGATGAGGAGCGTGCGCAGCAGTTCGCTCTTGCCCGCGCCGGTGGTGCCGGCGACCAGGGCGTGCGGTCCGTCGCGGCGCAGGTCGATCGAGACCACCCCGCCGCCGCTGGTGGCGATCGGGGCCCACGGGTGCCCGTCCGACTCGAGCCAGCGGGCGGCGCAGGCCCGGGCGTCGGCCAGCGACCCACGAACCATGTCGGCGAGCGTCGGCGATCGGCTCAGGGCCCCGGTCCCGGTGCTCGGCGCGTACCCCGACCACCGTCGGGCCGCCCGCTCGGCGGCATCGCCGTCGAGCCGATCAGCGGCGAAGTTGAGGGGTGGGTGGTCGTGGAGGAGCAGTCGGGCGTCGCCCGTTGGTTCGTCGTCGCTGCCCTCCGCCGATCCGCCGGGGTCGTCGGCGACGGTGCGCTTCGAGGGCGCCGGTCCGGTCGCCGCCTCGACCGCTCCATCGAGTTGCACGATGGTGTCGACGTCCACCGGCAGCCCCCGGTGGTCCGGGGCGAGCCACAGGACGACCGTGCCGGTCCCGTCGGCGAGTTCGGCCATGGCGGTCCGACGCGCGGCCTCGTCCTCGCCGTCGACGACCAGGAGGCGGCAGGGCTCGGGGTGCGCGCCGGCTCCGGACCCGGTTCCGGTGCGATCACCCGAATGGGGGAGCCAGTCGGTCCACGCCCAGGCCGTGGCCCTGACCGCTCCGGCGAGGACGACGATCCGCAGGTCGCCCGGCGGCACGAGTGCTGCGAGTTCGGCCACGACGTTGCGGCCGACGGCGTCGACCCGGTCGTCGGGCCCGACGATGCCGAGCACCGGTGAGCGGGCCAGATCCACCGTCACCGTCGATGGTCCGGTCAACGCGGCCTGCAGCGCCGTTCCCACCTGCTCGTCGTGGTCGTCCGTCGACGCGGGGTCGGATCGCACCGGCACGGGCGCCGGTCCGATCGCGCGCCCGAGTCGGACGGTCAGGTCCCGGTGGGGTCCCGCCCGGGTCCAGGGTGGCGGACCGTCGGTGCGGACGAGCGACGCGCCACCGGGGCACGCGGCCCGGGTCCGGTCCCGCCACGCCTGGGCGCGCTCGGCGGCCAGCGCCGCGGCCCGGTCCAACCGGCGGTGGAACTCCTCGAGCGCATGGCGGTGGTCGCGACGTGCGGATCGGCGGGACTCGACGGCCGAGACCACGACGTAGACGACGCTGGCCGCCAGGAACCCCGCCACCGTCGCGCTCCCGGTGAGCCACCAGGCGGCGAGGCCGAGGAGCAGGGGAACTGCAGCGCTGAGCCACGGCAGGTCGGGGAGTCGTCGTGCCGACGGTGGGTTCGGCGGGGTGATGGGGGGATCGGTGTCGGGGACGACATCGGGGGCCGGCCAGCGGAGCCGCTCCCCGTCGTGGACGAGCACCGGCGGCCGACCCGGGGGCGCGAGGAGGCCGTCGACGCGAACCACGAAGACGATCCCGTCGACGCAGAGGATGGTCCCCGACCGCAGTGCGGCTCCCCCGAGCACCGGCGAGCCGTCCACCTCCACCCGGCGGTGGGATGCGGTCGTCCTGATCCGGATCCGGCCCGTGACGTCGATCGCGACCCCGGAGTCCCGGGAGGAGGTGGCGGGTCTGCCGTCGACGCACGGTTCCAGGAACGTGGTGCCGTAGGGGAGGGTGAGGTGTTCCGTGGCGAGCCCGCCGGAGAGGTGGTCGAGTCGAACCGGGGACCGCATCGGAGGCGCTGGGGCGTCTCCCGTCCCGTCGACGACGGTGATCGCGGCCCCCGAGGGCGGCGCCGCGATCGCGGCCTCGGCCGTGGCCTCGATCGCCCGGCCCGGTGGGTCCACCGGGAGCACGGTCCGGCGGCGACGGTCCCCGCGATGGGGGTCGGTGCCGCCGGTGTCGTCGGTGCCGCCGGTGTCCTCGGTGCCGCGGGTGCCGTCGGTGTCGTCGAGAGGGGGGTCGGCGCCCCGGCCGCGCGCAGCGACGAGCGCGTCGGCCAGGTCGCCGACCGTGGCGCCGGGCCCGAGGTCGACGGCGACGTCGACTCCCGG
>CAIYGQ010000099.1 GCA_903925745.1 uncultured Actinomycetes bacterium | reverse complement strand
GAGCAGTTCGCCGCTCCGCTGATGGCCCAGCTCGGCTGGCCGACGATCCTGTGCCACCGGCTCGTCGTGGACGGCTCCGACCGTGTGGTCGACTACCGGCTCCGTCAGCCGGACCAGAAGCGCTGTGCCGTCCGGTCGTTCCACGAGCTGCGGTACCGGGTGGTCGCCGCCGGCGACTCGTACAACGACACGACGATGCTCGGAGAGGCGGACCACGGGTTCCTGTTCCGCTCACCCGAGAACGTCCGGGCCGAGTTCCCCCAGTTCCCGGCCGTCGAGACCTACGACGAGCTGCTCGGGCGGATCACCCAGGTCCTCATCGGCCCCTGAGCCTCCGGCTCCGGCTCCGGGAGGTTCCGCCCCTCGGATCCCGTAGCCTCGGCCCTGCGGCCGTGACCGCACGGGGCCGGACGGCAGCGGGTGACTCCCACGGTCCGGCACACGCCACGCCCCCACCACTCGGATCCGGGGGCGACGATCCACAGAGGAGACCGCCGTGAAGGGTGTCGTGTTCAACGTCGTGGAGGACGTCGTCGAGGAGACGCTCCCCGGGAACTCCTGGGACGACGCCGTCGAGGCCGCCGGAGTACGCGGCGCGTACACCTCGCTCGGGAGCTACCCGGACGCCGACCTGGTCGGCATCGTCGGAGCGCTCAGCGACTCGACCGGCCTGCCCACCGACGACGTCCTGCGCCACGCCGGCCGCCACGGCTTCGCCCACCTGGCCGGCCGCCACCCCGAGCTGTTGGAGGGGATCTCCGACCTGTCGTCGTTGCTCGCCCAGCTCGACGACGTGATCCACCCCGAGGTCCTGAAGCTCTACCCCGACGCCCAGACCCCGCGATTCCGGGTCGAGCGCCGGGAGGACGGGACGCTCGTGTTGACCTACGAGTCCGAACGCGGGCTGTGCGCGCTCGCCGAGGGTCTCGTCGCCGGTGCCGCTGACCACTTCGGCGTCGACGCCCGAATCGAACAGCCCCGTTGCGCGCACCGAGGCGACGACGTCTGCCAGATCGAGGTGCGCACGCCGTGACCGACACCGGCCACGGGACCGGCCACGGGACCGGCACCGGAGAGGGTGCCGGGAGTGACCGCCCCGTTCGCCCGGAGGACCTGGCCCGGCTCGAGCGGCGCTGGCAACGAGAGCGCGAAGCCCGCCTGGAGGCCGAGCAACTCGCCGAGACCGGACTCCGCCGGCTGTGGGAGGCCAAGAACGACCTGGACCGACGCGTCGAGGAGCGCACAGCGGAACTGCTGCGGACCCGGGCGGTGGCCGAGGCCTCGGAGCGGGCCAAGACCCGCTTCCTCGTCGACCTGGCGCATCAGGTCCGAACGCCGCTGCAGACCATCCTGTCGGCGATCGAGCTCGCCACGCCGGCGACGCCCCAGGACCGCGATCGGCTCGGGCTCGCAGCCACCGCCACCGTGGAGCTGCGCGACCTGTTCACCAACCTCATGCGCCTGGCCGAGCTCGAGGTGAATCCATCCGAGCCACGGTGGGCCCAGGTCGACCTGCGAGCATTCGCCGACGACGTCGTGACCCGGTGGCGCGACCGGCTCCTGGGACGTGGCCTGTTGCTCATCCCCACGGCGGACGGCCGCAGCCCCGTCGATCCGGACCGACTCAGCCAGGCCACCGACGCGCTGTTGGACAATGCGTCCCGATTCGCGGACCCGGGACCGGTCGAGTTGCACCTGGTCGGCGAGCCGGACCGGGTGGTGCTGCGGGTCGTCGACAGCGGACCAGGCCTGGCCGAGGACCTGCTGGAGGCCGCGTTCGAGCCGTTCACCACGTTCGGCGGCGGACGCGCCGGCAGCGGCATGGGACTGGCACTGGTCCGGGAACTCGCAGCGACCGCGGGCGGTTCCGCCACGGCCACCTCGGGTCGGGGCGACGGCGCCGGAACCGGTCTCGCGGTCGAGGTCAGCTTCCCGCGACCTCCGACGACCGATCCCGGGACCCACGGGACGATCTCCGCCGGGGACGGAGGATCCGGCGATACGGTGACGGGGTCGGCGGGAACCGACCACTCCGCAACCCGAACAGGCGACACGTCGTGACCACCATCCTGATCATCGAGGACGCACCCGACGCGGCCGAACTCGCCGCCGAACTGGTCCGGTCGGCGGGCCACACCCCCGTCGTCGCCTCCGACGGATCGAGCGCACTCGAGCTCGTCCGCTCGACCGGGCCCGACCTGATCCTGTTGGACATCGGCCTCCCCGACACCGACGGGATCGACCTCTGCCGCCAGATCAGGGAACTCACCGACGCGTTCCTGGTGATGCTGACCGCGAGCGACGACGAGGTCGACAAGGTGGTGACGCTCAAGCTCGGGGCCGACGACTACGTCACGAAGCCGTACTCCCCACGTGAGCTCCTGGCCCGGATCGAGGCCCTGCTTCGCCGCAACCGACGCGAGCCAGAGGCGAACCTGGACGAGCGACGGGTCGGTGCGCTGGCCGTCTACCCCGACGCCCATCGGGTGACGGTCGACGGACAGGAGGTGACCCTCACCCGGATCGAGTTCGCCATCCTGGACGTGCTCACCGAGCACCCCGAGCGGGTCCTGTCCCGCGACACGCTCCGCGAGCGGGTCTGGGGGGCCGACTGGTTCACCGGCGACCACGTGGTGGACGTCCACATGGCGAACCTCCGCAAGAAGATCGACCCGGTCGACGGACCGTCCAGGATCCGCACCGTCCGGGGAGTCGGCTTCCGGATGGCCGACGACAGCGAGCACTGACCCGGTGGACGACGCCGAGGCGACGAACGGGACGGGCCACGGGGAGCCGGCCGACCCCACCGATGACACCCGGCCGATGGCAGCGTTCGCACCCGACGGACGCATCACCTGGTCCAACGACGCCTTCACCGAACGTTTCGGGCCGGCCGGGAGCCTGGGCGACCTGCGGGACCTGGACCGCCGACGCATGCAGGCACTGCTGGCCAACATCGCCGACACCATCACCCTCGTCGACGCCGAGGGGACCGTCCTCTACACCAGCGGATTCCACACCGACGTGCTCGGCTACGACGCCGACTCCTGGCGCGGCAATTCGATCATCGACCTGACGCACCCCGACGACCTGGACCAGCTCCTCCTGCTCCGCCGACGGGTGATCGACGAACCGGGGACCGAGTTCCGCGCCGAGACCCGGGTGCGCGACGCCTCCGGCGGTTTCCAGTTCGTCGAGCTGGCCGCCGTCAACCTGCTGGACGACCCGGCGGTTCGCGGCGTGGTGATCACCACCCGGAACGTCAGCGCCCGAAAGGAGATCGAACGCGAGCTGGCGAGGCGGCGGGACGAGGCCGTCGAGGAGTCGCGGGTCCGGGCCGAGTTCGTCGCAAGGGTCAGCCACGAGCTGCGCAACCAGGTCCACGCCCTGCACGGACTGACCGAGTTGCTCGGCCGCTCCGAGGTGCCGGCGTCGGCCCGGGAGCTCGCTGCGGCCGCCCAGCGCCAGGCGGAGCAGTTCGAGTTCCTGGTCAACGACCTGCTCGAGTACTCGCGACTCAACGCCACCGGCCAGACGACCGACGTCCAGCCGTGCGCGCTCAGACAACTCGTGGCCGACGTCCGATCCGCCATCGTGGCACTCGCCCGGAGCGGCGTGCAGGTCCGGGGGGAGGTCGACGACGAGGTTCCCGAGGTGGTCGCCACCGACGAGGCCCGACTGCGCCAGGTGCTCCTGAACCTGGGTGGGAACGCCGCGAAGTTCACCCACGACGGCAGCATCGTCGTGGGGGTCGAGCTGAGGTCACCCGACACCCTGGCGGTGACCGTCACCGACTCCGGGGTCGGCATGGACGCCGGCGACCTGGAGCGCATCTTCACTCCGTTCGAACACGCCGGCAGCGCCGGCGCCCAGCGCGGTGCGGGCCTGGGACTCGCGATCAGCCAGCGCGCCACCGAGCTGCTCGGAGGACGCATCGAGGTCGACTCCGAACTGGGACGCGGGAGCGCCTTCACCGTCCTGCTGCCGTGCCGCCCCCTGGATCCGGGTGTGGTCGCCCGCACGACCACCACCCGTGCCGAGGGCACGCTCGACGTGACCGTGCTGGTCGTCGAGGACAACCCGGTCAACCAGCAGCTCGTCGCTGAACAGCTCCGTCGCCTGGGGGCACAGCCGGTGGTGGTCGGGAGCGGCGAGGAGGCCCTCGAGGTGCTGCAGAGTGGCGCGTGCGAGCCCGGATGCGTGCTCATGGACTGGCAGCTGCCGGGACTGGACGGCCTCGAGACCACCCGCCGGATCCGGGCGTCGGCGGCGCTCGCCGAGCTGCCGGTCATCGGGATGACCGCGAGCGCACTCCCTGACGACCGTGCGGCGTGCCTGGAGGCCGGCATGGACGACCTGCTCGTCAAGCCCGTCGGGCTCGCCGACCTGTCCGCCGCTCTGCTCCCGTACTCGGCGGCCATCGAGCACGCGACCGACCTGGCGGCGCTCGACCGACTCGTCGAGGACCTGGGTTCGCTCGGGCCCGTCCGGTCGATCGTGACGACCTACGTCGGGGAACTGTCCCGTCGGTGTGACCAGGTGCTCACCGGGGTCGCCGACGGCGACGCCGAGCTGGTCCGACGGACTGCGCACACGCTGCGTTCCACCAGCCGCACCCTCGGCGCCCGGCTCGTCGACGACCTGAGCGCCGAGCTGGAGACCGGTCCGTTCCCACCGAACGACCGGGACCTGGAGCGGTTCACCACCGCCGTCGCCGACACCCGCTCGGCGCTCGAGGGCTGGCTGGACGACCACCCCGAGTGAGCCCGCTCAGGCCGGGACGAAGCGCACCTCGAACGTCAGCGGCCACCGCTTCCCCGCCACCAGGTACCGGTCGGTCCCCGGGACGGCGGCGACGCCGTTCACCACGTCGGGGGCGGCCGCCCCGTCCGGGACGGCCATGCCGGCGATCCGGGCCGACAGTTCGGCGACGTCGACCACACCGTCGACCGTCCCGCAACGCAGGTCGATCCGGAGAATCTCATCGGTCTGCCACCGGTTCGCCCACAGGTGCCGCCCGTCCCACTCCAGCTCGTTGAGCCGGTCGGTGCCGCCATCCGCCCTGCGGACGACCAGCCGACCGGTCGGGTCGAAGGTCGCTGGATCTCGGAACGTCAACGTGTCGGTGCCGTCGCTCTGGAGCAGGATGCCGTCCGTCAGGGTGGTGAGCCCCCACCCCTCCCCCCCGTAACGGAACTCATCCACGACCTCCAACGTGTCGGGGTCGCGCACGAACGCGACCCCCTCGGTCCAGGTGAGCTGGACCAGCCGACCGTCGAGGGTGGCGGCCAGGCCCTCGGCGAACGCGTCGTCGGGAACCGGTGCGCTTCGCAGCACTGCTCCGGTGGCCGGATCCAGCTCTCGCACACTGGACCGGCCGCGCAGGCCCGTGCTCTCGAAGAGGCGTCCGTCCAGGAAGACCAGCCCCTGGGTGAAGGCCGTCGGATCGTGCGGATACTCGGCCACCACCTCGGGAACGAGCCGCTCCGGCGCTCCGATCGTGCAGTCGGCCGGGACCTCCACGAGCGGGGCGTCCTCTGGGACGGACGCGGCCGCAGGGGATCCCGATCCCGGATCCGACACCGGGGGTGCCGAGGTATCCGGTGTCGAGCTGCCCGAGCACCCCACCAGCAGGGCGAACACGACCAGGGCTGCCGGCCACGCGCCCGGGGCACCCGACCGGCTGCGACGCCCCACGTTCACGCCGTCGCCCGCCGGCGTTCGGGCTCGACGAGCTCCAGGGTGGTCACCGCCTCCAGGTGGTGGGTCTGGGGGAACAGGTCGACCAGCTCGACACCCAGCGGCCGGTAGCCGAGCGTTCCGAGCGAGGCGACGTCGCGTGCGAGCGACGCCGGGTCGCAGCTGACCAGCGCCACCCTGGTCGCAGCCGTGCCGGCGACGGCGGCCACCCCGTCGGCGCCGAGTCCAGCCCGCGCCGGATCGGCGACCACCACGTCGGCGGCGGTCGGCCGCCACCGTCGGACGGCGAGCTTCAGGGTCGTGGCGTCACGGTCCGCCAGGTTGACCCGGGCGTCGGCGACCGCTGCGGCGGAGCGTTCCACCAGGACGGGTGCGTGCGCACCGAGCAGCACGCTGAACAGACCGATCCCCCCGTACAGGTCGACGAGCGTCGTGTCGCTCGACAGGTCACCGATCGCCCGCCCGACCGCAGCGACGAGCGCCTCGGCCCCGTCGGGCCGTGCCTGCAGGAACGACTGCGCCGACACCCGCAAGCGGTGGCCTCCGAGTTCCTCGTGGATCCACGCCCGACGGCCGCGGGACAACTCGTCGGTTCCCACCACCCGGACATCACCCGGGGCCACCACCCCGGCCGCGGTCGGGTGCGCCACGACCATGCGCTCGCCCGTGCGGGCTCCGACCCGGATCACCACCTCGGTCGCGTCGTCGAAGACGCCGTCGACGAGCAGCTCCTCGACGAGCGGGTGGGCGACGCCGCACGAGCCGACGGGCACCACCTCGGTGCTGCGGCGGGCCCGGAACCCGGCGCTCCCTGCGACGACCGCAGCGCGGACCGTCGTCCGGTAGCCATCGGCGGGCAGGGGCGCGCCGGGATCCACCGGCACGTCGTCCAGCCGGGCGATCCGCCGGAGAGCATCGAGCACCACGTCGGCCTTCAACCCCGGCTGTGATGCGGGCGCCGCGTACTGGAGGTCGCAGCCACCGCAGCCCCGGGCGAGTTCCGGACACGGAGGATCCACCCGCTCGGGGGCGGGGACGACCACGTCGACGGTGCGTGCCCGCACGAGCCGGGGCCGGACCTCGGTCACCTCGACCGTCACGCGCTCCGCAGGGAGCGCGCCCTCGACCAGCACGACCCGACCGTCGTCCAGGCGACCCAGACCATCGCCTCCGGCGACCATCCGGAGGGTGGACACCTCCACGATCGAGCCGGGGGCGGGGTCGTCGACGGGATCCACCGGGGCAGCGTAGGTGGCCCGGGGTCGACCCGTGACGGCGCGGCGCCGACCAGTCGGCCACGGACGGTCGCCGCCCAGCCGGTAGCCTCCGTCGGGTCACCCGAACGGAGGCACACGTGGCACCCACTGCTCCCGACGCCAACGGCGCGACGACCCGGACCGTCGAGATCGCGCCGTCGGTGCTGAACGCCGACTTCTCCCGCCTCGGCGAGACCTGCACCGAGCTCGAGCGGGCCGGCGTCGGGAGGATCCACTGGGACGTCATGGACGGCCAGTTCGTGCCGAACATCTCCATGGGGCCGGCGGTGATCGCGTCGTGTCGGCCACTCGTCGACCTGCCCTTCGAGGCCCACCTGATGGTCCGCGAACCCGACGGCCTGATCCCCGACTTCGTCGCGGCCGGCTGCAGCCGAGTGCTGGTGCACCCCGAGGCGTGCACCCACCTGCACCGCACCCTCGGCGTGATCGCCGACCTGGGAGCGGAGCCCGGCGTGGCGATCAACCCGGCGACCCCGACCAGCAGCGTCGAGTGGGTCCTCGAGGACGTCCGACAGGTGCTCGTCATGACCGTCAACCCCGGCTTCGGCGGGCAGGCCTACATCGCCTCCATGGAGGGGAAGGTCGAGGAGCTCCGTGATCTGGTCGACCGGCGCGGCCTGGACGTCCAGGTCGAGGTCGACGGCGGGATCACCGCCGACACCATCGAGCCCGCCGCCCGGGCCGGCGCCGAGGTCTTCGTGGTCGGCAGCGCACTGTTCCGGGACCCCCTCGGCGTCGCCCACGCCGTCGAGGAGATCACCGGCAACGGTCTGGCCGCACTGACGGGCGGCTGAGCCCGGTGCCACGGCCCGGGGCCATCCGACAACGGATCACCTCCGGCGTGGCGGTCGGCGGTGCGCTCCTCATCGCAGCCACCGCGGCCTGTGGGGACTCCACCCCCGAGTACTGCGACCGGCTCGACGAGATCCGCACCCTGGACACCCTGAGCGCCGCACTCGACGCCGGCGACCTGGACGCCGCGGATGCCGCCGCCCAACAACTGGTGGAGGTGGCCGATGCCGCTCCCTCCGAGATCGCCGGGCCCACCCGAGCCCTGGCCGACGGCGTCGTGGGCGTCGTCGCCCTGCTCCGGGCCGGGGACGGCGATCCGGGTGCCGTGGAGGCCCAACGCGAGCAGCTGCAGGAACAGCTCGGCACCCTGGCCGATGACGCGGCGGTCGTCGAGCAGTGGACCGAGGAGCGCTGCGGCTTCAGGCTCTCCTGAGGGCCGCAGCGCCGTTCGTCTCAGCGCATCTCGCCGCGACGGACGATCACCTGGTCGATGATGCCGTAGTCCTTCGCCTGCTCGGCGGTGAACCAACGATCACGATCCGAGTCCGCGTTGATCTGGTCCTTGGTCTGGCCGGTGTGCGACGCGATCCGGTCGGCGAGCAGGTCCTTGATGTACTTCAGCTGCTCCGCCTGGATGGCGATGTCAGAGGCCTGGCCGGCCATGCCCGCCGACGGCTGGTGCATCATGATCCGGGCGTGCGGCAGCGCGTAGCGCTTGCCGGGCGCTCCGGCGCACAAGAGGAACTGGCCCATCGAGGCACCCAGACCCATACAGATGGTCCCGACATCCGGCGACACGAACTGCATCGTGTCGTAGATCGCCATGCCGGCGGTCACCGAACCACCCGGCGAGTTGATGTACAACCAGATGTCCTTCTCGGGGTCCTCGCCCTCCAGGAACAGCAGCTGCGCGGTGATGAAGTTCGCCACCTGGTCGTTCACCTCGGAACCCAGGTAGACGATCCGGTTCTTGAGGAGACGGTTGTAGATGTCCGCGCTCGGATCCATTCCGCTGGACTGCATGACGGGGGTGGTGACGTCACCGGACGGGAGCGCCGGGATCGTCGTGGGTTCAGGCTGTTGCATAGGCGACCAAGGTAACGCAGGTGGGATCGGGCGCCGCGACGGGGCCCGGCCACTAGCGTGGACACTGCTGCGGACGTGGCGGAACTGGTAGACGCGCCGGGTTTAGGTCCCGGTGCCCGGAAGGGTGTGGGGGTTCGAGTCCCTCCGTCCGCACCACTCCCGGCCCGAAGGCGTCCGCCGGGCCGCCCGCCTGCCGGGCCGCCCGGGCGGACAGGCCGACACACGACACGGCGGAGGGCGTCCGCTCGCGGCAGACTGCGGCGTGCCCGAGGGTCACACCATCCACCGCCTGGCCCGCCAGCTCGACGAGACCCTCGCCGGTCGGCTCGTCCACGCCGACTCCCCCCAGGGGCGCTTCGCCGAGGGGGCGCAGCTCCTGGACGGCGCCACGTTCGAGCGGGCCGACGCATGGGGGAAGTACCTCTTCTGCGACCTGGGGGTCGGCGAGGTGCTGCACGTCCACCTGGGGCTGATCGGGAAGTTCCGCCGCCGCGAGTTCCCGCCCGTCGAACCGACCGGTGCGGTACGACTCCGGCTGGTCGGCGAGGACAGCACCTGGGACCTGTCCGGTCCCACACGGTGCGAGCTGGTCGACCCGGGTGAACAGGAGCGCATCGTCGCCCGGCTCGGGCCCGATCCGCTCCGCCGGGACGCCCGGCCCGAACGGGCCAGGGAGCGGCTCGCCCGGACCGAGCGGCCGATCGCCGCCACCCTGCTCGACCAGTCGATCGTCGCCGGGATCGGCAACGTCTACCGGGCCGAGCTGTTGTTCCTCTGCGGGATCCACCCCGCCCGGCCCTCCTCAGCCATCACCGACGTGGAGTTCGAGGAGCTGTGGGCCCAGACGGTGCGACTGCTGCGGATCGGCGAGCGGAGCGGCCGCATCACCACCACCGACCCCGACGAGATCGGGCGGCCGAGGCACCGCATGCGCCGGGAGGACCGGCTCTACGTCTACCACCGCGAACACTGTCGGCGTTGCGGCAGCGACCTGCGCACCGACCGGATCGGCGGACGACCGATCACACACTGTCCGACCTGCCAACCCCGGCGGCGCGTACGGTCTCGGCGGTGAACGTCCACGACCTGCCGACACCGCTGCTGGTCGTCGACGGCGCCGCGCTCGACCACAACGTGACGACCATGGCCGCCGAGCGTCCGGGCCGACGGCTCCGCCCCCACGTGAAGGCCTTCAAGTCGACGGACCTGGCGCGGCACGTGCAGGCCACCGGCGGCCACCGCTCGTTCTGCGCAGCGACACTGCGCGAGCTCGAGGGACTGACGGACGCCTCGGTCGGCGACGACCTCCTGCTCGCCAACGAGACCCTGGAGGGGGACCGGCTCACGCGACTCGTGGAGCGGGCCGACGCCCGGATCACCGTCGCGGTCGACTCCCCCGAGACGGTGCGGACCGCCGCGGCGGCGGGTGCCTCGGTCCTGGTGGACGTGGACGTCGGGCTCCCCCGCTGCGGGTGCCCACCCGAGGAGGCCGGGGCCATCGCCGAGCTCGCGCGTTCGCTCGGTTGCGACGTGCGGGGTGTCATGGGCTACGAGGGCCATCTGGTCGGCGTTCCCGACCGCACCGCCCGCGCCAGCGGGGTCGAGGAGGCGATGGCGCTCCTGCGGGTCGCAGCCGAGTCCGTGGGCGGCGACGTCGTGTCGGCCGGAGGCACCGGGACCTGGGACCTGCACCCGTGGGCCACCGAGGTGCAGGCCGGCTCGTACCTGTTGATGGACACCCACTACGACCGCCTCGGCCTGCCGTTCCGGCTGGCCCTCTCGGTGGAGACCACCGTCCTGTCGGTCTCACCCGAGCGCGGCACCGCCGTGCTGGACGCCGGACTGAAGAGCTTCGGGATGGACCACGGCAACCCGCAGGTGCCCGGATGGCGGGTCTTCTTCTGCTCCGACGAGCACACGACGATCCTGCCGCCCGAAGGCCCAGCGGCCGGAATGACCGCCGCCGGGACGACCGGACTGCCGTCGGTCGGCGACCGGGTCCGCATGCTGCCCGCGCACGTCGATCCGACCGTTGCGTACCACGAGCGGATGGTGGTGGTCGACGGCGAGGAGGTCGTCGACGTCTGGGCGGTGGACCTCCGCAACTGGTGAGCCGCTCCCCCGCCCTGCATCCCCCTCCCCTCTCCCCGCGTTTCGGTGCATTCCGCATCGGATCCGGCGCCCAATGCACCGAAACGCGGGGGTTGCGGGAGTTACGGGGGTTGCGGGAGTTACGGGGGTTGCGGGGATGGCGGGGGTTGCGGGGGTCGGGAGTATCGAGGGAGTGGCGGGGCGATGGCGCTCAGCGAGGTCTGGCCGAGTCGAGGGCGGTCGCGATCTGCTGGGCCACCCACGTCGGCCGGCCGACGACCTGGCGCCAGGTGAACCGCAGGACCCGCCAGCCCGACAGGACGAGCAGGTTCTGGCGCTCACGGTCGGACTCGAACGCCGACCTGGACCCGTGGAACGAGAACCCATCGCACTCGATGGCCACACGCCGGTCCGGGTAGCAGAGATCCAGCCGGAACCTGCGACCGCCGACCTTGACCTCCACCTGTCTGGCGGGCTCGGGTAGGTCATGGCGGCGAATGATCTGGACCACCATCGCCTCGAGGTCGCTCTCGACGGGCCGCAGCGCAGGGTCGAGATCCTCGAGGACGGAGCGGACCACCGAGAGCCCGACACGACCCGGGCGACTCAACGACAGGAACCTCGTCACCAGCCGATCCAGGTTGATCAGGCGCCGGGCCCTGGCGCGTTCGATCACTCGTTCGAGCTCCCGTGGGGAAAGGACGGCCCCCAGGTCGATGCACGTCCGCGTCGCGTCCGTGACACGGATACCGTTGCGCACGACCGTGTCCTGCGGGGAGAGGTCGTCGCAGCGGTGAAGGAGCACGCCGACGCGTCGCCCGTCCGCAGTGCGGTTCACGGTGACCTCCGGGTCCTCGGGCGCGTCCAGGAGTCCGTGCAGCCATGCCGCACTCACGTGGGACGCGGCGCCGTTCGTGGCGACCACGGCACCGGCTAGCCGAACGATGGGCGTCAGCGGAACTCCCCCCGTTGCGTACACACCGCGCCACATGGGCACCAGGATGCGGCGCTGCACCAGCCGGCTCGCCTGGCCGCGGCTGACGCCGAGCGAGAGCACCTCGTCCCGCGTGACCACGCCGTGGCGTCGACCTGCCAGCCTGAGCACGCGCTCGAGCGGGGTGTCCGGGGCAGGAGGTGTAACCGGTGGGCGGACAGTAGCTCGACGCACCCTCCGATGGTGCGGTGGACACGATCGGTCGTCATCGGGCCGATCGACCCGCACCCCCCACCCCAAGGCGATTCGGTGCGCTCCGACCCCCATCCGGTGCTGAATGCACCGAAACGCCGGGCGAGCAGGTGGGCGAGGCGGGGGGCGGGGGGCGGGAAGGGTCAGCGGAGGTGGTCGACCAGGGCGCGCAACGCCCGTCCCCGATGGGACACGGCGTGCTTCTCCTCCGAGGACATCAGCGCGAACGTCCGACCGTCCCCGTCGACCGGCACGAACACCGGGTCGTATCCGAACCCGCCGTCGCCGGTCGGACGGTCGATGATGCGCCCCTCGACCACGCCCTCGGCGACGAACTCCTGACCGGAGGGTCCGGCGAGGATCACGACACAGCGGAACCGGGCCGTCCGCTGCGCCGGTGCGACCGCTCCCAGCACCTCGAGTTGCTCGAGCAACCGCGCCACGTTGTCGGCATCCGTGGCCCGCTCACCGGCGTACCGGGCCGAGTGAACACCAGGGCGACCGTCGAGCGCGTCCACCTCCAGCCCGGAATCGTCGGCCAGCGCCCACTCGCCGGTCGCATCACGGAGCGCGTGCGCCTTCAGCCGCGCGTTGCCGGCGAAGTCCGGTGCGTCCTCGACGACCTCGGGCACCTCGGACGGACGGGGCAGGACCTCGATGCCGAGCGCTGCGGCGTTGAGGATCTCGGCCAGCTCGCCCGCCTTCGCGCGATTGGCCGAGGCGATCACGATCCGCTGAGGTCGATCCGCATCGCCGCTGGCGTCCGGGCTGTCGCTCACCGTCCGAACGAGCGGGCCGACGGCGCCTCGGCGACGTACTCACGCTGCAGGTCGCAGATCGTCGCGATCCCCTGCTCGGCCAGTCCCAGCAGTTCGTCCAACTCGCCCCGGGTGAACGGCGCACCCTCTGCAGTGCCCTGGACCTCGACGAAGGCCCCGGACCCGGTCATGACGACGTTCATGTCGGTCTCGGCCTTCGAGTCCTCCACGTACGGGAGGTCCAGCACCGGTCGGCCGTCGACCACCCCGACCGACACGGCGGCCAGCAGGTCGGTCAGCGGATTGCTCCGGATGATCCGGGCGCCGACCATTCGACTCAGGCAGTCGTGCAACGCCAGGTAGGCGCCACAGATCGACGCGGTGCGGGTCCCACCGTCGGCCTGGAGGACGTCGCAGTCGACCAGGATCTGCTGCTCCCCGAGCGCCTCCATGTCGCACACGGAGCGGAGCGCCCGACCGATCAGACGCTGGATCTCCTGGGTGCGACCCTTCGGACCCTTGGTCTCACGTCGGATCCGCTCGGGCGAGGAGCCCGGGAGCATCGAGTACTCAGCGGTGACCCACCCGGTTCCGGAACCACGCATCCACCGGGGGACATCGTCATCGAGCATGGCCGTGCACAGCACCTGGGTGTCACCGAAACGCACCATGACCGAGCCGCCCGCGAACGCCGTGGCGTCCCGTTCGAAGCTGACCGGCCGCAGCTCCGAGGGCTGCCGTCCGTCTGGTCGCATCGTGTCCTCCGATTCCGCCGCCCGACGACCGCCGTCGGGCACCCGGCGACCCTACGCGCCCGCCGGAGGCGTCTCGGTGCATTCGGCGCCGGATACGGCGGCCGATGCACCGAATCGCCCGTGCCAGGTGGCTGGCGGGCGGGTCAGCGGGTCAGGGCCAGCTGATCCGCTCGGCGCGCTCGAGTTCCGGACCCAGGAGGCGGCGGCCGAGCTCCTCGAACCAGTTGACGTCACCGGTCGTCACGAACGTCGCCGACCCGCCGGTGCGACGATCGCGGGCCAGCCCGTCGCGGAGCATCACCCGACGCACCTCGAAGGCGGTCTCGTCGGCCGAGGAGACCAACACGACGTCCCGGCCCATCACGTCGCCCAGCGTCCGGGCCAGGTACGGGTAGTGGGTGCAGCCGAGCAGGAGCGCATCGACCTTGGCCTCGATCGCCGGTTCGAGCAGCCGTTGGGCCAGGACGTGGACCTGTTCGCTGTCGAACTCACCCCGTTCGACGAACTCGACGAATCCCGGGCACGCCAGCGCCACCAGTTCCAGGTCGTCGGCGGCCGAGGCCACCGCCTCCTGGTAGGCCCCGGAGGCGATCGTCCCGACCGTGCCGATGACGGCGACGCGGCCGGACTCCGAGGCCTCGACCAGGGCCCGGACACCCGGCTCGATGACCCCGATGACCGGGACGTCGAAGCGGTCCCGCAACGAGACGAGCGCAGCAGCGGCCGCAGTGTTGCAGGCGACGACGAGCAGCTTCACCCCCCGCCGCTCCACGAGCTCCTCGGCGATCTGGTGGGCGTAACGGGCCACTTCGTCCAGGGGCCGCGGACCGTAGGGGTACCTGGCGGTGTCGCCCAGGTAGACGAGGTCCTCCCCGGGCAGCAGGTCGATGAGGGCCCGGGCAACGGTCAACCCGCCGAAGCCGGAGTCGAACATCCCGATCGGCCGGTCCGCCACGACGCAACGCTAGCCCCGGGTGGTGCACGGACCCGGGAGGCGGGACCAGGGAGGAGGCGGTGACTGCGACGCCCGGACGTCGCTGCGCCGGGGAGCCGGCGACCGGGCGGCGGAGCAGCCCGGGTTCAGAAGTAGATGACCTGCTCGGCGTTGGCGACGGCCTCGTCCAGGTCGAGTGTCCACGCACCCGTGGACAGGTACTTCCAGCCATAGTCGCACACGATGTAGACGATCACGCCCCGGTCGATCCGGCCTGCGACCTTGACCGCCCCGGCGAGCGCAGCCCCGGCGGAGATGCCGGAGAAGATGCCGATGTCAGCCATCCGCCGGGTCCACTCGAGCGACTCACGCGGACGGACGATCGACTTGCCGTCGAGCAGTTCGAACCCGCCCCACTTCTCGAACACCGGCGGGATGTAGCCGTCGTCCAGGTTGCGGAGCCCCTCGACCGTCTCGCCCGAGGGCGGCTCGACGGCGAAGATCCTGACGTCGGGGTTCTGTTCCTTCAGGTAGGTCCCGACCCCGAGCAGCGTGCCGGAGGTCCCGAGCCCGGCGACGAAGTGGGTGATGTCGGGGACGTCCCGCCAGATCTCGGGTCCAGTCGTCCGGTAGTGGGCCCGCGGGTTGGCCTCGTTGCCGTACTGGTAGAGGAACACCCACTCGGGGTGCTCGGATGCGAGCTCCTGGGCGCGGCGCACTGCGCCGTTGGACCCCTCGGCGCCGGGCGACGGGATGATCTCGGCGCCGTAGACCTCGAGCAGTTGGCGGCGCTCGATCGAGACGTTCTCTGGCAGGACGATCTTCAGGTGGTAGCCGCGGATGCGGCAGATCATGGCGAGGGCGATCCCGGTGTTCCCGGAGGAGGGCTCGATGATCGTGCGGCCGGGGGTCAGGGTTCCGTCGGCCTCGGCCTCCTGGACCATGGCGAGCGCGATCCGGTCCTTGACGGACCCGCCCGGGTTCTGGCCCTCCATCTTCCCGAGGATCCGGACGTCGGGGTTGGGGCTGAGGCGCGACACGTCGACGACAGGGGTGTTGCCGATCAGGTCGAGGACGGAGTCGTGGACGGTCATGGGTCTGTGGCAACCAGCAGGCACCGCCACTGATTCCCGACCCACATGGTAGGGAATCAGGACCCCGATCCACCACTCACGTGACGATCGACCCCGCCGGACGCACGGCCCCGACCGCTGTGGGCCGCCTACCCGAAGCCGTCGACGCGGACCGGTTCCTCGGAGATCGATCCGTCGACGATCCGGTAGGACCGGGTCGACGGCTCGTCGTCCCGCAGCGACACGATCACGTAGTGCCATCCCGGATCCGGCGCCTGGGCGACATCGGTGGCCGACGGGTAGGCGTCGGTGTGCGTGTGGGAGTGGACCACTCCGATGATCTGCCAGCCGTTCGACTCGGCGTCACGGTCGGCCCGCAGGTGGTCCCGCGGTGCGACCGTGTAGAGCTTCCCCGAGGCCGCGGCGTTCTCGCACGGGTAGAAGCGGTGGACGGTGCCGGTGCCGTCGCCGGACTCCTCCCCGGCGATCAGCCCGCAGGACTCGAGCGGGAATCCACGGAGTGCGTGGGCGACGAGCGCGGCGTGGTGCGCCGGGTCCAGGACGAGCACGCCCAGAGGGTACCCACCCCGCGTCAGGTGTCCGTGCGACCACTCCCGTCGGCGTCGTCCCTATGCTCGGGCCGTGGAGACCCGACGGGCCCCGTCGGCGCGGTGGACTGCAGCGCCCCGACGTGTCGCGAACCGACGTGTCCGGCCGGTCAGTCACCGCGCCCGTGTGGTCGGCGCCACCCTGATCGCGGTCCTCGCCGGCGTGGCGCCGGCGTGCACCGATGATTCGGCGTGGGTCGCCCCGGGAGCCGGACGCGTCGGGGCCGAGGGCACCGGATCGGACGGTGCGGCGAGCGGGCGGACCGCCTCGTACGGCGGAGCGACGGACGGACCGGTGTTCGCCCAGGGGGTGGCCTCCGGCGCCGCGCGCCGCGACGGGGCCCTCCTGTGGACCCGGGCCGTGACCGATGCTCCCGTGTCGGTGGCCGTCCGGACCGACGGGTTCGGCCCCGACTGCTCCGGGGATGCGGTCGGCGCCGCCTTCGCCCGGTCGGCCGGCGAGCCGAGCGCCGAGCAGGACCGCACGATCCGGATCCGGGCGACCGGCCTGGAGCCCGGAACCCGGTACAGCTACCGCTTCTGCGACGACCGTGGGATCGCGAGCCGGACGGGATCGTTCCGGACGGCGCCGGCGGCCGACGACACCACTCCGGTCGTGTTCGCGTTCACAGGCGATGCGACCGCCGAGCGGGCAGAGGGGGCGGAGCAGGCCTTCTATGGCGAGGGATTCGACGTCTACGACGCCATGGCATCCCTGCCGCTCGACTTCATCGCCAATGGCGGCGACACCATCTACGCGGACGACGTGGTCAAGCGGTCCGGGGGCTATGTGGCGCGGAGTCGGCCGGAGAAGTGGGAGAAGTACCGGGAGAACCTGGCCCAGCCCCAGCTCCGGGCGGCCCGGGCGTCCACGTCGACCTACTCGCACTGGGACGACCACGAGTGGGACAACGGCTTCTCCAGGAACCCGGCCGACCCGGCGACCGAGGAGCACTTCCGGGCGGGCGTCGCCGCCTTCACCGACTACACACCCGTCGACCACTCGCCGGAGACGGGGATCTTCTCGGTGTATCCGTGGGGGCCGAACCTCGACGTGGTGGTGCTCGACGAGACGACGTTCCGAACGGCACCGGTCGACACGCTCTTCGATTCGGGCCGGGCCGAGGCCTGCCGGAACCCGGTGACCAGGAAGATCGAGCGGGCGCCGACCGCACCACAGGCGCTCCGGGATCGGTGGGCGGACCTGCTGGGCGACGAGTGGCTCCGGGCGCCGGTCGACCCGGGGTGCCGGGCACTGCTGGACGATCCGCAGCGCCACATCCTGGGCCCGGACCAGTTCGCCGCGCTCGACCGGGCACTCCGGAGTTCCACCGCTGCGTTCCGCGTGGTGTTGTCGACCAATCCGATCCAGGAGTTCTACGTGTCGCCTTACGGACGGTTCGAGGGCTACCCGGCGGAACGGGCGCGACTCGTCGAGCTCCTGGCGTCGGTGCCCGGGACGGTCGTTCTGGCCACGGACGTGCACGCGACCCTGGCGGGGCCGGTCGACCTGGAGCCGGGACGACCGGCGCGGCCGGGAACGGCGACGGAGGTGGCGGTCGGACCGGCAGCGGCCGGCCAACGTCAACAGATCTGGTCCCGCTACTTCGCCCAGGGCGAGGAGGCCGTGGACCGGCTGGCCACCGACTTCCTCCTGACCCCGAGCGAGGCCGGCGGACTGGGCATGTCGTGCGTGCGGCTCGACGCCTACGCGTTCGCCACCGTCACAGCGGCTCCGGACCGACTCGAGGTGCAACCCCGGGACCGGACCGGGGCGCCCCTCACCAACGTCGACGGGACGCCGTGCGGGCCGGTGGTCGTGCCGCGCCCCTGATCGGCCCGCTCCGGTGGGCGCGGCGGCTCAGACCATTCAGCCGACCGGGCTCGGGACGATCCAGTCGGTCGGCTTGAAGCGGGACTGCTCGTTCTGCGGGCCACGGGCGTCGAACGACGCGATCGCCACCCGTCGACCGAGCGTGTCGCTCCAGTCGTCGGACCAGGCGGTCAGCTCGGGGTATGCGGCTGCGAAGACGATTCGGTCGTAGAACCCGGCCCTCGGGTTCACCAGGTCCTTCACGAACTGCTGCAGCGCAGGGTCCGACTGGTACGTGCTCGTGACCCCGTCCCGGATCTCGTCGCTCGAGAGCTGGACGTCGATGTCGCTCAGGCCGGTCGTCACGTCCAGGGTGAACATCGAGTCGACCGGGCGCTGGCCGGGTCGGGCGGTGGCGTCGCCGAACCAGGCGCCGTAGCGCCGGTAGATCTGGGTGCACCACCACGACTTGGGCCACTCCCCGTTCTCCTTGAAATAGGTCTCGGCAGCGGCGGCCGGGTCGGCCGGGAAGGGCTTGTGCGGACCGGAGAACAACGTGGTGAGGCTGCCCTTCAGGCGGGCGTCGATGGCGGAGGGCCGCAGTCCGTCGGCGATGGCCGCGGCGAACAGCGTCCGCACGAACTCGCCGTACTGGGCGGGGGTGAACCCGACGGGCGCCGTCCGGGATCGCCAGTCCCGCAGCTCCTCGACGGTCAGTCCGACGGCCTCGGCGTCGGTGGGCGTCAGGGCGTACCCGGACTCGTCGGTCACCGCTGGAGTGAGGGCCGCCTCGTACTCGGCGCGGACCGCGGGGTCGAGTTCCTCGGCGACGACCGGCAGCTCGTACGGGTCGGTCGCGCAGGGGTTGCCCGAGGTCGGCACGACGACGTCGGGAGCCGCCTGGAAGCCATCGGTGTCGAAGTCGGCGGCGTCGGCGGCTCCGCCTGCGGGCGCTCCGCTCGCATCCGCGACCGTGTCGGTCGCCTGCTCGCCATCCTCCGAGGTGCATGCCGCGGCGACGGTGGATCCGACGACGACGATGGCCACGGCGGAGATGAACGGGCGGAGGCGGTTCGTGATTCGCACGCCAGCGAGGCTATCGACGCATGGGTTCGATCCCACTCGACCGATCCACCGGTAGCGTGCTCCCTGATGCCGTCCCCAGACCTGCTGGTCGTGGCCACGAACCGACAGGCCCGCCGCAACTTCGAACTCGGCGACACCTACGAGTGCGGCATCGTGCTGCGTGGCAGCGAGGTGAAGTCGCTCCGGGAGTCGAAGGTGCAGCTCACCGAGTCCTACGCCGCGGTGGAGAACGGCGAGATGTGGCTCCACGGTCTGCACATCGCGCCCTACTCACACGCCCAGTCGCACACCGGCCACGACACGGTGCGGCCGCGCAAGCTGCTCCTGCACCGCCAGGAGATCGAACGGATCCGCCACCGGCTGCAGGTCGAACGCCTCGCGCTGGTCCCCCTGCGGCTCTACTTCAAGGACGGACGGGCCAAGGTGGAGATCGCGGTCGGCAAGGGCCGTCGGACGGTCGACAAGCGTCAGGACATCGCTCGCCGCGACGCTGAACGGGAGGCCGCCCGAGCCGTGGCCCGGGGCCGGCGGGACGAGCGGTGAGGCGCCTCGCGGCGTTCGCCGCACTCGCGTTCCTGGTCCCGCTCGTCGCATCGGCGCACCAGGGGGGCTCCCCCACCTCCACGACGGTGCCCGGAGGACCGGCTCCGGCCGACGCCACGGCGGGTCAGCGGACGCCGACCGTGGGACCGGCCGCATCCGACCCACCGGTGGTGAGCACGGAGCCGCTGGCGCTGGTGTCGGGCCTGCTGGCGGGCAAGCCGATCCTGCCCGTGCCGCTCGCCGACCCGTTCCTGCTCACCGAGCCGGACGCCAACTACATCTACGCCACGAACACCACGACCGCGAACATCCCGGTGTACCGGGCCGCGACGGGCGACGACGGCTCGGTGGACTACCTGGGTGACGCGTTGCCCGAGGTGCCGTCGTGGACCGCGAAGGGGTTCCAGTGGGCGCCGTCGGTCTTCGCCCGCCCGGACGGCACCTTCGTCATGTACTACTCGACACCGCAGCCACCGACCACGGACGGTTCGCCGAGGCGCCAGTGCATCTCACGGGCCACGTCGCGTGCGGCCGGCGGACCGTTCCTCGACGACTCGACCGGCCCGATCGTGTGTCCCGTCGACCAGGGCGGGGCGATCGACCCGAGCGTGTTCGTCGACGGCTCGACCCCGTACCTGCTGTGGAAGGCCGACGGGGACTGCTGCAACCTGCCGACGATCATCTACAGCCAGCAGCTGAGCGCCGACGGCCTCACCACGGCCGGTGAGCCGGTCGAGTTGATCCGGGACACCCAGGACTTGGAGGCGAACCTGGTCGAGGCGCCGTCGATGATCACGAACGGTGGGAAGTTCGTGCTCTTCTACTCGGCCAACGACTGGGCGACCCCGAACTACGCGATCGGCGTCGCCGTGTGCGAATCGGTCACCGGGCCCTGCACGAAGCCGCTGGATCGACCGTGGCTGTCGAGCATCGACTTCTACTCGGGGCCGGGCGGTCAGGAGTTCTTCGACTCCGACGGTCGGATCTGGATGATCCACCACGGGTTCCTGCCCGGCCAGGCCAGCCAGAACGGCACCCGGCGCCTCTACCTGGATGCTCTGGAGTTCACCGGGGACAACCCGGTGCCGTCCCGCGTGGGCCGGAGTGTGGCGCTGTTCACGATCATCCTGATCGCCGGGGGCGCCGCGGTCGCCCTGCTCGTCGCCGTGCTGCTCCTCCGCTGGTGGATCCGTCGCCGCCGGCCCCACCACACCTCTCGCGGCGACGGGTCGCCGGCCGCCGCGACGGACGCTGTCACCGACGACCTGTAGAGTGTCGCCAACACGGGGCTGACTGGTTTCGACGTCGGGATCTGGAAGCCGAGCGTGCGACCCGAGTTGTCTCAGACTCGCTAAACGGGGACACCACAAGAACCGCCAACGAGCAGTTCGCTCTCGCCGCCTGATCCATCAGGAGGTAGAGAGTCATCGTGACCAGCAATGGCGCACGGGGCCGGATCCCCACAGCCCGGCAACAGAAGTGGGGGTGGACCGCAGGGAGAGACCGCTGACGGCGTGAAAGACCGCTGACGCCGGGGAAAGACCCGGCAGCTGACGAGAGTCAGCCGACCCGCCGGTGCCACGG
>CAIYGQ010000098.1 GCA_903925745.1 uncultured Actinomycetes bacterium | reverse complement strand
GAGGACATCCTCGGCGAGACCTACGGCCTGTGCATCTACCAGGAGGGCATCATGCGGATCGCGCAGCGGTTCGCCTCGTACTCCCTCGCCGATGCCGACAACCTGCGCAAGGCCTGCGGCAAGAAGGACCGCGCCAAGATCGCCGCGGAGCGTGTCAAGTTCATCGACGGCTGCGAGGCGACCGGTTACGGCCGGGAGCTCGGGGAGCGGTGGTTCGACATCATCGAGCCGTTCGCCGACTACGCGTTCAACAAGTCCCACAGCTACGGCTACGGCTACGTCGCCTACCAGACCGCCTACCTGAAGGCGAACCACCCGGCCGAGTACCTCTCGGCGCTCCTCACGAGCGTGAAGACCAACCTGGAGAAGGCGGCGGTCTACCTGGCCGAGTGTCGGGCGATGGGCATCGAGGTCCTGGTGCCGGACGTGAACCGGTCGGCCTCGGACTTCACCCCGATCAGCACCGTCGGCGACGACGGCGTCGAACGCGAGCAGATCCTCTTCGGCCTGTCCGCGGTCCGCAACGTCGGTTCGGCGCTCGTGGACCTGATCGTGGAGGAGCGGAACGCCAACGGGCCCTTCGTCGACTTCCAGGACTTCGCCGAGCGGGTCAACACCCAGGTGCTCAACCGGAAGACCATCGAGTCGCTCATCAAGGCCGGGGCGTTCGACTCCATGGGCCATCCGAGGCAGGGGCTGCTCGCCGTGTTCCAGCAGGTCGCGGACGCGACGGTCGCCCGCCGCAAGGAGCACGACATGGGGGTCATGTCGCTGTTCGGCGCGAGTGACGAGGGGCCCGTGTTCGACGAGCGGGTGCCCGTGCCCGACCTGGAGTTCGACAAGAAGCAGCGCCTGGTCTTCGAGAAGGAGATGCTCGGCCTGTACGTGTCCGACCACCCGCTCATGGGCGCCGAGCAGGCGCTCGCCAAGCGGACCGACTGTGGACTCGCCGACCTGGAGGAGGCCGCCGACGGCGACCGCCGGACGGTCGGCGGGGTCGTCACCAACCTGAGCAAGCGCTGGACGAAGCGGGGTGACCTGATGGCGACGTTCACGCTGGAGGACCTGCGGGGCAGCATCGAGGTGATGGTCTTCCCCAAGATGATGGCCGAGGTCGGCCACCTGCTCGACGACGACGTGATCATCATCACCAGCGGTCGGGTGGACCGCCGGGACGAGACCCCCAAGTTCGTGCCGGTGGAGGTCTCGGTGTTCGAGCCGGTGGTGGACGCCAGCCCGCCGTTGCGGGTCCACCTGAGCTCGACCCGGCTCGACGACGGGACGCTCGGGCGGCTGCGTTCGCTCTTCACCGACTTCCCGGGGGAGTCCGAGGTGCTGATCGTCCTGGACGAGCGCGCCCTCGTCCGTCTGGGCGAGGACTACCTGGTGAGCACGCAGAGTGGTCTCGTGGGTGAGCTCCGGGCCCTGCTGGGACACTCCGCGGTCACCGTCTGAGCAGCCTCCCCGGCCGAGTTGCGGCGAGGGGGCGGACACGCTGGACTAGGGGCGGTCTTTTCGCTGCGGAACGCAGCTGTGGACGAGGATTCGAGGAGTGCACGCATGGCCCTTGAGGTGATGACCATGGACAGCGTGGCGCTGGGTGACGCCGAGCTCGCCGAGCTCGCGGACCTCTGCGCCGAGGCGGGCCACGCCCACGAGGTGGGCACGCTGTCCAAGCTCCGGGACAACCCCGACTGGGTCCTGGTGACCCGGGTCCGGGAGGGCAACCACCTGCGGGGGTTCTCGGTGTCATCGCTGGTGCGGCTCGGCGGGACTCCCTCGATCGTGTTCGCCCTCGCCGTCGTGAAGCGGTCGTCGCGACGCGACGCGATCCTCAAGTCGATCATGGCCGAGAACTTCCGGCGGGCACTCATGGCGTTCCCCGATGAGGACGTGCTGGTCGGGGCCCGCTTCGGATCCCCGGATGCCACCGAGGCCTTCAAGCTGGTCGTCGACATCGTCCCCCGGCCGGGCCACAAGGCCTCGGGCGAGGAGCGGGCCTGGGGCAAGCGGCTGGCGAAGCGCTACGAGGTCCCCGGCTCCGCCTACGACGAGCAGTCCTTCACCGTGACCGGCGACGGTTCGCTCCCGATGGTGCTCGACCACGAGTCCTCCAAGCCCACGTCGCTCGACCGCCAGGTCGTCGCCCAGTTCGACCACCTCGACGCCTCCCGCGGCGACCACCTGATCATGTGCGGGTGGGCCATGGCCGAGGACCTGTTGAAGTACGGGTGAGCCGGGCGGCCGACGGCCCGGGGGAGCCGACCGTCGGCCGGGTGCTCTCCTCCCGGCGGATGTGCCGGGACTTCCTCGACGAACCGCTCCCCGCTGCGGTGCTCGACCCGGTGCTGGACGCGGCGCTGGCCGGTCCGCGGGCCGGGAACACCCACGG
>CAIYGQ010000097.1 GCA_903925745.1 uncultured Actinomycetes bacterium | reverse complement strand
CTCGACGCTGACGCCGGCACGTGCCGCGGCCTGGGCCGCGCTGATGAGCGGCGGCGGGCGGTCGAGCGCCCGCGCCGCGACGCCGAGCACGTGGGTGCGCTTCGACCACTCGACGATCTCATCCGCGGTGAAGCGCTCGAGCAGATGGACGAGCAGCTCCAGGCGCTCGGCGGCGTCGGGTGACGCCGCATCGAAGAGCCCGGCCCGCTCCAGGACTGCCCGCGCGTCCGGATCCAGCGGCAACTCGGGCTCGAGCACGACCGTCAGCGTAGACACGGACGACGGCTTCGCCCACCGCCGGACGACCCGGTCCGGCCGCGCACGGGGCGGAGCCCGTCGACGCGGGTGTGACGAGTCCCGACGCTCAGCTCCGGGTCGCGGTGACGACGACGCAGAGGAGTACCTCCCGCCGCTGGTGCAGGCACAGCTCGAACTGGTCGGCGTGATGGTCACCGCAGCAGGACTGGAACCACCTCTGGAGAACGCCCACCGCATCATCCGCGAGAAGCGCGCCCGGCGCGAGGACGCCGAACGGCGACTCGAGCATGTGCGCTGCTGCGGATGAGGGGCCCGGCACACGAGGCGCCGGCGGCCTCGACGAGTCGGTCGGTGTCGGTTCGGTCGGTCATGGGACCGACCGTCCGGTCTTGCGGGCGGGCGCAACCCCGTTCACCCTCCCCCGGGGCCCGATGGGGGAAATCCGTGCGAAACGGCGGGACCCGAAGGTCCCGCCGTCGCACGTCGGCCCGGAAGCCGTTGGTCCTGCTGGGGTCCCCGGCAACCGGGGCCCGTCGGATCAGATGTCGTAGTAGAGGTTGAACTCGTAGGGGTGCGGCCGCAGCCGGATGGCGTCGACCTCGTTCAGCCGCTTGTACTCGATCCACGTCTCGATGAGGTCGTCGGTGAACACCCCGCCGACCCGCAGGAAGTCGTTGTCGGCCTCGAGCGCGTCGAGCGCCTGGTCGAGGCTGGACGGCACCTGCGGGATGTTCTTCAGCTCCTCGGGGGGGAGGTCGTAGAGGTCCCGGTCCACCGGCGCCGGCGGCTCGATCCGGTTCTGGATCCCGTCGAGGCCGGCCAGCATCATCGCCGCGAAGGCGAGGTACGGGTTCGACGTCGAGTCGGGGCACCGGAACTCGATCCGCTTCGCCTTCGGGCTCTGCGACGCGAGCGGGATGCGGCACGACGCCGACCGGTTCCGCTGGCTGTAGACCAGGTTCACCGGTGCCTCGTACCCCGGCACCAGACGCTTGAACGAGTTGGTCGTCGGGTTGGTGAAGGCGATCACCGCGTGGGCGTGGTGCAGCAGGCCGCCGATGTACCAACGGGCGATGTCGGAGAGGCCGCCGTAGCCCTTCTCGTCGAAGAACAGCGGCTCACCGCCCTTCCAGAGCGACTGGTGGGTGTGCATGCCCGACCCGTTGTCCTGGAAGATCGGCTTGGGCATGAAGGTCAGCGACTTGCCGGCCTGCCGGGCGACGTTCTTGAGCACGTACTTGAACGTCATGAGGCGGTCGGCCTGACGCAGGAGCGTGTCGAACTTGATGCCGATCTCGCCCTGACCACCCGACGCGACTTCGTGGTGGTGCAGCTCGGTCTCGATGCCCACGCCGTGGAGGGCGAGCGTCATGTCGCCGCGCAGGTCCTGGTAGTGGTCCATGGGCGGCACCGGGAAGTAGCCCTGCTTGGTCCGGGGCTTGTAGCCGAGGTTGGCCACCGGCTCACCGAGGAACTCGGACGATCCGGTGTTCCACTCACCCTCGATCGAGTCGACCTGGTAGAAGCTGCCGTTCGG
>CAIYGQ010000096.1 GCA_903925745.1 uncultured Actinomycetes bacterium | reverse complement strand
TCCGTCTGTCGTCGGCGGCGGGGACCAGTGACCTGTCGGTCGGTGCGTTCACGTCGGCCACCCACGTGATCGCCGACGTGCAGGGGTACTTCGTGAGCGAGTCGTGGTCCCCCTCTGCGCCCGTCGTCGGTTCCTTCGCCGGATCACCCACGCCCCAGGCCGCCCCGGCGCTCGTGGCGTACTCGTGGTCGGTGAGCGATCCCGACGGGGACTCGCTCACCTGTGCCATCGACGGGAACGGCGACGGGATCGATGACCTCACCATCCCGGGCTGCCAGGCGCCGGGGAGCCGCAACCTGACCGTTGCCGCCGCCGGGTCGTTCAACGCCAGGTTGACCGTCTCCGATGCAGCGACGTCGACCCAGGCGACCGCGCCGGTCGTCGTCACGGCCGACCCGGTCGAGTCCTACGACATCATGCTCCGCTTCCAGGGGTCACCGACCGCGGAGCAGCAGTCGTTCTTCAACGCTGCAGCGGTCCGCTGGGAGTCGATCGTGGCGCGCGGCGTCCCGTCGGCGTTCGTCAACGTCCCTCAGGACGCGTGCGGCCCCGGGACCAACCAGTCGATCAGCCAGGTCGTGGACGACCTGGTGATCGACGCCGTTGTCACTCCGATCGATGGGGTCGGCGGCATCCTGGGTCAGGCGGGCGCCTGCTCGATCGCCACTGCCGACGGGCTGCCCCGGTTCGGGGTCATGAAGTTCGACAGCGCCGACGTCGCCAACCTGATCTCACAGGGGCGCTTCGACGAGACCGTTGCCCACGAGATGGCCCACGTGGTCGGCTTCGGGGGACTGTGGGGCCCATCGTTCAAGGACCTGCTCGTCGACGACGTGGCCGACCCGCGATTCGACGGCCCGAACGCCGTGGCGGAGTGGAGCCTGTTCGGGCGGACCGGCACCGTGCCCGTCGAGGCGACGGGCGGTGCCGGCACGGCGAAGTCGCACTGGCGGGAGTCCACGTTCGACAACGAGCTGATGACCGGGACTCTGGACCTGGGCGCCAATCCCCTGAGCCGACTGTCGATCGCGTCGCTCGCCGACATGGGCTACCGAGTCGACCTGAGCCGGGCGGACGCCTACTCGCTCCCGGCGTCGCTGCTCCGGTTGCAGGTGCTGCTCGAGGACCACGGCGGGGAGCACCAGCACACCGACCCCGTCGATCCGGTGGCGTGGGCCACCCCACGGTGACCCGGTCCGACCGGGCGGACGGCGACCGCGTGCTCCCCTTCGACCTCTTCACCCTCCTTCGCTAGCCTCTGGGGGGTGAGGAAGTTGATGACAGACGATCAGACCCGGGCGCGCCCGGTGAGTCGCCGTTCGCTCGCGCTGTTGCTGGTGCTCCTGCTCGCTGGACTGCTCACCGCGTGCGGGCCGGAACTCGGCCCGATCTGGCCGATGTCGACCGACCCGCGGGCGATCCTGCCCGAGACGTCCGATCCTGCGGTCGTGCGTGTCGGGTCCGAGTACTTCGTGTACGGCTCCGACAACCACCTGCGCGCCCCCGTCACCCGGACCACCGATCTGAGCCGGCTGTACTCTCAGGCCGAGAAGGACTCGATCACGACCGAGGCGATGCCGAACCCGCCGGCCTGGGCGGCCCGGTTCCGCCAGCTCTGGGCGCCCACCGTCGCCCGGTTCGGCACCCGCTGGGTCATGTTCTTCGGCGCCGACCGTGTCAACCCACCGCAGCCGTGGAACGCGCAGTGCATCGGACGGGCCTGGGCCGACAGTCCGCTCGGACCGTTCGTGCCGGACGTCCTGCCGTTCACCTGCGGCATCAACCAGATCGGTGGCGCGCTCGATCCCGAGGTCTACCGGGAGGACAACGGCCGGACCTACCTGCTCGCTGCGTTCGGTGACACGCTCGACAACATCCAGGGCATCGAACTGGACGTGAACGCCAACCCGATCGGAGGGTGGGTGGTGCTCCTCGGGCGGAGGCAGCCGTGGGAGTACCACTTCATCGAGAACCCCTCCATGATGTTCGATCCGGTCCGTCGCAACTGGTTGCTGAGCTACTCGGCCGGGAAGTGGTACGAGGCGGCGTACTCCACTGGGATCGCCAGGTGCTCGACGCCGCTCGGACCGTGCACCTCCCACGCCAACGGTCCGTGGGTCTCGTCCCGCGGCGGGCGGACCGGCACCGGCGGAATGAGCTTCTACACCGATCCGGCGGGCAACCCGTGGGCGATCTTCTCCTCGTTCCCGGCCGGCCGGGAGACGACGAACGGTGGTCGGTCGGCCTCGGTGGTGCCGATCGTCCTCTCCCCGATGGTGTCGGCCGGGCCGGTCGTCAAGTAGCCGAGCGCTGGGCGACGGGGCGCCGCAGGTCAGGCACTACGGTGCTGCCCGTGATCCTGTCCGATCGATCGATCCGATCCGAGATCGAGTCCGGCCGCATCGGCATCGACCCGTACGACCCGGAGATGGTGCAGCCGAGTTCCATCGACGTGCGCCTGGACCACCGGTTCCTGGTCTTCCGGAGCCACACTCGACCGGTGATCGACGTCCGGGAGGACCTGACCGACCTGACCGAGCAGGTGACCGCCACCGCCGAGCAGCCGTTCATCCTGCACCCCGGCGAGTTCGTCCTGGGTGCGACCGCAGAGGTGGTCTCGTTGCCCGACGACATCGTCGGCCGGGTCGAGGGCAAGTCGTCACTCGGTCGTCTGGGACTGCTGATCCACACCACCGCCGGGTTCGTCGACGCGGGGTTCCACGGTCAGTTGACGCTCGAGTTCTCGAACGTGGCCACCCTACCGATCACGCTCTACCCGGGCATGAAGATCGGCCAGATCAGCTTCCTGCGCATGGACGGACCGGCTGAGCACCCCTACGGGGCGTCGTCGCTCGGGTCGAAGTACGCCGGCCAGTTGGGCCCCACTCCCAGTCAGTACTGGAAGAACTTCACTCCCTGACCCACGCCCGTCCCGTCCCTCTCGCCCTCTCGCCCCTCTCGCCCTCTCGGCGTTTCGGTGC